>JBBQKI010000001.1:0-179939 GCA_038326725.1 Flavobacteriales bacterium
CTCACACACACCCACTCCCTCACCTACCACCCCCTCACTCCCTCGTCCCGTCCCCGCGCCCGCCGCCGCCCCCCCCCCCCCCCCCCCCCAAAAGATAACTTCCATGTTTTAAGGTTTTAAATGGTTAAAATATTAGGATTAAATGTTCCTACCTGCATAAAAACAATATAAAAACAGATACGCTTCTGTTTACGGGGGAGTTATAATTTTATAAATATAGATGAATAAATTTAAAAACCAAGTAGTTCTTAAAAAACATTGTTACCATTTAGATATATATTGTTTGGATTATAGCCATAATACTTCACTTCCCTATCCTGAAAAAACGATGCCGTATCGCTCGTGTTTTATAAAAATGGGGTCGTACCCTTCAGTAGTTACTGATTAAAAAATAGCCCACAGTTCTAACTGTGGGCTATCTTAAAAATTTGATAAATCAATAAAATCCTACCAAATCCTAACACGGTCTTCAGGCGCCAAATACATTGCATCCCCCTCTTTGATATTAAAGGCTTCGTAAAATGCATCCACATTTTGCAAAGGTTGCGTGGCCCTATATTGTCCCGGCGAATGCGGGTCGGTTTTGATTTTTGTGGCAAGAGCTTCATCACGCATTAAAGTACGCCAAACCGTGGCCCAGCTCATAAAAAAGCGTTGTTCAGCCGTGAAGCCATCTATTTTTTCCGGCCTTCCGTTTTCTTTCATATAGCGTTGCAAACCGTCATAAGCCGCCAAAACGCCACCGAGGTCACCAATATTTTCACCCAGGGTGAATTTCCCGTTGATGAAAACACTATCCAAAACCTCAATTTTGCTATACTGTTCAGCAAGTTTATCGCCGCGTTCGGTAAAGGCAACCAAATCTTTTTCGGTCCACCAGTTCACCAAATTGCCATCGCCATCAAAACGGGAACCACTGTCATCAAAAGCATGGGAAATCTCGTGACCAATAACGGCACCAATTCCTCCATAATTTACGGCCTCGTCTGCTTTATAATCATAAAAAGGAGGTTGCAAAATAGCGGCCGGAAACACGATTTCGTTATTGAACGGGTTGAAATATGCGTTTACCGTTTGTGGGGACATTCCCCATTCCGTGCGGTCCACGGGTTCATCAATCCTTTTCAGGTTATCTTTTAATCCCCATTCGCCCACAGCAACCATATTGTCATAATAACTGTTCCCGGGTTTTACTTCCATTGTGGAATAATCTTTCCATTTATCTGGGTAACCGATTTTTACGGTGAATTTATCCAACTTTTCAATGGCTTTAGTTTTGGTGCTATCGCTCATCCAATCCAACGCTTTTATCCTGTCTTTATAGGCCAAGATTACGTTATCGATCATTTTTTCAGCTTTAGCTTTCGCTTCCGGCGGAAACATTTCATCCACATACAATTTTCCCAAAGCCTCACCAACACTTCCGTTCACTGTTGAAAGGGCGCGCTCGTTAGCCGGTTTTTGTTTTAGGGCCCCATTAAGGGTTTTACTGTAAAAATCCCAATTTGCCTTTTCAATTTCTGGGGTAAGCATTCCGGCGGAACCATTCAAGGTGCCCCAACGCATCACCGTTTTCCATGTTTCAACATTGCCTTCACGGAAAATCTTTTGGACGGTTTCCATATATGTTGGTTGCATCACGATAACGGTGTCCATTTTTTTGGTGATATCCATATCGTTGAAAATAGTTTCCCATTTAATCGCGGGCACCATGTTTTGCAGTTCCGCAATGGAACGAGGGTTATTGAAATTCCTGAAATCACGGCTTGCCACTTTATCCAAACGCGGGGTCGCCAATTTGGTTTCAAAGGCCAAAATGGTTTCGGCCTGCTTGCGGGCATCTGCCTCGCTATCGCCCAAAAACTGTAGCATGCGGGTAATGTGATCCATATATTGCTCACGGATTTTTACCGAAGCAGGATCTGTATTGGTGTAATAATCCCGATCCGGAAGGCCCAAGCCTCCGGGAGTAATGTAAGCTGCGTTTATGGCACTGTTAGCGGGGTTTGAAAAAGCCGCGATACCAATAAAAGGCTGGGCAACTGTAACCGAATTTTCGGCCACCACTTTTTGAAAATCAGCAACATTTTTGATGCTTGCTATTTTTTCCAATGCTGGTTTTAAAGGCTCGATCCCGGTTTTCGTTCTTCCAACGGTGTCCAGTTCCGATTCAAATATCATGATAGCCTTTGCCTGATCGGTTTCGGGGCCATATTTTTTTCCTTCTTTTGCTTTCGCAATAATATTGAGCACATCCTTATCGGTGGATTGGCGCAGCACCATGAACCCGCCCCAAGTGGACTGGTCATCGGGGATCTGGTTGTTTTTCAACCAATTTCCGTTTACGTAATTATAGAAATCCTGATTTGGGCTAACGGTAGTGTCCATGTTAGCCAGAATAATACCTCGTGGTTCATTGTCGGCCACGGTTTCAGTCTCTTTATTTTTGCAGGCGCTTATGGTTACCGCAATAACGGTAATGGCAATGGCCGGGGTTAAAAGGCTTTTTTTCATTTTATCGGTTTAAATTTTAAGTAGTGCTTAATCTATATTGGTTTAAATTTTTAAAAAAAAGTTACAGTGTTTTAATTTTTTTTATCCTGAAGTTCAATTTTAAAAACAGAATCGCGAAAGCGTTTTTGTTTTTTTAGCTCGCTCTCCTCGTTGTCCTTTCGCTGAAAATCGATGTCGTCCTTAAGGAATTTTTCGTTCAGTTGTACAATTAGGTTAGTAACGGCAGTGTTGAATTCCCCAATATTTTGCTGAAGGGCCAAGGAATCGAACCGTGATTGGTGTGCAGTTTGGTTCAAAAGCGCTACCCGCGTCTTCACCACTATAAGCCTACTGTTAATGGGTTTGGTGTTCAGCGTGTCTGGGATTTTTTTTACAAGAGAATCCGAATATTCCACCAATCTTTCGGATGTAATCCGAAGGCCTTCAAAAGTACTGCCGTTTATCTTTTGGGCTTCATCAATGAATTCCTCAAAAACACCCCATTTCAAAATTTGGGTTTGGACCGGTTCGGATATTTGCGGAAATACAAACCCCACTTTCCCAAAAACTGCGGTTGAATCATTTACTGTTTCGGGTTTTGAAAGTTCATCGGTATTTTTCCCGCAGGAAAACATGATGAAGAAAAAAATTAATATAAAAGGGGAAAATCTCATTATTGTTATAAAAAGAAAGCAAATATACTCGTTATTCAACGAACAGCGGGTGGATTTTTTTGAACAATTCCCTTGGATAATCCCTATATTTACGACCCATTTTAAGCAATTTCCATGAAAAAAAGAATCCTCATTATAGGTGCTTGCGGGCAAATAGGCACCGAGCTCACCGCACATTTGCGAATCCTCTACGGTGGGCAAAAAGTAATAGCTTCGGACATTCGCCAAGGCGATGCCGAAATGATGAAAAGCGGCCCATTTGAAATTTTGGATGCGATGGATCAAGCAGCAATGGAGGACATTGTGGTCCGGCACGAAATAACAGACGTTTACTTGATGGCAGCCATGCTTTCCGCCACCGCCGAAAAATTCCCGATGAAAGGTTGGAACCTCAACATGGAGCCTTTATTCCACGTTTTAAATCTTGCAAAGGATAAAAAAATTGAAACCATATTTTGGCCATCGAGTATCGCGGTGTTTGGACCTAGCACCCCAAAAACCGATACCCCCCAACGCACAATTATGGAGCCTTCAACGGTGTACGGCATCAGTAAACAAACCGGGGAACGCTGGTGCGAATATTATTTTAATAAATATGGGGTAGATGTGCGCAGCCTTCGCTATCCGGGGCTTATCAGTTACAAAACTCTGCCCGGCGGCGGTACTACGGATTATGCGGTAGATATTTACCATAAAGCCTTAAAACACAAAAAATACATTTGCTTTTTAAATGCCGAAACCACCCTGCCCATGATGTACATGGATGATGCTATAAAAGCAACGGTACAAATTATGCAGGCCGATAAAGAAAAAGTGAAAATCCGAAGTTCTTATAACCTTGCAGCCTTCAGTTTTAATCCCGAGGAAATAACGGCCAGTATTAAAAAACACATCCCGGAATTCAGTATTAGCTACGAACCTGATTTCCGACAAGCAATTGCCGACTCTTGGCCGCAAAGCATTGATGATACCGAAGCCCAAAAAGACTGGGGTTGGAAAAGTGAATTTTCATTGGATGAAATGACGGAAATTATGTTGGGAAACTTGAAGGGACGCTATTGATTGTAGTGTTATAAACATTTTTAAAAACCCAACCCATCCCATTTTCGTACATAAAAACATGAAAAACAACGGCTTCATTTTCCTGTTTTTGGTTTTCTTCCCTGCATTTTTGTTTGCACAAAAAATAGACAATATGGCTTCGTTCCGCGATATGAACAGCGAGGCTTATTTCAGGTTCAATTATGACAATGATTATTTTGCAGCTTCGGACAAAAACTATACGCAAGGGTATAGCTTTGAACTTGCTTCACCCTTTTTAAAGAAGAACCCCCTCAATTTTTTGTTTTTTAAACCTGAAAGCAACGAATTCAAATACGGGTTGGCCGTAGAGCATATTGGCTTCACTCCCGACAAATATGAAAGTCCCGAAATCCAGTTTGGCGACCGGCCTTTTGCGGCTGCCATAATGCTGAAAAGTTTTTTGATTGCTACGGATACTATTAAAAAGTCAAGTGTTGTTTCTGCGTTTAGCCTTGGGTTGATAGGCCCGGGGGCATTTGGGAAAGAAATGCAGGTTTATATCCACGAAGCCACGGGCAACGACATTCCGCAAGGTTGGCAACACCAAATCAAGAATGATGTGGTGGTGAATTATGAAATTTCCCATGAAAAACAATTAGTGCGCTATCGCAATTTGTTTTCGCTTCAAAGCAACGCGACTTTAAGAATGGGCACATTGTTTACCAATGCATCGGTTGGGGTGAATGCAGTTTTCGGGATTATCAATTCGCCATTTTCTTCGGTGAAAAACAAGGATAAATTTCGGGTTTATTTGTATTCCCAACCAATTGTAAATGCCGTCGGGTACGATGCCACGCTTCAGGGCGGGGTGTTCAATAACGAAAGCGTGTACACCATCCCTTCCGATGAGATGGAACGTTTTACGGGCCAACTTAATTATGGAATCGTATTACAAACCCGAACGCTGTATTTTGAATATTCGCGAAGCAACATCACCCGCGAATTTAAATCGGGACATTCGGCAGCTTGGGGCGGGATTAGGATTGGGTTGGCTTTTTGATTTTTTTTCGAGTTGGTGCCAAGAAGCGGAATTGCCCATTGGGGATTTTATTTTTTTAATTCTATTTGCAGGATATTGGCCGTCCCATTTCTTCCTTCGTTGGAAATGTATAGGTCACCCGCTGGGTTGAAAGTGAGGCCTTCTGGCTGGACGAATTTTTCCGGATTCAAATAATATATTTTTATGGGTTTGGCCGAAGCATCAAGTTCCAGCAGTAGGGGCGGATTGGCTTGTAGCAGAAAAATGTTACCGTTTTTGGGGTGCACCCCGATGTCCGAGGCCCGAAAGATTTTTCGTTTCTTTTTACCCGGTTCATTTTCATAGAAAATGGGATCTTCCTGTGATATTGTATACACTGGTTTGGTTTCCATTTGGCGGGTTTCAAGGTTAAAGGCATATATCCCTCTCTCTGTTTTGCTTTTTGGGTCGTCGCCCCTTGTGGTCAGCAGTAAGCGATTGTGCTTGGGGTCCACAGTTAGGGCTTCAATGTTGTTTTTCCCGTTAAAAAAAGTGTCATGCTTCAGCACTTTCATATTGGTGCCCAAATAATCGGATATTTCAAAAATTGTGCCTTCGCTGTTCGCTATGAACACTGTGGAATCCATTACGGCCAAAGCTTCATAATCGTCACTATCTCCAAACTTTATTTGCTTTATGATTTTGGAAGTGACCAAATCGTACATGAAAATAATGCCATCCTCATCCTGAACGCAGGCAATCCGGGTTCCTTCCATCCAAGAAATGCCCGAGATTTCCTCGAGTGCGTCCGGCATTTTCCAGCTTTTCACAATGGTGTAATTTTCCTTTTCAAGTCTGGGATCAATTCCCCGGGATTCTACAAAAGCCCAAATGGAACCCACAATAAGAAGGGCACCGCCAATTATCAAAATAGCCATTTTATTTACGCTCATAATTTTTTTTTAATTAATTCCAATATTCATAATCCGTTGTTTCCTTGCCATTCGAGTCAAATATTAGTTTTTTGTTATTTAAAAAACTATCTGCCTCATTTTTAAAATTAAAGTTATGAAAAGTTTAATAATTCTATTATTTGCAACCACTGTTGTAGTTGCGCAAAACGTAAACCAAACTGATGTGCCATCGGCTATCACCACTAATTTTCAAAAGGAATATTCCAAAGCTACAAATGTGGAATGGGAAATAACCTCTTTAAATTATTTGGGCAAAGTGCTGAATGAAATGGCGGATTAAACAATACTCGGCTTCAAGGATGAAATTTAAAAAGACGGCCTCAAAATGGGCCGTCTTTTTATTATAAATTAATTGGTTTTAGTAGCCTCGCCGGGAATCGAACCTGGATCTAAAGTTTAGGAAACTTCTATTCTATCCGTTGAACTACGAGGCCCTAACAAAAAAATCCCAACTAAAAGTTGGGATTTTGCTCCTCCTCTTGGGCTCGAACCAAGGACCCTCTGATTAACAGTCAGATGCTCTAACCAACTGAGCTAAGGAGGAATTTTCTGTTAGCGAGGGCAAATATACCCATTTTTTAATTCCATCAAAAAAAATTCAATACTTTCTTGACCTTTATTTCTTTACCCTAAAAATCAAAAAATCAATAGCAGCCAAACAAACAAACCCCCCACCATATGCCCACCAAACTTTAGTTGTTTTTAAATATAAAATAGCGGACTACCGTGGCGTTTTTTTAAAAGGGGTGGTTTTCCTTGAGTTCCTTCAAAAATCTATCCCATTCATTTTGAACATCGAAAAATGTGGAAATGGAATTTTCATTTTCCTTGATAATAGTCGAATTCAGTGCCTTTACAAATTCTATTTCACGGTGTAAAATGCTATTGGAACTCCAATAAACTCTGTGGGTTAATGGGTTTTATTTAAAAAGCCATCGATAAATATCGTTCCCGTTTGCGAACAGCACCAGTGCGATAAGTAAAAAGAAGCCCACCATTTGGGCATACTCCATAAATTTATCGTTGGGTTTGCGGCCAGTTGCCATTTCATAAAGAAGGAACATCACGTGGCCTCCGTCCAATGCCGGGATGGGGAGAATGTTCATAAATGCCAATATTATGGAAATCAAAGCTGTGGTTGCCCAAAACTGTTGCCAATTCCATGTATCTGGGAATAAACTTCCGATTGCCCCAAAACCCCCTACTTGTGTTGCCCCTTTCTTGGTGAAAACATATTTGAACTGGGTTACATAATCTGCCAATGTATGATAAGCAAGGCCAAAACCCCCAACAAAGCTTTCGGCTAAAGTGTAATCAACGTGTGTAGGAACCAAATCAAGGGCAGGATAAACACCAATAATCCCTTCTTCGTTTGGAAGTATGTTCAAAGTATCCAAAGAACCGGCGCGTGAAATTACGATCGTTTTTTCAGTTGCTTTATCTTCTTTCAATATTCCATTAAATTCATGCCAATATTGAACAGGTTTCCCGTTTGCCGAAACTATTATATCTCCTTTTTGCAAACCTGCCTTTTTTGCGGGTTGCCCAACTACCAATGAATCAATAACAGGCGCTATGATGGGCTGAAAAGGCTGAAAAATATTCCCTTTGAACATTTCACTACCAACATCCTCGGGGATTGAAATTGATTCAACACCTCCATCAGAATGTTTTACTTCAATAGTTTTTACATCCCTTAAAAATAAATGCCTGTTTATTTGCATTACATCTTCGAAAGCTTCACCGTTCACTTTTAAAATCTGGTCACCATCTCGGAAACCGTATTGTTTAAAAGACTCTTCCACCGCAAAACCTTGCGGCATATCATTATTGGTAACAATGTCCTTCCCAAAATAAAAAAGGATTGCCATATAAATTACAAAGCCCAAAACAAGGTTCACAGTTACCCCGCCCAACATTATAATTAGCCGTTGCCAAGCCGGTTTGCTTCGAAATTCCCAAGGTTGTGGCGGGCCGGCCATTTGCTCTTTGTCCATACTTTCGTCTATCATCCCGGCTATTTTTACATAACCGCCCAAAGGGAGCCAGCCAATGCCATATTCCGTTTCACCAATCTTCTTTTTCAGCAATGCGAATTTTACATCGAAAAAAAGATAAAATTTTTCAACGCGAGTCTTGAATATTTTGGCAGGAATAAAATGACCCAGTTCGTGAAGAACGATGAGAAATGATAAACTTAAAAGTAGTTGAATCGCTTTTACAGCAAATGGGTCCATAGGTTCAAAAAATTAACGCACAAAAGTAACCTTTTATGGCGGGGTAAAAAAAATTAAGTTAGCTGTCAAGTTTGTGTCTGTAAAGTTTTATCCGTTACAACGGGTAGAACGTTTTTTTGTTGGTAATTTTGCCGAAACCCTATTATTTAAATGCTCAAATTTTTTTCCAAATACAAGTTTTTTGCCCTCGTTTTGTTCCTTCTTTCCGTGGTCATTGTTTTCATCATTTATAGTATTCTAAAACCAAAGGAAATTTTACCTGTATTTCAGCCAGCCAACGTAAATACGGAAATGGTGGACAGCACCTTGCAACACATCAAAATATATCATACCATAGCCGATTTTTCGTTAACGAATCAAAATGGGGAAACTGTTACCCAAAAAAATTATGATGGAAAAATCTACATTGCTGATTTCTTTTTTACTACTTGTCAGACCATTTGCCCCGTGATGACAGAACACATGGTTGAAATTCAAAAAAAATTCCTCAACGACCCCCAGGTTTTATTGCTTTCGCACACGGTAATGCCCGAAATTGATACAACTGAAGTGCTAAAAAAATACGCACTGGAAAAAGGCGTGAACGATTCAAAATGGAATTTGGTAACGGGCGATAAAAAACAAATCTACGACCTTGCCAGAAAATCCTATTTAGCCGCAAAGGACATTCCGTACACTGAATTTGAACTAATTCACACTGAAAATTTTGTTTTGATTGATGCTCAAAAACGTATTCGTGGATTTTATGACGGGACCGATCCGAAAGCCATCGAAAAATTGATGGAAGATATTGAAATCCTTAAAAACGAATAAACCTTCCCGGGCTCTTCCCCAACTCCAAAATTTCCCTTACTTTTGCCCTGTTTAAATTCATTCTAAATAAACTTCATGCTCACTATTGCTTCATTAAAAAAAGGCCAGCGCGGCATTATCAAGGAATTTTCCATAGATGTGGTTCCCTTGAAATTGCTGGAAATGGGCTGCCTTCCCGGCAATGAGGTTTCGCTGGTACAGACCGCCCCTTACCAAGATCCAATGTACCTCAACATCAATGGCAGTTTTCTTGCCATCCGTAAAGAAACCGCATCAAAAATCGAAATTGAACTGATTTCCCCATAATGGCAAGGCAAATCAACGTTGCGCTAATAGGAAATCCCAATACCGGCAAAACTTCTGTTTTTAACCGATTGACGGGGCTGAATCAAAAAGTGGGGAATTATCCCGGCATCACCGTTGAAAAAAAACAAGGAGTTTGCAAACTGGACCGTGGTTTAAAAGCCCACATCTTAGACCTCCCAGGCACATATAGCCTCAACGCATCTTCCATTGATGAAAATGTTGTTATCGAGTTACTTCTAAATAAAAATGATAAGGATTTCCCGGACGTGGCCGTGGTGGTTGCCGATGTTGAAAATCTGAAAAGGAATTTGCTCCTCTTCACCCAAATAAAAGATTTGGGAATCCCAACAATTCTCGTCATAAATATGGCGGACAGGATGCGGCGCAAGGCAATTTCATTGAATGTCCCGCTTTTGGAAGAAAAACTTGAAACGAAGATCGTGCTCCTGAGTTCACAGAAAAATTCGGGATTTGAAAACCTGAAAGAATATATCTCTAATTACAGCCTGCTTTCCACTAAACCTTGTTTGAATGCTTCTTCAATTTCCCCCGAATATTTCGACAGACTGAGAAAAGCCTTTCCGCAACAGGATTTATATAAATTATGGCTGGTAATTACACAAGATGTTAATTTTGGAACGTTGGAAAGGCAGGAATTGAAAGGGGTGGCTTCATTTCAAATTGAATCAGAAACCAACCTGAAACGCCTTCAGCAAAAAGAAACTATAATCCGCTATCAGTTCATTAATGAAGTTTTAAAGGAAACCTTGCATGTTGACCTAGCCAATGCAAAGGATTTAAGGGGGCGGTTGGACCGGGTTTTGACACATAAAGTATGGGGCTATCTTATTTTCTTTGGGATTTTAGCCCTGATTTTTCAAGCCATTTTCGATTGGAGTAGCTACCCAATGGATTTTATTGACACCACGTTTGCATCATTCAGCGAATGGGTAAAAAATACAATGGCCCCCGGGGATTTCACCAATTTGATTGCCGAAGGAATCATTCCGGGCCTAGGTGGGATCGTTATTTTCATCCCACAAATCGCGTTTTTATTTCTCTTTATTTCGATACTTGAAGAAACAGGCTATATGAGCCGTGTGGTTTTTTTAATGGATAGGACAATGCGCCGTTTTGGTTTAAGCGGAAAAAGCGTAGTGCCGCTAGTTTCCGGGACCGCTTGTGCCATTCCCGCAATTATGGCAACAAGAAATATTGAAAATTGGAAAGAACGCCTCATCACTATTTTGGTCACACCTTTTACCACTTGCTCGGCCAGGCTTCCAGTATATTTGATAATAATCGCGCTGGTAATACCAGACCAAAGGGTTTTGGGCATCTTTAGTTTACAGGGCTTAACGCTGATGTTCATGTATTTGCTCGGTTTTGGGGCCGCTATTTTTTCAGCATATATTTTGGATAAAATACTCCGCATCCGGAGTAAATCTTTTTTTGTGATCGAAATGCCCAATTACAAATTACCCACTTTTAAAAACGTGGTGTTTACGGTGGTCGAAAAAACCAAATCATTCGTAATGGGCGCGGGGAAAATAATCCTTGCTATTTCAATAATCCTTTGGGTTTTGGCATCCTACGGCCCGGGCGATTTCAACAATGCCGAAGAAATAATCCAAAGGGATTATGCCTCAGAAAATCTTTCAGCGGAAGAGTTTGAGCTTCACGTGGATTCCTATAAATTGGAAAACTCTTACATCGGCATAATGGGCCATGCAATAGAGCCAGCCGTTAGACCCTTGGGCTACGATTGGAAAATAGGGATTGCCATTGTAAGTTCTTTTGCTGCTCGCGAAGTTTTTGTGGGCACTTTGGCCACCATTTACAGCGTTGGCAGCGATGAAGAAGAAACCATAAAAAACCGAATGGCAGCAGAAGTCAATCCAATTTTGGGCGGGCCGCTTTTCAATTTTGCAAGCGGCGTATCACTCTTGCTTTTTTATGCCTTCGCCATGCAATGCATGAGCACGCTGGCTATAGTTAAACGGGAAACCAACAGTTGGAAATGGCCGATGTGGCAATTGGTGGTGATGAGCGGTATTGCGTATGTGGTTGCTCTGGTTGCCTATCAGCTTTTGAAAGCCCCCTAACCCCCAAAGGGGGAATTTAAACCCCTTCCGCTTGATGGATGCCGAATTGGGGATTTTTTTAATACTTTTGCAATATGCAGACCATTTTAGTACTTATCACTTTTTGTTTAGCCGCGGGCTTTTTACTTAAAAAGTTTGTGTGGAACCCCATTTTCGAAAACAGGAAAAAAACACTGGGAACCTTGGATGGTGGGAACACCAAATGCGGGAAGGATGATTGTGGGTGTCATTAAGCTTTAAACTTTCCCCTCACAAACCAACAGCACATATTTCACCTTTTCCATATTACTTTCTTTTGGATATGGGGTAAGTTTTAAACCTTCCAAAAACAGTTCGCCGGATTTAAAAATAGTATTGTCCACAGTTTCACCCGCTTGGGTGGTGCCAAAAAGGAGTTGTTTTTGTTGTGGATTTTTCCCTTTCATCGCAACTTCCACCTTCACAATGGCACGGCCCGCCCAAATGCAGGTTACATATTCCGGACAACGGGAATCTTCCGTTACTTCCAAAAATTTTATGGGTACCCCTTTTATAATAACCGTTTCCCCCAAAGCGATTTTTACCGCAATTTTTGGGGTTTCCAGTTTTTCGTTTTGTGAAAAGGAAAGGGTTGTAACAAAAATGAAAAGAAAAAACAGGGAATTCTTCATAATAAAATATTTTTTGTTTTGAAAGATAAGGAAAAATAAACGCACACCCCAACTACCCACTACCCGCTACCCGCTGAATTATCCCCGGAACAAAAAGAAATCATCTTTCATGTTTTCGATTTTTTCATCCTTATTTGTCATAATATATTCCAATGCCAAATGTGTGAATTCCAACCCTTTTTCAGTTAGCGACACCACTTGGTTTTCTATGGTTATCATGTTGTTTTTCAAAGCCAATTCCAACACGGTTTTTGAACGCACTTCCTGCCAATTTATGTGTTCGTTCAAATGATTGATGTGCCTTTCGTTTATGTCATTATGATTATTTAAATGAAGTAAAAAGGTGATTAACGAAACTTCGGTTCTTTGCTGTTTTTGACGGTACAGCACTGAAAGCAAACCTTTTCTTGGCGCAAACAAATAAGCGGTCAAAAAAACAATTCCCAAAACCGTGGACATAGAACCGGAAATGGAAGCATCTAACCCGTGCGCCAACCAATATCCGCCAATAGCCGAAAAAACGCCAAACCCGATGGAAAGCCAGATCATTTTTTTTAAATCGGAAGTCAATAGATAAGCGGTAGCGGCGGGGGCAATCATAAAGGCCACCACCAAAATGGCGCCCACGGCATCGAACGCGCCAACAATGGTTACAGAAGAAACAGACATCAATCCATAATGAAGTAGTGCAGGGGAAAACCCAAGCGCGGAAGTGAGGCCAACGTCAAAAGTACTTACTTTCAATTCCTTGAAAAACAAAAAAAGCATCGTTACGGTAAGCGCCAAAATACTCCCCATTACCCAAAGCGATTTTGGGCCCAGATCCATTCCCCACATCAACACCCGATTGAATGGAGCAAAAGCAAGTTCTCCCAACAAAACGGCATCCACGTCCAAATGGACATCGTTCGCGTTTTTTGCAATTAAAATAACCCCGATACTAAAAAGCACGGGAAACACCAAACCGATAGCAGTGTCCTCTTTCACCAACCCGGTCTTTTGGATAGTTTCCACCAAAACCACTGTAATTACCCCCGTCAATGCCGCCAGCAATATCAATAAAGGCGAATTCAAATCTTGTGTAATAAAAAAACCGATAACTATCCCTGGCAGGATGGAATGACTTATGGCATCACTGATCAATGCCATTTTTCGAAGCACCAAAAACACGCCTGGAATGGCACAAGCAGTAGCCACAACAATTGCAATGAGTTGTATTTCAAGTTGTGGGTCAGTCATTTTTGTGGGTTTGAGTGTAAAGATTTTCAGCTTCCGCAAACCCCTTTTTGGTCAATGCCCATTGCTGGTTTGAAAGGGTGATCCATTGGTTTTCCTCCAATTGTTGGAGTGATTTTTTGGTGAAGCCCTGAAAATTATTCAATATTCTAACAGCGTGCGGGTGGGAAATATCTTTGTGGTTTTTTGAAATCCCATACATAAACTGAAGCGTTTTCTTTAATTGAAGGTCTTTTCTGTTCCTGCGGAAACGAAGTTCCCGGAACAGCAATCCCCTTCCGGGAGAAAAAACAAAGGATAAAATAACAAAGCCGCCTGCCACCAAGACAATGACTGGGCCAGTGGACAAGTTATTTTGACTTGCACTGATAGCTGTGCCAAAAACACCCGAAAAAGCCCCGAATATTGCTGCTAAAAAAACCATTGTTCCCAAACTGTTGGTCCATTGCCGGGCCGCGGCGGCAGGGGCGAGCAACATGGCGCTCATCAAAACCACGCCAACTGTTTGCAAACCCAATACGATTGCCAATACTATGAAAAACGTAATCAAAATGTCTATAAATTTTACGTTAAACCCGAGCGTTTTTGTGTATTCCGCATCAAAAAGCAACAGTTTGAATTCCTTCCAAAAAAGTAAAAGCGTAAAAAGGGAAATAGCGGTTACCACGACCAAAACCACCACATCGCTTTCCACTAATGTCGCAGCTTGCCCAAAAAGGTATTTGTCTAGTCCCGCTTGGTTGGAGTTGGGCTGTTTTTGAATAAAGGTGAGCAACATCATCCCAAAGCCGAAAAATAATGAAAGTATCAATCCCAATGCGGTATCGCTTTTCAAATGCGTTTTCGTTATGATCCCCCGAATCCAAAAAGTCCCGATAAGCCCGCTCACCAATGCGCCCAACAATAAAATATTTGAATCTTTTGCTCCCGTAATTAAAAATGCCAATGCAATGCCGGGCAATGCGGCATGAGAAATAGCATCGCCCAACAAGCTTTGTTTCCGAAGCACCGCAAAACTTCCCAACATTCCGCAAATCGCACCCAATACAGCCGTTCCCAGCGTAATGGTACGAAGGGTATAATCGGTGAAAAGAAGTTGGAAATATTCTATGAAGGTCATTTTTAGTCTGGAGTCTTTGGTTTTTAGTCTTTAGTGGGTTTTGTTTGTTCTTTGGTGTTTTGGTTTTTTAAATATTTTTGTAGGTTGGTTATCATTTTTGCCATTTCGTATAAATTCTTTCGAACGTCGATGTCCTGTTCAGGGGTAATGTAATTTTGGCTTCTTGCTATAGTTGAGCACACAACACATTCTTTAATGAAGGCTTGAGCAATTTGAAGATACCTGTTGAATTGTGCATTTGAACTTCCTGTGCCTTCAGCAATATTCAGCGCAATAGAGACGGCAGCTCTGATATATTGTGAGTTTAACCTATAGATTTCTTCCTTGGGAAAAGTATTTGTGAGCTGATACACTTCAGAAATAAATTTCAACGCCTTTTGATAAACCTGTAATTCTTCGAAATTAAATTTTACATCCGCCATATTAATTAGTTTGTTTTAAAACTCAAGTCCAAAAACTAAAGACCAAAGACCAAAGACTACTTATTAACTGCTACCTTATAATTAATCCCATAGGTCTTCGTCAAATTATCATCGTTGAAAATTTCCTTTACAGGGCCGGTCGCTATTTTTTTTACATTTAAAAATGTTACCCAATCGAAATATTCCGGTACAGTTTGCAAATCGTGATGCACTACAACCAATGTTTTTCCCGCCTCCCGCAATTCCTTCAAAATATTGATGATGGCAATTTCGGTGGTGGCATCAACGCCTTGAAAAGGTTCGTCCATCAAATAAATGGAAGCGTTTTGCACCAACGCCCGGGCCAAAAAGACCCGTTGTTGTTGTCCACCACTCAACTGACTTATTTGACGATTTTTAAAAGAAAGCATCCCCACTTTTTCCAAGGCTTCCAAAGCTGCTTTTTTCTCTTTTTGTCCGGGCCGCTTTATCCAGCCCAAACTTCCATAGGTACCCATCATCACCACATCAATTGCCGTGGTGGGAAAATCCCAATCCACACTTCCTTTTTGGGGAACATAGGCCACGAGTTTGCGCTGTTCTTTATAAGGTTTCCCATAAATGGCGATGCTTCCGGCAATAGGTTTCAAAATGCCGAGGATGGCTTTTATCAAGGTTGATTTTCCAGCACCATTTGGGCCTACAATGGCCATGAGCACGCCTTCCGGCACTGCAAGGTCAATATCCCAAAGCACCGGTTTATAATTATATGCCACCGTTAAGTCATCAACCGTTATTGCAAGTTTTTTTTCTTTCATAAATTAATTTTTAACGCAACGCATTTACAATGGTATTTACATTATAAGTGAACATCCCAATATATGTGCCTTCCGCAGTGCCAGTGGTTCCCAGCGCATCGCTATATAAAGAACCACCGATGGTTACTTCGTGGTTTTTGGACAGCACTGCTTGTTGGAGGGCTTCAATGGTGCGGCGGGGCACAGAGCTTTCTATAAAAATCGATTTTACCTTATTTTTAATGATAAAGTCTGAAAGTCGCTGCACGTCCTGCACCCCTGCTTCAGTGGCAGTGGAAAGGCCTTGTAGGCCCACCACTTCAAAACCGTATTCTTTTCCAAAATAATTAAACGCATCGTGAGCGGTCACCAAAATCCGTTTTTCCTTGGGAAGTGTTTCAATCACAGCTTTTATTTCATTTTCCAAGGCAGTCAATTTTTTTAAATAAACTCCTTTGTTTTGTTCATAGACCGATGCATTTTTGGGATCCATCTCAGAAAGGGTTTCGGCTACTTTTTCAGCGAACTGTTTATAATATAGAATATTGAACCAAACGTGGGGGTCATAATTGGAAGCAAAATACTCGGACCCGATCAATCCTTCTTTATCCAAAAATTCGCCCAATGCCACGGTTTTTTGCTGCTGACCGCCCATTTTTTCAAAAACGTCCACCAGTTTTCCTTCCAAATGAAGACCGTTGTAAAAAACAACATCTGCATTAAAGAGTTTGGAAACATCATTTTCACTGGCTTTATAAAGGTGCGGATCCACCCCAGCGCCCATCAAGGCATTAATCTCCACGAAATTGCCCCCGATGTTTTTTACCAAATCGGTAATCATCGTGGTTGTGGTCACAACTTTAATTTTATCGGTTTCTTCCGAAGGGGTTTTGCAACTTATGGTGATAAGGATTATGATTATTAATAATATTTTATTCATTGTTTTATGTTATTGAGTTTAAATTAATAGATGTTTTTCATTTCGGAATTCTAAAACTCACTCCCCCGCTGACCAAAATATCCTGTCCCTCGGTAAAACTCCGTCCCACAGTGGCGTCAAGTTGAATATTGGGTTTTAATAAATAAGTAAGTCCGGCATCATAAAAATGATTGGTTCGGTTATTTTCTGGTAAATCGCCGTAAATCTCGATGTATGCGGAAAGTTTTCCCGTAAGTCCACGAGCATAGGAGAGGGTGTATATATAGGCCGCTTCGGGGGAATCATTTCCCCATTCGGCGCCCAAGTTATAAGAAAGCCCTGAATTTTCAGTTAATGAATGTGCAAACGCAAAGCGGAAATCGATCCCAGTGGTTTCGGGCCGATAATCTGTGGAGGCAATATATGGAAGATGGACGTGTCCTATCAACCCAATCTGTGGCAAAAGCCCATTTTCTTTTAAAATGGCAACTTTCATCCCCAATAATAAAGGCGAAAACCCGCTGCTAACATTATTGGATTCTTTGCCGTCAATAAATGTTCTTCCCTCTTCAAAGCTCCAACCCATTCTGAGCTCAAAATTTTCAAGAAGTCCGTAACGCAACAATGTGGTGTTGTAGCCAACAACTTGAGTTTTAAAATTTCCTGTTTCGAAAGATTCGAAAAACGCGCCGGTCTCCACTTGAAAATATTTTTTTGGCAACGTGTTGGCAGATTCGGTGGCATCTGGCCTGTCGGTTATCATTTCAGGGATTCCTTCATTTTCCTGAGCCGTCATTCCAAAGGATAAAACCCATAAGAACAATACAAAAACATTTTTAAAATTCATCTTTAATTGGTTTTTACATATAAATTTTCCGCCGTTTTTTTTGAAATAAAAAACTGATTTTCCTCCACTTGTATATTCATTGAACCATCAAAATCCTCAATCCCCAAAACAATGATTTCAGAACCGATGGATATTTTTTTTGTGTCGAGATATTTTAAGAAATCGGTGCCGGATTCTTTTACGCCAACACAAATACCGTGTTGATTTTCTTTTAATTCGGACAGTAATTTCTTTTGTGTCAATTTTAAATTCCCGTGCTTGTCGGGGATAGGGTCGCCGTGCGGATCAAATTCTGGGTGGCCCAAAAATTCGTCGAGCCGGCCAACGAGTTCTGAAGATTGTATATGTTCAAGCTGTTCAGCAATTTCATGGACTTCGTCCCAATTAAAATTGAGTTTATCCACTAAAAAAACTTCCCACAAACGATGCTTTCGGATGACGCCAGCCGCAATTTTTCGGCCTTCGACAGTTAATTGTGTCCCTTTGTATTTCTGATAGGAAAGCATTTGCTTGTCTGCCAGTTTTTGAACCATATCCGTTACGGAAGAAGGTTTGGTTTCCATCCGTTCCGCAATGGCGTTGGTGGGAACACCGCTTTTCAATTGGTGCTCTAAGTGGAAGATTGCTTTTAGGTAATTTTCTTCGGCCAGTGTAAACATAGGGCGAAGGTAAATATAATTTTCGGTTTTTAAAATTATATTTTTAGGTAAGTCTAAAAATTAAACAGGTTTTTTAATTTTTATAATACTATTCCTTTCAAAATCCTCGTTCTTTCTGAAGCTGTTCATAAGCCTCCCGCACTTTTCGAAACTTTTCTTCAGCACCTTTTTGGTAGGCCGCGTCCATGTGCTGCAATTTATCGGGGTGGTATTTTTTGGCCATGGTTCGGTAGGCAGCTTTTATTTGGGCTTCGGTAGCAGTGCGCTCAATCTCCAAGATTTTGTACGCACTGTCCGGATTTTTAAAAAACATCGCTTTGATACTTTCAAAATCGCGCGGCTGTACCCCTAGGTATCCGGCAATATTTTGAATTTCATTGGCTTCAGCCTGGGTAACATGCCCATCGGCATTGGCAACACTAAACAGAAAGTGCAAAATTTGCAAACGGCTTTCATAACGGGTTCGCTGAACAAACAAGGCACAAATTTTCTGAGCCGAAATTTCCCGATTTTTAATTACTTCATTGAAAATTTTAAAAGTAGCATTCGCACGTTCCTTTCCGTAAGCTTGTACAAAATATTGCCGCACATAATCGAGTTCCACTTGACTTACCGTGCCATCAGCTTTTATTACCAAGGATGCCAAAGAAAGAAGATTAAGTTCAAAATCTGCAGGAGTAACTTCTGGATTTTGTCCTCCAAAAGCAGTTGAAAAAGTTGTTTTTCCACGAAAGGCTTCTATCACGCTTCCCAAGACAAAACCCGCTATTGCCCCCGGGAATTTATACACCACATATCCTAAAATTGCAAGCACCCAACGAATCATAAATTTTTTTATAAAAATTTCCGCAAAGATAGTGAACGCAAACTTAGACAGCCGGGGTTTCCTGGATATGAATTTTGGAATTTGGGGATTGGGATTTCACAGCGGGTTTTAACTTTTCAAATCTGCATTGAGCATCAAATTCATTACCTTTGCTTAAATTTTTCACCCTAAAATATATTATTATGTACCCTCCTGAATTAGTAAAACCGATGCGCGAAGACCTAACAAAAATAGGTTTTACCGAATTATATACCTCTCAAGACGTGACCGAAGCCCTTCAAAAAGAAGGCACAACTTTGGTGGTGGTTAATTCCGTTTGTGGCTGTGCCGCTGCCAATGCGCGTCCCGGCGCCCGTATTTCTTTGCAAAACGCAAAAACCCCGGATCATTTGGTAACGGTATTTGCTGGGGTGGACCGCGAAGCCGTAGATGCCGCAAGGGCACAAATGGTTCCGTTCCCGCCAAGTTCTCCTTCCATGGCCTTGTTCAAAAATGGCGAATTGGTTCACATGCTGGAGCGCCACCACATTGAAGGCCGTCCTGCAGATATGATTGCTGATAACCTGATTAATGCTTTCAACGAATTTTGTTGATTAATTTATGATTTTTAAAAAACCGCCCCGGATTTTATTTGGAGCGGTTTTTTTATTTTTGAATGGTTATGAAACAAATCTCCCACGCCTTAAGCTATCCGTTAACAGCAATTTTTTACTTGCTTTTTGGCTTGACCCTCATTTTTTTTCATCCGGTACAATGGGTTTGTTTACGAATTTTTGGCTATCAGGCACATAAAAAAAGCGTGGATTATATGAATTGGACACTCATGCGCTGCCTCCATGTTTTGGGTACCAGTTTTGAGGTAAAAATGAATCCCCACATTCCAGTCAACGTTCCCTTAATTATTGTTTCAAACCACCAAAGCATGTGGGAGATTTCCCCAATCGTTTGGTTTTTGAGGAAACACCACCCAAAATTTATTTCAAAAATAGAATTGGGAAAAGGGATTCCTTCGGTTTCCTTTAATTTAAAATATGGGGGATCAGCCTTGATTGACCGTAAAAATCCACGGCAAGCTATTTCAGAAATGATAAAATTTTCTAGGTATTTGGTACGTTTCAATCGTAGCGGGGTCATCTTCCCCGAAGGAACGCGAAGTTTTACTGGGGCCCCAAAGCCATTTCAAAGGAAAGGGTTGGTTACTTTATTTAAAAATGCACCTGAAGCTTTTGTCCTCCCCATTACAATAAACCATTCTTGGAAACTGCAAAAATTTGGAATGTTCCCCATGCCGCTTGGTGTAAAACTTAATTTTTTAATCCATCCCACAATCAAGGTTTCGGAACATACTGCTGATGTGTTAATTGACATTATTGAAACAAAAATAAAAGCTGCATTAATTTAAAATAAACTGGTCTGCGGATTTTTAAGCTGTAAATAATGTGAAGTTTCCAAAGAAGATATTGGCTTGTTTTTTAAATACATTTTTTTTGCAATTTCTACTGTGTTTTTTATTTGTAAAGCAATATTCCCTTCACCTTTCATCCTTCGGCCCCATTGACTGTCGTTCAAAGTACCGCCGTGGCATTCGGCTATTTGGTTTAAAATCCGATCCGCCCTGTCCGGAATTGTTTTGTAAGCCCAATCCTTAAAAATTTCCCCGATTTGCCCATTCAGCCTTACCACCGTATAGCTCACATCATGTGCACCCAACTCGGCAACTTTCTTCACCAAAGGCAAAATTTCATGACTGTTCAATGACGGAATAATTGGTGCCATCATGACACGAACGGGAATATTATTCGCCGTCAAAATTTCAATCGCTTTTAATTTATTCGCAATACTGGCTGTGCGTGGTTCTAGCATCCGCCGTGTTTCTTCGGAAAGGGAAGTAATTGAAATATTTACTGAAATAATATTCAGTTTTGCCATTTCTTTTAAAATATCCAAATCCCGCAAGAGTAAAGAATTTTTTGTGATTATCCCCGTGGGATGCTTCCACTTTAGCATTACCTCCAAACATTTTCGGGTGATTTCCAATTTTCGCTCCACGGGCTGGTAGCAATCCGTATTCCCCGAAAAAACGATGGTGTGCGGTTCCCAGTTTTTGCTTCTTAATTTTTCATCCAATAATTGTGGAGCATTTTTTTTTACTAAAATGGTCCGCTCAAAATCCAAGCCTGCGCTGTAGCCCCAATATTCGTGGCTGTTTCGGGCATAACAATAAACACAGCCGTGCTCGCAGCCTTGGTAGGGATTAGCGGAAAACCCCATGCCCACATCGGGGCTGGTTACTTTATTGACAAAGGTCTTGGGAAAAACATCAATGAAACGGGTTTTGTTTTTATCAGCTTCTTCGCCCTCCGCTTCGCAAAAATTTAGATACTCATCCAAAACCTCGTGCCGTTGTTCAAAAAAACGGTTATGGATTTGTTGTTGCGCACCGCGGCCTTTGATTATTTCGGGCATAAAAAAACTTTGAAGGATATTTGATTTCCCTCAAAGTTATAAAATGAATTGGGATTAATTCCATTAAAATAGGAATTATTCCCAAATAGTATATTTTTATTTCCCTTTGAACTCCGCCTTCCGTTTCCCCAAAAAAGCCTGAGTTCCTTCTTTAAAATCCCCGGTACCGAAGCATTTTCCAAATTCTTCAATTTCCACTTCAAAACCATTTTGGCCGTCTTCATAATTTGCATTTATTGCCGAAATGGCTGCAGCAATTGCTACTGAAGAATTTTTCATAATTTTTCCAGCAATTTTTTCGGCAAAAGGAATCAATTCCTCCAATGTAGTTACATGATTTACCAAGCCATATTGAAGGGCTTGATTGGCATCAATCATTCCGGCGGTCATGATCATTTCCATAGCGCGGCCTTTTCCAATCAATTGTGGCAAACGCTGGGTCCCACCATAGCCCGGAATAACGCCCAGCGAAACTTCCGGTAAGCCCATTTTCGCATTTTCGGAAGCAATCCTAAAATGAGCCGCCATTGCCAGTTCCAGTCCACCACCCAATGCAAAACCATTTACCGCCGCAATAACCGGGGTGGAAAGATTTGCCACAAAATCAAACAAAATTTCCTGCCCGAGCGCGGCCAAATGCTGACCTTCTGAAACCGAAAAATTTGCAAATTCACTAATATCCGCCCCCGCGACAAATGCTTTTTCGCCACTACCCGTGATGATAATTACTTTTGTTTTCGGGCTTTCATCAGCGGTTTTAAAAGCTTCGTGCAGTTCGCTAATGGTTTCTTTATTTAATGCGTTCAGTTTTTCGGGACGGTTGATTGTAATTAGGGTAATTCCGTTTTGTGTTTCTGAAAGCAGGTTTTTATAATTCATTATGGGAATTTTTTAGTGAAAAATATATTTGTAAAACTACTGATTTCCGTCCGAAAGCGAAGGAATGGAAACCTTAAAAGTGGTGCTATCTTCGGTTGTTTCCAAGGTGATTATGCCGCCGTATGCTTCAACAATGCTTTTCACCATGGCCAGCCCAAGCCCCATACCACTGGTTTTTGTTGTAAACTTGGGTTCAAAAATAAGTTGCTTGTTCATTTCTTCAACGCCAAGCCCATTATCCGTTACCGAAATTATGACATAATTATTTTCCCTGAAAACCGCAACATCAATCCGGGGTATTTCTGGCTGCCGTTGTTCAATGGCCTGAATGCTGTTTTTAATCAAATTGGTAACCACGCGGATCAATTGTGTACGGTCAAAACGGGCTCGAATTTCATTTGTTTCAGGGAAAAAATAGATGTAATCTTCATTGAAAATATCAAGAGCCAGTTTGGTAATTTTTACCATGTTAAGCGTTTCATCCTGTTGGGCGGGCATTTTGGCATAAGTTGAAAAAGCCGAGGCGATGGAACTTAGCGTATCAATTTGTTGAATCAACGTTTTGCTGTATTCTTCCATTTTTTGATGGATGTCCGGGTCTTGCGGGTCAAATTTCCGTTGAAAACTTTGAACAGTAAGCCGCATCGGGGTCAAGGGGTTTTTAATTTCGTGGGCAACTTGTTTGGCCATTTCGCGCCAAGCGGCTTCCCTCTCGTTTGCGGCGAGTTGTGCGGCACTGTTTTCCAGTTCATCGATCATTCCGTTATAAGCGTTCACTAAAGTGGAGATTTCTTGGGTTGTATCTTCAATCAATATTTTTTTATTTTGAGTGCCAAAACGGGTCTCGGTTATTTTTTCGCTGATTCCTTTCAAGGAACGGGTGATGTATTTTGAAAGGAAATAGGCCAAAAGGATGGCAATAATGAGCATAAAACTATAGGTAATGCCAAGGAATTTCAAGTTATCTTTTAATTCCCTTTTTATAAAACCATCATCTTCAATATAAGGCAAATACAGTATGCCCAAGGGTTTGAAATAACTGTCCGTTATAAAAGTGTACGATGATTGGTATCGCTGTCCATTTTCAGAAAACTCTTCAATATAACTTTTGGAAGCAGAAAATTTTATTTCCCTTAAAACATGATCGGGAATTTTAATATTCAATGTGTCGCTAAAAAACGTGGGCTTTGAGGATTTTAAAAGATTTCCGTCCAAATCAAAAAGATAGATATCAAGGGTGTGAATATCTTTTATTTCATAAATTTTTTCCTTAAAAATCAATGGAAGGTGCTGGGTTTCTACGGGGTAAGTAGTGGTTTTTAACACATAATTTATGTTTTCCCGAATTGCTGTTTCCTTCCGCAACAAACGGTCATGGTGATAACTTTTGGCTTTTTCGCGATATTGGTAAACGGTGACAATGGCAATGAGGACGGAAGCCCCGATCACCAAAAAAAGCATCGAAAGAAAAATGCGGGTGCGGAGGGATCGTTTATAAAAAGGCATTTTTTTGGTTTTTTGTGGAAACAAGGTAGCAATAATTAAACCGTTACTTTGAAATTCAGAATTGTGAACTGATTTTATTTTTCCCTAACCCGTTTATAAATTTTATAGCCCAACATTATCATCACCGAAAAAACAATAATCCCCAAAACCCCGTAAATCCAATTGAGTTCGTGTTTGAGAATCACCAAAAAAACAATGGCGAAAAGGATGATAGTTGCCCCTTCATTAAAAATTCTCATGAAATTTGAGGAATGCTTAACGATGTCATTTTGCAACTGTTTAAAAATGACGTGACATTTTATGTGATAGAAAATTAACAAAACAACGAAGCCCAATTTCATTTGCATCCAACCATCTGACAAATAAAACGGCCGCAATGCAATTAACCAAATTCCAAAACCAAGTGCCAAAATCATGGAAGGCCATGTTATGATTTTCCAAAGACGGCCGGCCATAAGTTTAAATTGTGCACCCAATATTTCCTTTTCGGGGGAAGGTTTGTTAAAAGCTTCGATTTGGTAAACAAACAACCGAACAATATAGAAAAGCCCCGCGAACCAAGTGATAACAAAAATAAGGTGGAGGGATTTTATGTAATTGTATTCCATTATTGGTTTGGCATCTTCGCCACAAAAGTACCTAATTAATCAACTATAAATGGAGAGGCGTACTTCTCCCAATCAGTTTTTGATGAATTTCCTTGTGGTGTTCCCTTCGGAAGAAGCAATTTTTAAAAAGTAAATCCCAGTATTTAAATTTGAAACATCTATTTCATTTGAATCAGGATCCAAAATGGAAATTACGATCCTCCCGTTAACATCCGTTATGGTTATGGACTCAAAATCTTTTTCTGAAGATTCAATACCCAACCTCTCTGCAACGGGATTGGGGAAAATAGTCAACTCGGTTAAGTTGTTTTCGGGTGCAGACAGTATAAGTACATTTCTGAAATAGGAAATAAAGCCGGGATAAGTTTCATATTGAAAATAATCAATTCCATTATCTTGAAAAATATCGCAGTTTAAATCGATGTTTTCGGCCAATTCAAATAATGCAAGGCCCACGGGGCCCGGAGGGCAATTGGTGGTGTCTTGGGTGTAATTTTGAGGTTGTAAAATAAACTCCGTATAATCACCTTCAGCATAAATAAAGTTCCCGCTAATTATCGAACACCCATCAATGCCTGTATAGGTTAAATCCTCATTTATGGTGATTTGTGGCGGATTTGGGCCATTATAATAAAAGGGGTCGCCCAAATCTACATCTACGCGATACAAATACCAAGTTTGAAACAACAATGGATTGGGGTCAACAGGTTGGGCGAGGGTGGTTTGAAGGAAACAAATAAACATCAAGGGAAGTAATATTTTTTTCATGACCAAATATTTAGAAATTAAGTATTTAAATGTACTAAAAATTACGATTGATCAATATTCTTTTCATGGTTAGACCTCCGCCAAAATTAACCGGCTTTAAGCAATCGCCTTTTCAACCTCCACAATATTCCAGGAAGCTATCCAGCCCGCGACCAAGCTTGCCCAATCATCGCGATCATTTAAACAAGGTATCACCGTAAAATCCTTCCCACCAGTTTCGTGAAAAATCTCCTCCCCTTCCATCGCGATCTCTTCCAAAGTTTCCAAACAGTCGCTCACGAAAGCGGGTGTAACAATGGCCATTTTTTTCGTCCCGGCCAAGCCCATCCTTTCAATGGTCCGGTCCGTGTAGGGCTGCAACCAAGGATCGAACCCCAAGCGTGACTGGAACGATGTTGAAAATGTTCCTTCCCGTAAATTGAGTTTTTCGGCAACTAAACGGGTGGTTTCCAAACATTGATGGCGGTAGCAAAATTGGTGCGCAGCCGATGGTGTAAAGCAACATATTCCATCAATGTTACAATGCGATTTGGTGATGTCGCTTTTCCGTATGTGTCGTTCGGGCACTCCATGGTAACTGAAGAGCAAGTGATCCAGTTCCAAATCCCCAATTTTTTCAGAAATGCTTTTTGAAAGGATTTCGATATAATTTGGGTTATTGTAAAATGCCGGTAATGAAGAAATTTTTAAATGAGGGAAAAATTCGTTTTTTAATTCATCGATTTTTACGGTAATGGTTTCCGTGGTTGCCATGGCGAATTGCGGGTATAAAGGGATCACCAAAATTTCATCCACGTTTTGTTTTACTAATTCTTCTAAACCCTTTTTCAGCGTCATACTGCCGTAGCGCATGGCCAAAGCCACGGGGATAGGTGTCTTATCCCGGATTTTTTTCTGAAGCCTTTTGGAGATAACGATTAAGGGCGAACCTTCTTCCCACCAGATTTTTTGGTAAGCGGCTGCAGATTTTTTAGGACGGGTGTTTAATATAATGCCCCGTACCAAAAAAGCCCGGAACCAAAAAGGCACATCGATTACACGTGGGTCCATCAAAAATTCGTTGAGATATTTTTTTACATCCTTCGGGTTGGTGCTGTCCGGGGAACCGAGATTTACAAGGAGGACTCCTTTCATTTTGAGAAAATTATTGAGTTAAATTTTTAAAACCTGTTACGCTGTTCTTTAATTAAGTATTCAAACCCATCAAAAATTTCTTCGGCGTGGTCCCGAATTTTTTCCTGAAAGCTGCAATGAAATGGCTGGCTGTGCTGTAGCCTACTTTCAGCCCCACTTCGTTCACATTGTGGGATCCGGTTGCCAAAAGTTGGCGCGCCGTTTCCATTTTATAATCGAACAAAAATCCAAATACCGAGGTGCCGTAAACCTGTCTGAAACCTTCTTTCAACCGGTTTAGCGGTAATTTTATTTCTTGTGAAAGTTCTTTCAATGTTGGGGGTTCCGTCATTCTTGAAATTACAATATGTTTTGCTTTTTTAATTTTTGCCACATTTTCTTCATCCGCCAAAAAGGGACATTGCTCAATATCCGCATCGGCGGGGCGGTTAAAATACAGGCTGATCAACTCATACGCTTTTCCCTTAAAGTAGAGCGGTTTAATGGACGAATGCAAATTAAAGTTCATTAACTGATTCAAAACAATGGCCATAGATGGCGAAATCTGGGCATCTTTATAATATTTCCGATCTTTATTTTCAGCATTCAAAAAAGTGATGTAATCTGCTTCGGCTGAAAAAAGCCCGTGGAATTTCTTGATTGGCAACAGCACCGAAAGCAACCAAGAATGGTCATTTACGGTAACGTTTAATGGCAAGTCACGTTGTGGATTGTATAATAACAATGAATTTTCTTCTTGTAAAGGCAAGTTGTAATTTCCTTCATTGAAAGTAAAAATAGCAGAGCCTTTTATACAAAAGTGAAACTGGACAAAATTTGAATTTACCTCGCGCGCAAAAACTTGGGAATCACTAGTTTCATTGTTGAATTTTAAAATAAAAAAACCGGTTTCGATAACGGTTTCTTCATAAAAACCTTGAGCGACATTTTTATCATTTTCCATAGCTATTTCTCAAAGCGTTTATTTAGAATTATTCTAAATTAATCGAATGATATTCTTTTTAAAAGCAACGAATTTACTGGTTTAAAAGAAATAATGAAAAATAAAATACCCTTTTCTTCAATCTTCGTTATAAATGAGACCGCGAGCGTTACTTTTTAAAAATTACTCCCCTTACTTTTGCCCTGTCAATATGAAAAATAACGGCATCCGTATATTTGATGTTCCTTCTGAAGGAAATTTTTACGCCATCGGTCTTAATTATAAAAAAGCCGATGCCGAAATCCGTGGCCATTTCAGCGTCAGCGAACTTGCCCAACAAAATATTCTCACCCAAGCACAACAGGAAGGAATCTCTTCATTAACCGTAATTTCAACTTGCAACCGCACCGAACTTTATGGCTTTGCCCAAACCCCATCCCAGCTAATCAATATCCTTTGTGCACACACCACAGGTTCGGCGGAAAATTTCGAAAAAGTGTCTTACGTTTATGAAAACCAAGATGCCGTTTCCCATCTTTTTAATGTAGCTACCGGTTTGGACAGCCAGATTTTGGGCGATTTTGAAGTGATAAGCCAATTGCGGAAAAGCTTTAAAAATTCAAAAAAAATGCAGGTCTTGAATCCCTTTATGGAACGTCTTGCAAACGCGGTTATTCAAGCCAGCAAACGGATTAAAACCGAGACGGGAATTTCATCCGGCGCCACTTCTATTAGTTTTGCGGCCGTTCAATATATTATGGCCTGCGTTCCTTATGTTTCGAAAAAAAATATATTGCTCTTCGGCACCGGGAAAATTGGAAGGAATACTTGCGAAAACCTTCTAAAGCACACCAAAAACGAACACATCACCCTTATAAATCGCACAAAAACAACTGCGGAAAAAATTGCGGGGAAATTCAATTTGGTGGTCAAAGATTACGCTGATATTCAAAGCGAAATCGCACAAAGTGATGTGCTTATCGTGGCCACTGGGGCTCAGCAACCCACAATTTCAAAAGAGCTTTTGTTTTTAAAAAGGCCACTTTTAATTGTAGATCTTTCCATTCCCAAAAATGTGGCAGAAGATGTTTCTGAAAACCCCTTGGTTACCTTGGTTCATTTGGATGATTTAACTGCTGTTACCGATAAAACCCTTCAACAGCGGCTTTTGCAAATTCCTTTAGCAAAAAAAATAATTGGAGAGATTGAAACCGAATTCAATGTTTGGGCCGCAAACCGGAAATTCGCCCCCACAATAAAAGCTTTAAAAATAAAGCTTTATGATATTAAAAATGCTGAAATAAATTTTCAGCGAAAAAAAATAACGAACTTCAATGAAGCCCAGGCCGAGATAATCAGCGACCGTATTATTCAAAAAATAACGACCCATTTGGCCAACCATTTAAAGGACAATTCGGGAACTTCCCCCGAAAGCATCGAGCTTATACATCGTGTTTTCCAGCTTACCCCCCAGTCATGAAAACCTTAATCCGCATTGGCACCCGTGATAGTGAACTTGCGCTTTGGCAAGCTAATACGGTTAAAGATTCCTTGGAAAGTCTGGGTTTTGAAACCGAATTGGTTCCCGTAAAATCCACAGGCGATTTAAACCAAGAGGTGCCATTATATGAAATGGGCATTTCGGGAATTTTTACAAAAACATTAGACACTGCCATGCTCAATGGAACCATCGATATTGCAGTTCACAGTTTGAAGGATGTGCCAACGGTTTTGCCGAAAGGTATTGTGCAAGCTGCCGTTTTGGAAAGGGATTCTGCAAAGGATATTTTGGTTTTTAACGAAGAATTGAATTATGAAAACCTAAACACCATTGCCACCGGAAGCCTTAGGCGAAGGGCGCAGTGGCTGCACCGTTATCCCCATCACGGCGTGGTGGATTTACGGGGAAATGTAAATACACGGCTTCAAAAATTAAAAAAAAATAATTGGAACGGAGCCATTTTCGCGAAAGCGGGTTTGTCCCGAATCAACCTTTTGCCCAAAAACCATTTGGAACTGAATTGGATGATTCCAGCCCCCGCACAGGGCGCAATGGCAATTGTTGCTTTGGGAAATGATAATTTTTCAATTGAGGCTACCTCTAAACTAAACCATAAACCTTCAGAAATTTGCACGCACATCGAACGGGAATTCTTGAATATTTTGGAAGGTGGCTGTACCGCTCCCATTGGGGCATTGGCAGAAATAATTGATGAAAAAATCCGCTTTAAAGGGGGTTTATTTTCAATTAACGGTTCAAGAAAAATTGAGGTTGAAAAAACAGAAAGCATTGATAATTATAGAGGTTTCGGGATAAAGTGTGCCATGGAAATTTTGAAAAATGGCGGAAAGGAAATGATGGCATTTATAAAAAAAGAGTTGGCGAAATAATTTTTTTCAATTTAAAAAACGAATGAAAAGCATCCTTTCAACAAAAAAAATGACCGAACCACTGCGGCAACTCTTATTAAAAAGGGGTTTCATTTTGGAAGAATATGAGGCAATTCGTATCGATCCCATTCAGTTTAACATCCCATTAATAATAGAAAATGCGATTTTCACCAGTCAAAATTCGGTAAAGGCACTTCAAAATTCAATCCCGAAGCTTCGGGACAAAATTCAAAATTGCTTTTGTGTTGGCCCTAAAACAAAAACCCTTTTGGAAACGCAAAACCTAAAAGTGGTAAAGATGGCTAGAGATGCTTCCAAACTGGCAAAACATATTGCAAAGAACCACAAAAAAGAAAGCTTCCATTTTTTTCGAGGTAATTTTTCAAGGGATATTATTCCTTCAACATTAAAAAAACACGGGATTCCGTTGGTTGAAATTGAAGTTTATAAAACCACGCATACCCCTAAAAATTTTAACCAAAAATTTGATGGGATTTTATTTTTCAGCCCAAGCGGGGTTCAAAGTTTTATGATGAGTATGAGCGATGACAATAATGGGGTTTCGGCTTTTTCGGGAACTGCGTTTTGCATCGGGATGACTACGGCTTCGGAAGCAAAAAAGCATTTTGAAAATGTGGAAATTTCATCGGAAACAACGGTGGAAAGCATTATTGAAAAAGTGGTGGAAACATTGAAAGAGATTTAGTTACAAATAAACAGATTCCCGCCTTCGCGGGAATGACGATATGATAAAAAACGACCTATTCTTAAAAGCCCTTCGAGGCGAAACAGTGAGCCGGCCACCGGTTTGGATGATGCGGCAGGCAGGGAGATATTTGCCTGAATTTCAGGAAATAAAAGCAAAGTATGATTTTTTCACCCGTTGCCAAACCCCCGAACTTGCAAGTGAAATTACGGTACAACCCATCCGACGCTACGGCATGGATGCAGCTATTTTGTTCAGTGATATTTTGGTGATTCCGCAGGCAATGAACATTCCCGTGGAGATGAAACCAAACTTGGGACCGTGGCTGCCAAACCCAATTCGTTCGCAAAAAGATGTTGACCAAATCATCGTTCCCGATATTCAAGAAACCTTGGGCTATGTAATGGAAGCCATAAAAATGACAAAGGAAAAACTGAACAATGAAATTCCGTTGATTGGTTTTGCGGGAAGTCCGTGGACCATTTTGTGCTATTGTGTTCAAGGGCAGGGCAGCAAAAACTTTGACTTGGCGAAGGAATTTTGCTTTACCCAACCGTTGGCAGCACATCAATTACTTCAAAAAATAACCGACACAACAATTTTATATTTAAAGGAAAAAGTAAAGGCTGGCGTAAACGCGGTGCAACTTTTCGACAGTTGGGGCGGTATGCTTTCCCCAAAGGATTATCAAGAATTTTCTTGGAAATATATGCAGCAAATAATAGATGCCCTAAAAACTGAAATTCCTGTAATCGCTTTTGGAAAAGGGTGTTGGTTCGCACTGGACATTATGGCGAAAAGCGGAGCATCGGCTTTGGGTGTGGATTGGACGTGTTCTGCACGAAGCGCGAGGTATTTATCCGGCGGACAAATCACGCTACAAGGCAATTTTGACCCTGCAAGGTTATTTTCGCCACCTTCGGAAATAAAAAAAATGGTGAAGCAAATGATTGATGAATTCGGGAAAGACCGCTATATCGTGAATTTGGGTCACGGCATTTTACCAAATATTCCTTTGAAAAATGCGGGCGCATTCATTGAAGCCGTTAAAGAATACAAAACTGAATAAATGTTTTTTAAGGTTTTAAAATCGATTGATGCGAAACAGCTTTTTGGGTTGTTGCGATTTTTTTTAAAAAAACCGGGGTTTGCAATTCCCACGATTTCCGCCACCATAAAATGCATGAAAATTTCTGAAAGGGAATTCGGGAAATCGCACCATTTACATAATAAAGCCAATGCCTTTCGCCACGCACTTTGGAACCTATTGATTGCAAAAAGATGTTTAAAATGGAACAAAAATGAGAAAACTGTTTTGGAATGGGCAGAAGAAACCACGACATGGCACGAACATTTTTCGCCAAACAAACCGCTTGCAAAAACGATGGACTTGCACAACAATGCAGTGGGAAGAAAATTTTTTCCGCAATTGAAAGATGCTTCCGAAGAAAAAAGTGTTGAATTTTTAAAGGAAAAAACCGAAAGCGCAAAGAAAATAATAAGCCCGGAAGAAATTAATAACTTTGAAAACCAACTGGTTTATATTGAAGATTAATGCAAAGAGACTCCCTCCTTCGTGGGAATAAATTATGATAAACAACATCCTAAAAGCAATTCAGGCCTACGGCGGTTCCTTAAAGCTCATTAGCGAATTGAGACTTTGGAGATATTTTGCAGTGCCTATGGCCATCAGTTTTTGCACGGCACTTTTGATTGGTTTTGCCGCTTGGGGCCTTTCGGACAATCTTGGGAGGTTCCTTTCCAAAATTTGGATGTGGGAATGGGGCGCAGAGACTTTTACCGCGATAAGTACTTTTATTGGAGTGTTGATAATCATCTCAATTGGGCTAGTGCTTTACAAACACATTATCATGGCATTCAGTGCGCCGTTTATGAGCCCGGTTTCAGCAAAAATTGAAAGGCATCTATTGGGCACAGCGCATCCTCACCGTAAAACCAACGAAGCCGCTCAATTGTGGCGCGGCATCCGAATCAATTCCCGTAACCTTTTTTGGGAACTGTTGCTCACCATTCCCATTTTTATTCTGGGGTTTATTCCCGTTATTGGTTTTCTTTCTTCATTCCTGCTTTTTTTGGTACAATCTTATTATGCGGGTTTCGGAAATATGGATTACACTTTGGAGCGGCATTTTAATTATTCGGAAAGTATTGATTTTGTAAAGAAAAACCGAGGCACCGCCATTGGCAACGGCATGCTTTTTATGCTGATGCTTTTTATTCCCGTTATCGGGATCATTTTGGTACTACCTCTATCGGTAACCGCCGCTACCACTGAAACTATAAAATTATTGGAAGAAAGGAAAAAAGTTGCGGAATCCAGTAATAGGTTGCTATAAAATATTTATGAAAAACAAGTTCAGCAATTATATAAAAACCCTTCAAGACACTATCTCGTTTCAACTTGAAAAAACGGATGGAAAGACCATTTTTAAAGAAGATGTTTGGGAACGCGCTGAAGGTGGCGGGGGTCGCAGCCGCATTTTGGAAAATGGGGAAATTTTTGAAAAAGCAGGGGTAAATGTCAGCGAAGTTTTTGGGAAATTGCCCGAGACGATGCAAGCATATTTTGGCGTAAAAGATGCCGATTTTTTTGCCTGTGGTATAAGTTTGGTACTACACCCCAAAAATCCATTTGTGCCCACGGTGCATGCCAATTGGCGCTATTTTGAAATGTATAATTCCCAGGGCGAAATTGTGGACAGTTGGTTCGGCGGAGGGCAGGATTTGACGCCTTATTATTTATTTGAGGAAGATGCGATTCATTTTCACAACACATGCAAAGTTGTTTGTGAAAGGCACAACCCGAATTTTTATGCAGATTTTAAAAAGAAATGCGATGTGTATTTTTACAATTCCCATCGCGAAGAAAGCCGTGGAATTGGAGGATTATTTTTTGATTATTGCAAAGTTTCTCCGGAAATGACGATGGAAAATTGGTTTGATTTTGTAACTGATATGGGGGATAATTTTTTGAAATCCTATCTTCCCATAGTTGAAAAAAGAAGGGAAATCCCGTTTTCAGAAAAGCAAAGAACCTGGCAAGAAATACGCCGTGGCCGTTACGTGGAATTTAATTTAATCCACGATAAAGGCACGTTGTTCGGGCTTAAAACCAACGGCCGTATTGAAAGTATTTTAATGAGCCTTCCGCCTAGAGTGCAGTGGGTTTATGACTATCATCCCGAAAAAGGCAGCGAGGAGGAAAAATTAATTGAAGTGCTTAAAAACCCGAGGGATTGGAGTCCAATAACTCGATAATTCAATAAATCAAAAATGTTAAATAGAAATCGAAGACTAAGGACCAACGAAACCATTCGTTCACTGGTGAGAGAAACCATCTTGACGCCGGATGATTTTTTGGTCCCTTTATTTTTGGTGGAAGGAAAACGGGTGAAAGAGGAAATTCCGTCCATGCCCAATTATTACCGCTTTAGTTTGGACACTTTAAAAGTTGAAGTTAAAGAATTGTGGGGTTTAGGATTAAAGGCCGTTTTGCTCTTCGTAAAAGTGCCGGATAATTTAAAGGATAATAAAGGCACAGAGGCTTTCAACCCAAATGGTTTAATGCAGCGCGCTATAAAAACCGTAAAAGATGTTTGCCCAGAAATGCTCGTGATGACAGATGTGGCCTTGGACCCCTATTCCCAGTTTGGGCATGATGGCATTGTGGAAAAAGGAAAGGTTTTGAACGATAAAACCAATCGTGCCTTGTCCAAAATGTCCCTATCCCATGCCCGGGCCGGGGCAGATTTTGTGGCGCCAAGCGATATGATGGATGGTCGTATCTTTGAAATACGGACATTGCTTGAAGATGAAGGTTTTTACGATACGGGGATAATGAGCTATAGTGCCAAATATGCTTCAGCGCTTTACGGCCCGTTTCGGGATGCCTTGGATTCCGCCCCCGTAGATGGAAAAGAAATCCCAAAGGATAAAAAAACATATCAAATGGATCCCGCCAACCGAAGAGAAGCCATTAAGGAAACCCTTATGGATATTCAAGAAGGCGCGGATATAGTGATGATAAAACCGGGCCTTTATTATTTGGATATTGTTCGGGAAATCCGGAACGCGGTTTCTGTGCCTGTCGCCGTATATCAAGTTAGCGGGGAATATGCAATGCTTAAGGCGGCTTCAGAAAAAGGGTGGCTGAACCACGATGCGGTGATGATGGAGCAGGTTATTGCAATAAAAAGGGCAGGAGCTACTATAATAGCAAGTTATTTTGCCAAGGATGTTGTGAAATTATTGGCTTAGTTTTTTTTAAAATAACACATTGTTAAACAACCTTTAAAACCCAAAATTCAGAATTTTGTGATTAAAAAAGTAACAATAACATTTTAAATAATATAGTACCTTGCAACAAAAAAGCAATTAATGACACTTTTAATTACCTACACCTTATTAGCATTATTTTTTTCTTTTTTATGTTCCTTGCTTGAAGCGGCTTTTTTAAGTTTTACCCCCACTTTTTTAAATGTAAAGGCACAAGAGGGTAAAGATTATGCCCAAACCATTTTAAATTTCAAGAAAAGAATTGACGAACCTTTAATAGCAATCCTTACCCTCAATACCATTGCGCATACCGTGGGAGCAATAATGGTGGGGATTGAGGCTGAAAAATTGCCTTATGATATTGATTTCTTGGGGTTTAATTTTGTGGGAATTGTTTCTGCGATACTAACTTTTTTGATTTTGACCACTTCGGAAATAATACCGAAAACCATTGGCGCCACTTATTGGAAAAGCTTAGGGCCCTTTACTGCTCTTATCCTTCAAATAATCATATTTCCTTTAAAATATACAGGAATTATTTGGTTTCTAAATTTGACAACGAAGCTTATCGGAAAATCCGCACATGTAAATACGTTAAGCCGGGAAGAAATTATCGCCATTACCCACACGGCTGGACAGGAGGGAGTTTTTGAAGAAAATGAAACCACAGTTATAAAAAACCTTTTGGTTTTCAAATCCGTTCAAGCAAAAGATGTGATGACGCCTTTTTCAGTGGTTACTCTGGAAAATGAGGACCTCAGTTTGATTAAATTCCACGACAGCCATAAAAACCTAAAGTTTTCTCGGATTCCCGTTTATAAAGAAAAAACCCATAATATCACCGGTTTTATACTCCGTGACGATCTTTTGGAAGAAATAGTGGAAGACAACGGCGAAAAGCTTTTGAGCGATATCAAGCGGGAACTTTTTGTAGTGCAAGCCCAAAAGCCAATTCCTGAATTATTCGATACCTTCATAAAACAACGTGCCCACATAGCAATGGTTGTTGATGAATACGGCAACACCATCGGGATTGTGACCATGGAAGATATTATTGAAACCCTATTGGGGCTCGAAATCATGGATGAAAGCGATGCCGTTGAAGATATGCAGGCACAAGCCCGTAAAAATTGGGAACGCCGCGCAAAACGTTTGGGGATAAAATTGCAACAGGAAATCCAAGAGGATAAAGATGATAATTAGAAAATGGAGACTGCATTTCTCAAAACCCCCATCGGCACATTAAAAATTGAGGGGTTCGAGAATACCTTGGTTTCTGTACTTTTTATCGATTCGGATGAAAAGATATCGGATGAAATTCCTTCTAATTTAAAAAACCCAGTATCCCAACTTCAAGAATATTTTGAGAGAAAAAGAACCGACTTCACTGTAAACCTTTGCCCCATAGGGACTCTTTTTCAAAAAAAAGTGTGGCAACAATTACAGGAAATCCCTTTTGGGAAAACCCTTTCATATCAACAAATCGCAAATCAATTGGGGGATGCGAAAGTAATCCGTGCTGCTGCTTCGGCCAATGGCAAAAATCCCATTTCCATCATCATTCCATGCCACCGCGTTATTGGAAGTGATGGGTCTTTGACGGGATATGCGGGAGGCTTACACAGGAAAAAATGGCTTTTGGAGCATGAAAGCCCCGTGAAGCAAAACTCTTTGTTTTAATTATGAAATTTTTGAAAAACTTCTTAAAATGGTTTATCGGAATTATCATCCTTCTTGTTTTGCTTTTGTATATCACGGATTACGGTTATATTTTAAAAGGTATCCGCGTGGTTTACCTTACCGGCCACACCACTGCTTTTATTGACGATTACACCTATTTTGAAAACGATACTGTTGCGGCAAGTTTAAACCCTCAGCCTTGGCCTTTTCATAAAAATATCAATAACATTCCCGCAACTGAAAAACTCAGGAAAACGAACGAACAACTTGAAACCGTTGCTTTTTTGATTATTAAAAACGATAGCATTTTATTTGAAGAATATGCCGAAAATTATGGCCCGGAATCAAAAACCAATTCCTTTTCCATGGCAAAGAGCATCACATCGGCTTTGTTGGGGAAAGCAATCGACGATGGTTTCATAAAAAATTTGGATCAGCCTGTTAGCGATTTTTACCCCAATTTTGAAAATAGTGAAACGACTGTTGGCGACCTTTCATCAATGGCCTCGGGTTTGGATTGGGAAGAATCATATTCCAGCCCGTTCAGCGTTACGGCACGTTCCTATTATGACGATGATGTTGCAGAAACCATCCTCGGTTTAAAAGTAATTGAAACTCCCGGCGAAAAATTTAAATATTTAAGTGGAAACACCCAGCTTTTGGCAATGGTCATCGAAAAAGCAACCGGCAAAAAGTTGTCCAATTATCTTTCGGAAAGTTTTTGGAAACCGTTAGGCGCCGAACAACCCGCCCTTTGGCAACTTGACGATGCCGAAAACCAATTGGCAAAAGCTTATTGTTGCTTAGCGAGCAATGCGCGCGATTTTGCGCGTTTTGGGAAATTATACAAACATTTTGGAAAGTGGGAGGGAGTGCAACTTTTGGATTCCACTTTCGTGGAAAAATCTATACAGCCCCGCTTTTCTGAAAGCCCGGAATATGGCTATGGTTTTTGGCTGAGCGATCATTTGGGGAAAAAAATATTTGCCATGCGGGGCATTTTAGGACAATATGTGATCGTTGTGCCAGAGGATGACCTCATCATTGTGCGTTTGGGGCATAAACCCGGCAAGCGAACGGGGAAACCTTTTACAGAGGAATTCTATATTTATGTGGAAGAGGTTTATAACATGTTGGAAAATAAGTCATGATTTTTTTGTAGTTTTATTCATCTTCCCAATTGAAATTTCCAAGCCATGCTCAAAAAAATAAACCTCGAACATATCCTTTTTTTGGATATAGAGACCGTGCCGCAACAGCCCAGTTTTGATATTTTGGAAGGTTCCGCAAAACTTTTGTGGGAACAAAAAACCCAATACCAGCGAAAGGAGGAATTTACTGCCGAAGAATTTTATCCACGTGCCGGTATTTGGGCCGAGTTCGGGAAAATAATCTGTATCTCTGTGGGGTATTTTGTTTTGAAAGGCGATGTCCGAAACTTTCGGGTTACAAGTTTTCATGGAGAAGAAATAAAAATTTTGAAAGATTTCAAAACTTTGCTTAATACCCATTTCAACAAACCACATCACGTTTTGTGCGCCCATAATGGCAAAGAATTCGATTTCCCATACATTGCGCGGCGGATGATTATTAACGGAATTGATATTCCTTTTAAGTTAGATCTCTTTGGGAAAAAACCGTGGGAAGTGCCACATTTGGACACTTTGGAGCTTTGGAAGTTTGGCGATTACAAAACGTTTACTTCACTGAAATTGCTGGCCCATGTTTTGGGAATCCCTTCACCAAAAGATGATATTGACGGCAGCGATGTGCATCGGGTTTATTATGAAGAAAACGATATCGATAGAATTATTATCTATTGTGAAAAAGACACCATCACCGTGGCGCAGATTTTGCTGAAGTTCCGAAACGAAGCATTGTTGGTTGACGATGAAATTCTTTCGGTTTGAAAACCTGGTTTTTTACTTTTTGGCTTCACTTTTCGGGCGATGCTTCATCCGATAAAAATTCCGTAAATTTGTTGCTCATTCATTAAAATAAAGATCATGAAACCTTTTCAAAAAGCATCCCTAAAATTTTTCCCATTTTTGTTTTTAATTGCAGTTCCCTTTATTTATTCCTGTAAAGAAAAAACTCCGCCAAAAACTGTGGAAACCTCTGAAAACAGTCCGGCCACAAACCCTGATGGCACCAAAAGCGCCAGTTTTTCAAATGACAACACCGCCCTTAACCCAGCGCACGGCCAGCCCGGCCACCGTTGCGATATTAAAGTAGGAGAGCCATTAAATTCCTCTAGTAACAGTTTGAACACTAACACGACCCCAACAACAACTAAACAATCGTCTGTTATTCTTGACAACAGTGCGGTTCCGGCTGGGAAAAAAGGTAGCGGGGAAATAAATCCTGCCCATGGGCAGCCCGGTCATGTTTGCGGCGTTCCCGTTGGTTCACCGTTATAAATTTTTTTTTAATTTTTTATAAATACAAAAGCCTTACGTAATCCACCGTGAGGCTTTTTAATTCCTTGAGGTTTGGCTAACTTTGATTTCAATATATCTTATAAAAACACAAGCTATTGATTCCTGAAAAAATCCTTGAAGTAAATAACCTGAGCATCACCTTTGGTGACGGAAAAAACCATGTAAATGCGGTAAATGGTATTTCCTTCGATATTCTTCCAAATGAAATCGTGGGCATCGTTGGCGAATCCGGCTCCGGGAAATCGGTGACTTCGTTGGCCATTATGGGGTTACTTCCAAAAAAAACAGTTATAAATGGAGAAATTCTCTTCGAGGAAAAAAACCTGATCATTGAAAAAGAAAAAATCCTCCGGCAGTTGCGAGGCAAAGAAATTGCGATGATTTTTCAGGAACCAATGAGCGCTTTAAACCCTTCGTTGACCTGTGGTTTTCAGGTTTCGGAAATTCTTCGGCACCATTTGAAATATTCCGCTTCAAAGGCAAAAAAAGAGACGCTGTCCCTTTTTGAAAAAGTAAAGCTTCCTAACCCTTCCGAGATGTATTCCCGTTACCCACACCAAATCAGCGGTGGGCAGATGCAACGGGTTATGATTGCGATGGCCATTGCATGCAAGCCCAAACTTTTAATTGCTGACGAGCCCACCACGGCGTTGGACGTTACTGTTCAAAAAGAAATTATTTTATTGCTAAAGGAAATTCAAAAGGAAACAGGCATGAGCCTTCTTTTTATTTCGCATGACCTCACCCTTATTTCTGAGATTGCAAACCGTGTTTTGGTGATGTATAAGGGTAATATTGTTGAAAAGGGAAATGTGAAGGACATTTTTGATCCCAAAGCTTTCGGACCGAAAGATAATTACACGAAAGCCCTATTGGCATCGCGCCCTAAAATGGACACCCGGCTTTTCATCTTGCCAACTATAGCTTCCATCGCCGATAAAAGTTTTGAGCCCAAAGAAATTACACCTTTGCAACGTGCCCAAAACCATAAAAAAATATACACCCAAGTTCCGTTGTTGGAAATTAAAAACCTTAGAAAGGAATTTTACAATAAGCCCGGGTTGTTCTCTAAAAAAAGGACGTTAACGGCAGTAAACAATGTAAGTTTTTCTGTTTTTGAAGGCGAGACTTTAGGGCTGGTTGGGGAATCGGGCTGTGGGAAATCCACTCTGGGAACAACCATTTTGCAATTGGAAAAAGCAACTTCGGGCAGCATAAAATACCGGGGAAAAGAATTGACGCATCTCAACAATGAAGAAATAAGAAAGCTCCGAAAGGAAATCCAGATCATTTTTCAAGATCCTTATTCATCCTTGAACCCCCGATTACTTATCGGCGAAGCTTTGATGGAACCCATGGAAGTGCACCGGATCGGGAAAAATAAAAGGGAACGAAAACAGAAAGTGCTGGATTTATTGGAAAAGGTAGGGCTAAACGAAACCTATTTTTACCGTTATCCACACGAACTTTCCGGAGGTCAACGACAGCGTGTGGGCATTGCGCGGACCATTGCGGTGGATCCCAAATTGATTATTTGTGATGAATCAGTCTCGGCCTTGGATATTTCTGTGCAGGCGCAGGTGCTAAATTTGTTGAACCAACTGAAAGCGGATTTTGGATTTACCTATATTTTTATCTCTCATGATTTGGCGGTGGTCAAGTTCATGGCAGACCAACTTTTGGTCATGAACAAGGGAGAAATAGAAGAATTGGGCGATGCCGATGAACTTTACGCAAACCCTCAAAAGGATTACACCAAGAAATTGATTGCGGCCATTCCCCAAGGGCTGTAAAAAACACTAAAAAAAGGACATAAAAAAAACCCGTTCAAACCTCACTAAGAACGGGCTTTATAATCTGTTTTATCAGATTTGGGGCAATCTTAACCTTAAGAAATCAAAACAACAAAAAGACTTTTTTGGTCAAATACAATACATTTCGTAGCAGAAGTACCGTATTTTTTATTGCTGTCCTGTTTTTCATAAGCGGTTAAGCTTGGTTAATTTGGGGACGACAAATATGGAAACAAATATTCATATTATCAGTCTAAATACCTTTTTATTCGATTAAAAGCTTTAAAATTTAACATTTAGGCTTTAAATGAAGGTAAATTGAGATTAATTAACCCCATAAAAAATAATTTAAATCTTAAGTTGAAGGTAAATAATTGATGGATTTGTAGGTTTTTATCGGAAAGTTGGGTTACGAAAACAACATTTCGGGAATTTCCCCTTCAATAATCAGGTCGCCTTCGGTGGCGTCTTTGATTTGCTGAACAGAAACACCGGGCGCTCGCTCCAATAATTTAAAGGAATTATTTACTATTTCCAGCACGGCAAGGTTGGTAACTATTTTTTTAACGCATTTTACTCCGGTTAGGGGTAAAGAGCATTCCTTCAATAATTTTGATTCGCCTTCACGGTTAGTATGCATCATGGCAACGATAATATTTTCAGCGGATGCTACGAGGTCCATGGCACCACCCATTCCCTTTACCATTTTTCCGGGGATTTTCCAATTAGCGATATCGCCGTTTTGGGAAACTTCCATCGCTCCTAAAATAGTTAAATCCACGTGTTGACCGCGAATCATGGAAAAACTCATGGCCGAGTCAAAAAAAGAAGCTCCCTTTAAAGCAGTAATTGTTTGCTTGCCGGCATTGATCAAATCTGGGTCTTCCTCGCCTTCAAAAGGGAAAGGGCCCATCCCCAAAATACCGTTTTCGCTTTGGAATTCAACATTTATATCCTCCCGCACAAAGTTGGCCACCAGCGTAGGAATGCCGATGCCGAGATTAACGTAATAACCATCGCGCACCTCTTTTGCTATTCGTTGAGCTATTTGTTCTTTTGAAAGTTCCATCAATTTCTTTTTCTAACCGTTAATTGCTCTATTCGTTTTTCATAATTTTTTCCCTGAAAAATCCGGTTAACGAAGATTCCGGGAATATGAATATGGTTCGGGTCCAAACTTCCCGCTGGCAGCAATTCTTCCACTTCGGCTACGGTAATGGTGGCCGCCCCGCACATATTGGGGTTGAAGTTTCGCGCTGTACCTTTGAAAATAAGGTTTCCAGCTTCATCACCTTTCCAAGCTTTGACGAAAGCGAAATCTGCTTCAAAAGCTTTTTCCATAACGTACATTTTCCCGTGGAATTCACGGGTTTCTTTACCATCAGCAACTTCGGTGCCGTAGCCTGCAGGAGTGAAAAATGCTGGGATACCGCTTTGTGCCGCTTGACAACGTTGGGCTAAAGTTCCCTGCGGAATGAGTTCAACATCCAATTCGCCGCTCAACATTTGCCGTTCAAACTCCGCATTTTCGCCCACGTAAGACGAAACCATTTTTTTAATTTGGTGGTGTTTAAGCAAAAGGCCCAAACCAAAATCATCAACCCCGGCATTGTTTGAAATGCAAGTAATATCTTTTACTTTCCGTCGGACAAGCTCTGAAATACTGTTTTCGGGAATACCTGAAAGACCAAAGCCCCCCACCATAAAAGTCATTCCGTCCTCAATGCCCTGGCAGGCTTTTTCAACGTTTGAGACAGTTTTATTGATCATGTTTTTATTTTTCCGAAAAATACAAAAAAATGAAAATTTAAACGGAGAGAATATAAAGAATTAAAATCCTCGTTGAATGAAAGGTTATTAATAAGCAGCTGTTTACTTGTCAGCACTAACCCGCCAAATGGTATTCGGCTTATCATCGGTAATTAAAAGCGAGCCATCAGGCATTACCGTTACCCCCACTGGCCTTCCGTACACTTCGTCCTTTGAAGGTTCAACAATAAATCCGGTGAGAAAATCTTCGGGCGTTCCCGGTTTCCCGTTATTAAAAGGAACAAAAATAACTTTATACCCCGAAAGCTTATCACGGTTCCAAGACCCGTGTTGCCCGATAAATGCCCCGCCCTTGTATTTTTCAGGGAAGGTGTTTCCTGTATAAAAAGCAAGCCCCAAAGAAGCAGTATGCGAGCCTAAGGGGACATCGGGTACAATAGCCTTTTCTACCAACCCGGGTATATTTTTAGGGACGCGGGGATCAATATTTTGTCCAAAATAAGAATAGGGCCATCCGTAAAACCCACCCTCTTTAACTTCCGTTAAATAATCGGGGACAAGGTTGTTGCCGAGCCCATCACGTTCGTTCACCGCCGTCCAAAGGGTTTTTGTTTGGGGTTCCCAATCCATTCCCACAGGGTTTCGAAGGCCGGAGGCAAAAATTCTCAGGCCACTGCCATCCGGGTTTACTTCCAATATGGTGGCTTTCATTACTTCGTTTTCCATTCCTTCTTCGCCAATATTGGTACCAGAGCCCACCGCAATATAGATTTTGGAATTGTCTTCATTTGCAATAATGTTACGCGTCCAATGCTGATTAATTTTGCCTGCGGGCAAGGCGGCGATTTTTTGACCGGGGCCGGTTATTTTGGTTTCATGAGGATTGAAAGGATAGCGCATCAGCGCATCGGTATTGGCAACATAAAACCAGTTATCAATCACCAACATCCCGAAAGGCTGGTTGAGCCCTTCCGTTAAAAAAGTTTCACGCTGATCCAAAACTCCGTCTTTATTAGTATCACATAATAACGTGATTCTATCAGCACTGTTTTTTAGATTGTTTGATTTCCCGGCACCTATTAGTGTTGCGCCAATTTGTTTAAGAATGCTGTAATTGGAATTACTTTCGGCCACCAGCACATCGCCATTGGGAGCAACGTACATCCAGCGTGGGTTTTCAAAGCCATCGGCATATTTGGTGACGGTAAACCCGGGCGGGGCTTTGGGGGTGCGTCCATCTTTCCAGCCCAACACGTTGGAATAATTGGTAATTGATTTTGTTTCGAAAGGTTCGGGAAGGGTGTCAACCGTTTTTTGTTGTGAAATGCAATAAAATGGAAGGGCCAACAGTAATAGGAAGGCATTGATTTTCATAAGTTCTTAATTTACAATACCTAAAAATACAAATCAGGAAAGGGAAATGGATGGGTTTTAATTTAAGTTTAGCATTAAAAGAAAATCTATAATGTAAATTTTTGAATTAAAATTAAAAATCAAATTCATCCGGGATGCCTTCGATATCGGCATTATCCATTCTCCATTGATGACAGTTGGTTTCAATGGAAAGGTTGGCGGGCCTTTTGAAATTCTCAGTGGAAACGTTGAGGTCTTCGTTGGCATAGCACTTTTTCATATAAATCCCCCAAATGGGCAAAGCCATGGTTGCGCCTTGGCCATAAGCGGTAGATCGAAAATGCGTTGCCCGGTCATCACCGCCCACCCAAACTCCGGTTACGAGATTCGGGACCATTCCCATGAACCAACCATCGCTGTTGTTCTGCGTAGTTCCAGTTTTTCCGGAAATGGGGTTTTTAAAATCGTAGGGATAGCCCGTTACCGCGCTTTTATAAACTGGCGAGCCCTGCCTTCCTGTGCCGCGCAACCTACTACCGGACCCGGCTTGGGTAACACCTTCCATCAAACTTACCGTTACATAAGCTGTTTCGTTACTGATGACATCCCTTGTTTCGGGAACATTTTGAAATAAAACAGTTCCGTTTTTATCTTCAATTCGCTGAATCATTATCGGTTTTACATAAACCCCTTCATTTGCAAAGGTGCTATAAGCACCTACCATTTCAAAAACCGACACATCGGGCGTGCCGAGGGCAATCGAAGGCACTTCAGGCATTCTTTCAGTGTCCACGCCCATTTTTCCCACCAATTCAATCACGGGCCCTGGACCCACGCGGTCGATCAATCTTGCCGTGATGGTATTAATGGAATTGGCAAGGGCATTTTTAAGGGTAACCATACCGCCATAATCACCGCCAGCATTTTTTGGGGTCCAGGATTCAATGGTGTTATGTCTTCCGGCAGGAATGGTGTACATGGTGTTGGGCAAAGTATCGCAGGGCGACATGTGCATTTGATCAATTGCAGTGGCATAAACAAAAGGTTTAAAGGTGGAACCTATTTGTCGTTTCCCATCCTTTACCATATCATATTTAAAATATTTGTAATCAATACCACCGACCCAAGCTTTTACTTCCCCGGTCTGCGGGGTCATGGACATCATCGCTGCTTGTAAAATGGATTTGTGGTAACGGATTGAATCTAAGGGGGTCATCAAAGTATCAATATTTCCGCTCCATGCGAAAATGGTCATGGGGGTTTTTTTGTTGAAGCTTTTTATTATTTCTGCATCATCCTTACCCTGTTTTTTCATTTGTTGCCAACGGTCACTTTTTTTCATGGCGGAGGTTAGAATGGCTTTTGTTTCGGCCTCTGAAATATTCCTGAAAGGAGTGGTTTTATTGTTTTTGTTCTGTTCATCGAAGGCCACTTGTAGCTTGGCCATGTGCATGTCCACGGCTTCTTCGGCATATTCCTGCATCTTGGAATCTATGGTGGTGTAAATTTTCAATCCGTCTTGATAAATATTGTATTCGCTCCCGTCCGACTTTGGATTTTTCTTAATCCAATCTTGCATAAAAGCGCGGGCATATTCCCTGAAATATGTCGCGATGCCTTCATCGTGGCCCTGCGGGGTGAATTTTATGGTAAGCGGCAAGGCCTGCAGAGAATCTTTTACTTCTTCCGAAATAAAATCGTATTTCTCCATTTGAGATAAAACGACATTTCGTCGGTTTTTCACACCTTCCGGGTTTCGGAGGGGATTATAAAGGGAAGCGTTTTTGAACATTCCCACCAAAATAGCAGATTCAACGGTAGTTAAAGCTGCGGGAGATTTGTCGAAATAAATATTGGAAGCAGATTCAATGCCTACGGCTTGGTTCACGAAATCGTATTCATTGAAGTACATGGTGATGATTTCTTCCTTGGTATACCGACGTTCCAAACGGGTGGCGATAATCCATTCTTTAATTTTCTGAATTCCGCGTTGAAATTTGTTACGAGAAACTTGTTCTGTAAAAAAAAGTTTTGCCAACTGTTGAGAAATGGTACTGGCCCCCCCACGAGATCCCAAAAAAGCAACAGCACGTAAAGTACCTTTTCCATCGATACCAGAGTGGTCATAAAAACGGACATCTTCCGTAGCTATCAAAGCATTTACCAAATGATCGGGCAATGAATCGAAAGCCACGGGCGTGCGGTTTTCCTTATAAAATTTTCCAATGGTTTTGCCATCGGAAGAAATTATTTCGGTAGCCAAATTCTTTTCGGGGTTTTCCAAACTAGTTTCATCGGGAAGCCTTCCGAAAAGACCCCACGAAGCCAGCAAGAAGAACAAAAGCACCAAGCCAAAAAAGCCAGCGAAGATTTTCCAAAAAGTCCGGATGTGCCTTTTTTCGTCAGGGTTGGGTTTGTTTTTTGAAGATTTTTTTTGTGTTGTCATAACTAATTTTGTTGGGGCGTTTCTTCAATACTGAAGCCTACATCATTGATACCTTCCAATTCGGTAACGCCTTCCACATTGCCGTTATTGCGAACGGCATGGCCTATCCGGAGTATATATTTCCCTTTTTCGGTGAAGGAAACATTTTCCTTGTACCACAACTTATTTTCTTTTACACTACCAATACCGTGCCCCAACCAAGTGCCATCGGGGTTTGCCATTTTGTATTCCAATGTATCGGTAATTGTTTTGCCTTGAGGAAATTCAATGGTAGCTATCAAGAAAAGATTACTGTATTTATATTCGTTGGTGTTTCGGATATTTAAAAAAAGATTATAGTTTTTTAAAGAATCCATTTCCAGCAAAGTAAATTCAACGATTTCGGCCTTGTCCCAAACTCCAGCCATCGGCTTGGAATCACTTACAACAATATTCGAATCGCAAGAAACGAGGACGGAAAGAAAAGCAAGGCCAAAAAAAATTCTAAGCATTTTTTTGAGGTTTTCTGTTCCTGTTCCTGTTTTTGTTACGGTTATTATTTTTTCCCCCTTTTTTGCTTTTTTGCTTGGGGCGATCAAAACGAGTTAGGCTGTCCTGTCCTACCACATTGCTGTAGGGTTCCTTTTCCTTGGGGGGGATGATGACAGAAAACCCTTCCAGTGCGGCCACTTTTTCCCCTTTTTTGTTCAGGGCAATAATTTCATTTGCCTTTTCCACGGTAAGCTGATGCCAATTCATTCCTTCTTTTTCGTATGCATACCAGATGAGGCCTTTAAAAATATCTATTTTTTGACAGCTTGCCCAACCCTTTTCGGTCTGAAGCCTTGTCTCGGCATGTGGGAATTCCTCTAGGGCATCCAAATAGGTGTCTAATTCATAATTAAGGCAACATTTCAGTTTCCCACACTGTCCAGCAAGTTTTTGGGGATTTAAAGATAATTGTTGATATCGCGCCGCGGAAGTGTTCACGGACCTGAAATCGGTAAGCCAAGTGGAGCAGCAAAGTTCACGACCGCAAGAGCCAATCCCTCCCAACCGTGCAGCTTCCTGGCGGAAACCAACCTGTTTCATTTCGATCCGGGTATTGAAAGTCCGGGCAAATTCCTTGATGAGCTCCCGAAAATCGACGCGTTCTTCGGCGGTGTAATAAAAGACAACCTTGGATGCATCGCCTTGAAATTCGACATCGGAGATTTTCATTTGCAACCCTAATCGAATAGCGATTTCACGTGAACGTTTTTGCACATCACTTTCCCGATCGCGGACGCCTTGCCAAATATCGATGTCTTTTTGAGATGCTTTTCGGTAGATTTTAGGAAGGGCTTCAACTTTAGTGGGTTGTTTTTTCTTTTTCATCTGAACCCGGACCAATTCACCCGTAAGGGTGACCACGCCAATGTCATGGCCGGGAGAAGCTTCGGTGGCGATTATATCACCAATACTCAATGTTATATTTTCAGGGTTTTGATAGAAATCCTTTCTCCCGTTCTTAAAACGGACCTCAAATGCATTGAAAGGTTCCATATTTTCCGGTAGCGACATATTCGAAAGCCAGTCGAAGACAGTTAATTTATTGCAACCATCGGTACCGCAAGTCCCATTGTTCTTGCATCCCTTTGGCTGCCCGGAAGTTCCAGTGGCACAGCTTGTACAGCCCATACTATTTTATATATAAAGCCCTTTTAATGTAAAAGGGACGAAGGTTAAAAATTCAGTTAACGGGTAAAGATACCATTTTACAAAAATAATCGCTTCTTTTGGGTTTATTAATTTATAAGGGAACGCAAGACTAGGCCCCTTCTTGGGAGGGGTTGGGTGAGGCCTTGAATTTCAGTTTTTCGGACCGGCCCTTTTTAAAGATTTTGTTACTGTTTGGGATGCCTTGCCGCAATTGTTTCTGTATTTCCTCGGGGAGGTTTATGATTTCGATGCATTCGGCGGAACAGCAATTTTCCATTTTGCTCGCGCAATTTTCGCATTGGATGAAAAGTAAATGACATGCTTCATTTGCACAATTTACGTGCGTGTCGCAAGGCGCCCCGCACTGATGGCAATGGGCAATTACATCATCTGTTATCCGCTCGCCACGGCGGTGATCGAAAACAAAATTTTTCCCAATAAACTTGTTTTCCAAACCTTGGTTTTCAACCTGCCGTGCATATTCAATAATACCGCCTTCCAACTGAAAAACTTGTTTAAAACCCTTATGTTTATAATAGGCACTGGCCTTTTCGCAACGGATGCCGCCGGTGCAGTACATCAGCAGTATTTTGTCTTCTTTGTGGTCTTTTAAAGCCTCCTCGATTATATCCAACGAATCGCGAAAAGTATCCACATCGGGCGTGATGGCATTTTTGAAATGGCCAATCTCGCTTTCGTAATGGTTGCGCATGTCCACCAAAACCACATCGGGGTCCTCAACCAGTTTATTGAAGGTTTCGGCATTTACGTGAACTCCTTTATCGGTAACGTCAAAAGTGGCATCTTTCAAACCGTCCGCCACTATTTTATGGCGAATTTTTACTTTCAGTTTAAGAAAGGATTTAAGATCGTGCTCAATGGCGATATTTAGCCGGACATCCTTCAAAAAAACAATGCTGTCCAAAAAAGTTTTGAATTCATTAAAACGGTTGGCAGGTAACGAAAGCTGGGCATTTATCCCTTCGTGAGCAATATAAATACGGCCCAAAACCTCCATGGAATCCCAAGCCAGGAAAAGATGGTTACGAAAAATTTGGAGATTGCCGATGTGGGCATATTGATAAAAAGAAAGAGTGAGCCGGTCTTCCCCCGCAGCATCCAATAATGCCGCCCTTTCCTTTGCGCTCAAGGTGTTGTAAAGTTGCATGCTATACCTGGGTTTATAATAAAAAACAGAAAGTGCAAAGATAAGAATTTGCAGATTGGAAAATGCCGGTGCAAAATCAGGAAAAACCCTGTACGAAAAAAGGGTTTTTCCTGTGGAATGTTGATTCCAAATTAATTACATTTGAATATCAACCAACTTTAAAATCTTCATGTTATGAGACCATATCTCATTTCTTTTTTAGTTTGTACCTTAATATTGTTTACAAATATTCTCATTGCCCAAAACAAACAGGATTATTATGTTGTTGTTAGACCCGGATATTCTTTGGAACCTACACAGACAACAACAAATCCAGATCAAACACTAAACCTTCAATTTATTGACAACGATCTTGAAAACTTTTTCAGCAACATACCTGTGTACTATTTTGCAAAAGAGTTTCCAACTGCCCAAAGCACCTATTTGCAAAGGGTTTATAGGGTTATCCTAAACAACGGCACGCATTTAGGAAACATCTTTAATCTTGAAGAAGTTGAATATGTTGAATTAATAATACCAGATGGGCCGTTGTACCTGCCCAATGATTATACTAATCTTGAAGGAAACCCTTTAAGCCAGTTGGATTTAATAAAAGCTCCTTTGGCCTGGAACATAACTCAGGGCGATCCTGGTGTTTTAGCAGCCATAGCAGATCATGGCTATATTGATGTATTACATGAAGATTTAGAAAATCAGATTTTTTATTATTCCGGAGAAGGTGCTACTGGGTCTCATGGTACGAAGGTAGCTGGCATGCTTTCCGCTCAGACCAATAATAATCTAGGAATAGCAGCAATAGGATTTAATTCAAAACTTGCTGTTTTATCCGATAATTCATTATATAGTAATGAAATTTTGGATCTGGTTTCCATAACGGGAGTGAAAGTAATTAATTATAGTGCTGGAAATTGTACTTACTCTCCCGTTGGGGCTGCGTTTTGGGAAGAAATCTGGGAAGTAAAAGGAGTGGTTGTAGTTTGCGCAGCTGGAAATGCAGTTAACAATGGCGGAGACTGTACTGGCGATCCAAATCAATATTATTACCCCGCTTCATACGATCATGCGATTTCAGTATCAGCTGTAGGCCATTTATTCCCTTTAGGCACAAATGATCCCGAATTAGGAATCACCAATTGGAAGGACGTTCACGAACGGGTCATAGGTGATCCCACATCTACTGCCCAACATAATGACAAGGTGGATATTTGCGCACCTGGGTATTACCTGACGACCACTTGGAACAATGACGAATACGGTGTTTCTGGAGCCACTAGCCCCGGTACTTCGCTATCCGCACCAATGGTCGCAGGAGTTGTAGCATTAATGTTTGCTGTTAATCCCAATTTAACCCCAGATCAGGTAAGGGATATTTTAATGGACACGGCCGATGATATCTACCTAATCCCTGAAAACGCTCCCTATATTGGATTGCTCGGCGCGGGTCGTGTGAATGCGTATAGGGCTGTTTTGCAGGCGCAATGCCTTAATAACCCGACTTCCGGGCTTAATTTGATGACCCGGAATTCCGATTTGGACACAGGGACGGAACCCGATCTTGAAACAGAATTTGTATGGCAAAGTACTGACATTTGGGTAAGAAACCAAGATGATGGCCGAAACATACAGGAACATCAAAACCCGGAATACGATGCCAATGACCCGAACTTTGTATATGTACGGGTAACCAATAACAGTTGCGAAACCTCATCGGGCAACGACCAGCTAAAGCTCTACTGGGCCAAGGCCAACACTTCTCTATCGTGGCCACAGCATTGGAACGGGACATTGTTCATTGAAGATCCCATTACCGATGAGGATATTTTAATGGGGGATGAAATCGCGACATTGAACATTCCTATATTGGAACCGGGCGAAGAAGCCATTTTGGAGTTTGAATGGGACGTGCCAAACCCTGATGATTATTTGAACATCAACCCCAACCCTTGGCATTTTTGCCTATTGAGCCGGATTATTTCCACGGATGACCCGATGACCTTTCCCGAAGGAAGCGGTATCACACAAAATGTCACGAACAACAACAATATAGCCTGGAAAAACACCACGGTGGTCGATATTGTTCCAGGCACACCGTCCTGGATTGGTGGTGTCGTAGCGGTTGGCAACCCTTTCGCAATTGCAAAAGCCTACAAACTGGAACTGAAAAAACAAAGTAACGAGACGGGGGCTGCCATCTACGACGAAGCGGAAGTGAGCTTTGAGATGGACGAGTTACTTTACAACGCTTGGGTAAGGGGCGGTAAACAAGGCTCCAATTTTGATTCGACCCGTGTTGCCAAAAAGAAAATCGTAAGGGGTAACAATGTGGTCTTAGACAATATCCTATTCGAGCCCCATGAGCTGGGCACGCTTTACCTAAGCTTCAACTTTCTTACCGAAGAACTGACGGACAAGCAAGAATACTTGTACCATGTCATACAAAAAGATGCCACTACCAACGAAATCCTTGGTGGGGAAACCTATGAGGTCAGGAAAAAACCAAAGGATACGTTCACCGCAGATGCCGGGGACGACACGGAAATAGACAAGCACGAAAGCGTGACCATAAGCGCGGCGCAGATAAACGGGGCTGCCGTTTATAACTGGTACGACCCTCAGGGCAACCTTGTCCATACGGGCACGGACCTGACGGTCTCCCCCAATGTAACAATTACCTACAAACTGGAGCTTATTTCCGATAGCGATGGCTACAAGGATTACGATGAAGTGGAAGTGGCCGTAAACCCCTACAAATTTGAAAACCTGATCCCCAATCCCGCCACAACTCAAGTAACGGTAAATTACATTGCCGATGAAGCAGCCTCTGCGTATTTGATGGTAGCAAGTACGGTTACGGGAACCTCCAACAATTATATTCTGGATGTTCAGGAATCAAGTATAAACCTGGATATAACTTTATATCCGTCCGGCTTGTACTCTATTGCCCTTATGTGCGACGGCGAGATCGTGGATTCAAAAAACCTAGCAAAACAATAATCCCAAAAATCATCCACTCCATGAAAACAATAGCAATATTTCTATTTTTGGCAACAACACATTTTTGTTTTGCCCAAGCCCCTGAACTGCTTGACAACGACTGGTACCTTCAGAATGTAATTATAGACGGGAATGATAATCCCCCACCTTCCAATGATGAAGTCAACGAAGTTATTGCTGAATTTTTTGTTGATAGCTTTGGTACTTTGGTGTGCAATAATTTAGTTGGATTGGTTGCGTACAACAATCAAAATTTCAATTTTACAAAACCTTTGGAGCAAACTTTATTACCATGCAATATGCAAGTAAACCAAGATTTTGAAGTTCTTTATTTCAGCTTTTATTATAGCAATCAAACAGAACCTTTTAGTTATTTAATCACAACAGAGGGCAACGGCAGCAAAACCTTGACGGTAACCTCCGCCAGTGGCGATGAAGCTGTTTATGGGAATGAAATGCTTTCAAATGCAGATATTTCAAAACAATTGTTTTCCATTTATCCAAACCCGGCAAAAGAAAAACTTTTTATCCAACTTGAAAATGGCGGGGATTTTAAAATAAAGGTTTATGGCCTTGACGGCAAATTGCTTTTAAGCGAAAGCGGATTAAATAAAAAAACGGTCGCAATCGAAACCCTAAGCCCCGGGGTTTATTTTGCGTTGCTGGAAACCGAAACAGGCCAGGTAGAAACTAAAAAATTCATAAAAGAATAACGACAAACCAAAATGTTTGCGTTACTTAAATGGCCGCAATGAACTGCGGCCTTTTTATTTTCACAGCTGTTAACAAAAAACCTTTCCGCTGGGAATTTCCTTTTGCGCTCCCATAAAGAAATAGTATTTTAGCTTACATATTATTTTAACAAAAACCGAACATGAGCACCGAAAAAGAAGCAAAACTGAAAGCCCTAAAACTTACACTTGATAAACTTGACAAAACTTACGGCAAAGGGACCGTAATGAAAATGGGGGACCGTGCTGTAGAAGATGTCGAGGTAATACCCACCGGCTCTTTGGGGCTGGACGTTGCGTTGGGCGTGGGCGGCTACCCAAGGGGAAGGGTCATCGAAATTTATGGCCCGGAATCTTCCGGGAAAACAACACTTACACTCCACGCCATCGCGGAAGCACAAAAAAAAGGCGGCATCGCTGCCTTTATTGATGCAGAGCATGCTTTTGACCGTGGCTATGCCGAAAAACTGGGGGTGGATATAGAAAACCTGATTATTTCGCAACCCGACAACGGCGAACAGGCTTTGGAAATTGCCGATAACCTGATTCGAAGCGGGGCGATAGACATTGTAGTAATCGATTCTGTTGCGGCATTGACCCCTAAAAGTGAGATTGAAGGCGAGATGGGCGACAGCAAAATGGGACTTCACGCCCGTTTGATGAGCCAAGCGCTTCGTAAACTTACGGGATCTATCAGCAAAACAAAATGCACGGTGATTTTCATAAACCAGTTGCGAGAAAAAATTGGCGTGATGTTCGGCAATCCCGAAACTACCACAGGCGGAAACGCACTAAAATTTTATGCCTCGGTACGTTTGGACATTCGCCGTTCTACCCAGATAAAAGATGCGGACAGCAATGCGTTAGGGAACAAAACCCGTGTAAAAGTGGTAAAGAACAAAGTGGCCCCGCCTTTCAAACAAGCGGAATTCGACATTATGTATGGCACCGGCATTTCCAAAGTTGGTGAAGTGGTGGACCTGGGGGTGGATTTTGAAATTATTAAGAAAAGTGGCTCCTGGTTCAGTTATGACGAAACCAAACTTGGCCAAGGCCGAGATGCCGTGAAAACCCTGCTTTCGGACAACCCCGACCTGATGGAAGAGCTGGAACAAAAAATAAAGGAGGCCATTACCGCAATAAAATAGTAAATTCATTCTGCTAACGCAACCATTTTTTGATCCCGGCATCTACCCTATGTAGAAACCTTGAGTATTATGGTTGCCCTCTTTTCGCTGTAGCAGAGGTAATTACAACAAATTAATCAAGGTACCGCAGTTGACTTTAGACGAGCTTATCATACAATGTAAGAAGCAGGATGCTAAGGCACAAGGCGAATTATACACCCGTTTTAGCGGTACGTTATTTGCTGTTTGCCTTAAATATTCGTCCAATTATGCAGAGGCCGAGGATAGTTTGCAAGATGCCTTTCTTACAATTTTCAGGACAGTGGGACAGTTTAAGGAAAAAGGTTCTTTTGAAGGTTGGATGAAACGGATTGCCGTAAACACCGTGCTTCAAAAATACAGGAAACAAAAGGTTTTTGACATTGCGAGGGAAGACCAAATCGAAGATGCAGAGGTCGAGATTGAGACCGATGAAATCCCTTTGGATTTTTTGTTGAAAATAATCCAAGAATTGCCGGACCGTTACCGATTGGTTTTCAACATGTACGTGATGGACGGGTATTCACATAAAGAAATTGCTGAAATGCTGGAAATTTCCGATGGCACTTCAAAATCAAATTTGGCCCGCGCAAGAGGAATTTTGAAAATTAAAGTGGAGGGTTACAAAACCCAAAATATAAATTGAACGTATAAACAATAACAGAACTGCCTTTCCGGCTCAAGATGAAAGAAAAAAAGCACATAGACGAGCTTTTTAAAGACCGCTTCAAAAACTTTGAAGCCTCTCCCTCTCCAAAGGTTTGGGAAAATATTGCTGCCCAATTGAGAAAAGACAGGGAAGACCGAAAAGTTGTCCCCCTTTGGATAAAACTGGGTGGGGTTGCAGCTGTTTTAGCTTTACTTTTTACCATTGGGAATTCGGTATTCAATTACTCAACCCTAGAAAATCCTATCATTACCAATGAAGAGATTAAAATTCCCGTTAAAGGCGATTCTGAAATCCTTCAAAAAGAAAAGGTTAAATCCACCGAAATTACTTCGGAAGACTTGAAAATCCATTTAAAAGAAAGTGAAACCAATGCCGATGCAAAATCTTCAAAAAAGGATTTTTCAACTGAAAAGAATTTCAACAAAACCTCGGATTCCAAAAATGCTGTAGCTGTTGAAAAAGAAACTGTAACATCTTTAAAAACTAAAGAGGGTGCGATTAAGAATGAAAATGAGGTTTCGGAAAAAATAACCGCAAAAGAAGCCCTTGCCCTACAAAAAGAAAAAGAGAGTATTTCTGAAAAAGAAAAATCCGTAATTGTTCAAAAGAACTCTACCGAAATTATAGCTGCAAATAAAACAAAAACCGACAAAATCGGAAACGAAATAATCAATCTAATTGTTGAAGAAAATACCGAAATAACCAAAACCGAAGAGCCGAAAAAGAAAACCTCAATCTTCGATGCCATCGAGGAACAAAACAGCGAAGATGCCATCGTAAAAAACCCAGAACCTGAAAACCGGTGGAGCGTATTGCCTAACGTGGCACCAGTTTATTACAGCAGTTTGGGGAATGGTTCCTCTCTCGACCCATCTTTTGCGGACAATGAACAGAGCGGAGATGTCAATATGAGTTACGGCGTGCAGGTAAGTTATGCCATCAGCAATCGTTTGAGTATCCGTTCGGGCCTTAGCAATGTGGACCTCAGCTATTCTACAGGCGGGATTGACCTTGGCACTGGACCTGTTTCCGTGGCACTACGTTCCGTGGATTACGGCAATAACGAAATTGTTCTTACCGCCTTTGATAAGGGGGAGCTGAATATGCCTCCGCCCGGGAGCGGTTTTGGCAATATCATCCCAAAATCTACACAGGGAAATGCCCAGATTCTTCAAAACATCAATTATTATGAAGTGCCGCTTGAGTTAAAATATGCGCTGTTCAGCAATAAATTGGGCGTAAACTTAATTGGTGGATTAAGCACTTTGTTTTTAGGAAACAATGAGATTTCGGTTCAAGCCGATGATTTCAAATCCGTATTAGGGGAGGCTAACAATCTTTCCTCGGTCAGTTTCACCACCAATGTTGGATTGGGGCTGGATTACAAAATTTCAAAAAGGTTTTTATTCAACATTGAGCCGATGTTCAAATACCAGTTAAATCCGTACACGGATGCATCAAATTTCAAACCTTATTATATAGGGGTTTATACAGGTTTTAGTTTTAAGTTTTAGGTTAGTTTTTTTATTGGTAAGTTTGGAGTAATTCAAACAATGATGAGAGAAAAACCGTTCTTCGCCATAGAACGGTTTTTTTTATTGTGGAAATTTTTCACAGAGAAAACTTATACCGTGGGGTTTATCAATTCCCGATAAATAACATCGTGGGCCTGGGTTTTCAGTTTCTTTTTGTCTTCCAGCAAAAGACCGCCCGTGGGAATAATACCATGGATTTTGACCCGCATCTTCCCTGGATTTCCGGAAAAAAATTGATATGAAAACCGCTTTTTATTATCGTGAAAGGTCATGGGCGCAATCGGGATTTTATGCTCAATAGCCAAACGGAAAGCTCCGTCTTTGAATTCATCCATCAATAAACTTTCATCATCTGGAACGCCGCCTTCCGGAAAAATACAAACGCTCAACCCCTGCTTCAGTTTTTGTTCGGCCCTTTCAAAAACATCGCGACGGCTTTTGATGCTTTTGCGGTCCACGAGGATGCAGGTGCGTTTGTAAAAAAAACCGAACAACGGGATTTTTGCCAGTTCCTTTTTTCCCACAAAAACGAAAGGGTTTTTTACCACATAGAGCATCAGCATAATATCCGCCATAGAGGTGTGGTTGGCTACAAACATATAGCTTTCGCCCTTTTTATAAAAAATTTCCCGCTTGATTTTAGGATAAAAACCCATTCCGAAAAGGATGATTTTTGCCCACACCCGTGCAAGTTTAAAAAAATACGGGTACCACTTTTCCCGCAGAATGCTGATAAACAATAATGGGAACATTAAAAGGATTGGTATGGTCACCAAAAAATAGAACCAAATCCTGTAAAGCGTGGTTAAAGAGTACCGGAATAATTTCATCAGCGTTTTCAAAAGTAAGGATTTGAACAATGCCAATGCGCTAAAAAAAGTACCTTTACAAAAAAATAATACAGTTTTAAAAAAAATAAAATGTCGAGAATTTTAACGGGAATACAGAGCACTGGAACACCACATTTGGGAAATATTTTGGGGGCAATAGTACCTGCAATCCAAATGGCAAACGACCCAAAAAATGATTCTTTTTTGTTCATTGCAGATATGCATTCCCTCACGCAAATAAAAGATTCCTGCCTACTTCGCACCAATACCCATAGTGTGGCCGCAACTTGGCTCGCTTTTGGCTTGGACATTGAAAAAGCAGTTTTTTATCGCCAAAGCGATGTGCCGCAAACCGCAGAACTTTCTTGGTATTTGAGTTGTTTTTATCCTTATCAGCGATTAACGCTGGCGCATTCCTTTAAAGATAAAGCCGATAGATTGGACGATGTAAACGCAGGTTTATTCAGTTACCCCATGTTGATGGCGGCAGATATCCTTTTGTACGATGCCGAGTTTGTGCCCGTGGGAAAAGACCAGTTGCAGCATATAGAAATGACCCGAGATGTGGCCTCCCGTTTTCATGCACAAATGGGCGAAACCTTTGTTTTGCCGGAAGCAAGAGTACAGGAAGAAACCATGTTAATTCCGGGGACGGACGGGACAAAAATGAGCAAATCAAAGAACAATATCATCAATATTTTTTTGCCGGAAAAGCAACTTAAAAAACAAGTATTAGGGATAGAAACAGACAGCACCCCGTTGGAAGAACCCAAAAATCCGAACACTTGCAATGTGTTTGGTTTGTATAAATTATTGGCCGAGCCTGATGAAATTTCACAAATGCGAAAAAATTATGAAGGTGGGAATTATGGCTACGGCCATGCTAAACAAACTTTGTTTGAACTCATCATTCAAAAGTTTTCTGAAGAAAGAACCCGCTATGAATATTTTATGGAAAATATTTCCGAAGTAGATAGCGCACTCATGGCCGGAGCAGAAAAAGCTAAGCAAACCGCAAATGAAGTTTTAAAAAGGGTCCGTAAAAAATTGGGATATTAAATAAGTTGGAACAATTTTCCGGGCAATGGCCTCACCACGCCTTTCAATTCCATATTCAATAAAACCGACGCAACTTTAAACGGGAGGATTTTGCATTCCAAAGCGATGGTGTCCATCCCTTCTTTTTCTTTATCCTTTAAATAACGAAAAACAATTTTTTCTTCCTCCGTAAGTTCAACGAACAATTGGGTTTGCTGGATTTTTGGCTTAGCTTCGTTCAGTTGCCAGCCCAAAATGTAGAGCAGGTCGGCGGCGTTTGAAAGTAAATGCGCTTGTTGGGATTTTATCAAATTATTGCAGCCTTGGCTTTGGCTGTCTGACGTTCTTCCCGGCACTGCAAAAACCTCCCGGTCATAGGAATTTGCAATACCCGCCGTTACCAAACTCCCTCCTTTTTCGGCAGATTCAATAACAATGGTTGCTTCCGAAAGGCCCGCAATAATACGGTTACGTTTTAAAAAATTGGTTTTTTCAAAAGTATCGCTACTCCAAAATTCGGTCATAAATCCCCCGTTTTTTTCCATTTTTGACATATATTTTTTATGGTCTTTCGGATAAATTTGATCCAATCCGTGCGCAAGGCAACCGATGGTTTGCAAACCATTTTCCATAGCTGCTTTGTGTGCGCAAATGTCCACGCCATAGGCAAAGCCGGAAACAATTACGGGATTTAGGGGGCTTAAATCTTCAATCAATTTTTCGCAAAACGCACTCCCATAAGTTGTTATTTTTCGCGTGCCCACAATGCTTATTATCTTTTTGTTTTGAAGGTCAATGTTCCCGGTTTGAAAAAGCAGAAGAGGGCCATCAATGCAATGCTTTAGTTTATCGGGATAATTTTTGTCGAGAAAATAACTGCAAGTGATCTGGTTTTTTTCAATAAAGCGTAACTCTTCATCGGCATCGTCCAAGGTTTGTTTTGAATTTAAATCCTTTAACCGCAGGGAGCCGATGCCATCAATTTTCAATAAATTGGATTTCTTTTCCGTAAAAATTCCTTCCGCAGAGCCTACATGCCGCAACAGTTTTTTCGCCGAAATATCCCCTAAATTTGGAATGCGTTGCAAAGCTAACGTATACCGAAGTTCGTTTTGTGAAAGCATTTTTTGAAAATATAAAAGGGGAGATTTAAATTTACAAAAATTTATGTTGTTAATAAGTTAGCCATTTTAAAATTCACGGAAATTTTAAAAACCCTATTTTTGGGATTATGCAAATGGTTACCTACATAAGCGACCTTTTATACCGTTACGAATGTGTTATCATTCCAGGGTTTGGCGCGTTCTTGACACAGTATCGGCCCGCACATATCGAAAAAACCTCCTGCGTTTTTCATCCTCCTTCAAAAACAATTTCCTTCAATAAACAATTGCAGACTAACGATGGTTTACTGGCGCATTATGTGGCTTCGGTTGAAAAATGCAGTTATGAAACCGCGCTGCAGCAGATTCGTTCTTTCACTGCAGAGGTTGCCAATCAATTGCCTATGGGAGAGGTTTCTTTTAAAAATATCGGCGATTTCTATTTGAACGAAGAAAAAGCATTACAGTTTGTTCCTTCAAAAAAACAAAATTACAACACCGCAGCTTTTGGATTGGATTCTTTGGTTTCCCCAAAGATAATTAGGGAGGTTTATAAAGAAGAAACCAAAAAACTTGAGGAACGGGCGCCAATCATTTTTACCCCCGAAAAACGGGAAGCAAAACCTTATATTAAATATGCAGCTATTGCCGTAATCGCATTAACGGCAACAGGTTTCGGGGCTTTGAAATTTTATGAAGGTGAAGTGCAACAGCATAATTTTGCCCAAAAACAAAAAGCCGCAACATTGGTGGAAAACCAAATACAGCAAGCCACTTTTGTAATTGAAAACCCGTTGCCCGCTTTAAGCTTAAACCTTTCCAAACAAACAGGAAATTACCACATTGTGGCAGGGGCTTTCCAAATGGAAGAAAACGCAGATAAAATAATGGCGCAACTTCGGATAAAAGGGTATTCCCCAAAAAAAATGGAAGCGAACCGTTATGGCCTCCACCAAGTGCTGTACAGCAGTTTTGAGGACCGGAAAGAAGCAATAAAATCCCTTCATCAAATCCAAAGAACCGAAAATGCCGATGCATGGCTTTTGGTGCACGAATTTCAAAAGTAAAACTTTACTCTTTTTCCAATTTCCTTTTTAAATTTTAAATTGAAACCGCCTTACCTTTGCTGAAAATTTTTTCCATGCAAACCAAAACCCCAAAAGATTCGCGCACCGTTGTGACAGATTTAGTTCTTCCCAGTGAAACCAACCCGATCGGCAACATGTTTGGCGGCGAACTGCTTTCCCGGATGGACCGTGCGGCCAGCATTGCTGCCCGGCGGCATAGTGGAAAAATAGTGGTTACTGCTTCGGTGAACCATGTGGCATTCAACAAAATGATTCCTTTGGGAAGCGTAGTTACGGTGGAGGCCCAAGTTTCCCGGGCATTCAAAACTTCCATGGAAATTTTTATGGCTGTGTGGATTGAGGATATTGAAAGCGGGGTAAAAACCAGTTCCAATGAAGCCATTTATACTTTTGTGGCCGTGGACGAAATGGGAAACCCTGTGCCAGTGCCGGAATTGAAACCGGAAACCGAACTCGAAAAAAAACGTTTTGACGCAGCACTTCGCCGAAAACAATTGAGCCTTGTTTTGGCGGGTAAAATGAAGCCCAAAGATGCAACGGAACTAAAGGCTATATTTGAATAATTGATTTTTTTTAAATTTCTCGTAAATTCCACTTTTAAAAAAAATGATTTTTTTAAACTTTTAACAATGATTTTTTAATACAATTGAATATATTTGAAGTTCATGTGAATTTTTTGAAGTAATGCTTTATAAAATCCACTTCCCGTAAATTAATTTAACTTCAAATTTTATCAATGAAAAAAATTACCTTTTATCTTTTATCAAAGTGTAAAAATGCCTGTCTTTTGATGATGGCATTTGTTTTTTCCGCCACTTTTGCGCAAAACCCATACACCATCCAGTTTCAGGGCGAAACCATTGAAATGCCTGAGAATATTGACACATTTCAATGGAACCAAATGCCGCCTTCTGCGCGGCTAAACAATGGCTATACAGGCTGGGTACAATTTTATGAAACGCCTTCCCAAGATGTTCAAGATCTTTTCAGGGCAAACAATCTTAAATTGTTGAACTACATCCCGCACCAAGCCTATTTGTTTTATTTCCCGGAAAATACTTCAGTGGCATTTCTTAAAAATAATGGTGTAAAAACTATAATACCTGTCCCGGGAAATACTAAACTTTCATCTGTATTGAAAAATCCGCCCTACCCTTCTTGGGCCATGGAAGGCAACCATATTTTGGTGACCCTTCAGCACCATCAAAATGTAAGCACTCAATTTGTTATAGATGAACTTTTCAGAATGCAAATCGCGGTAAAGCAACAATACTTTGGTTCGGATCTTATTGATTTGGTTATCCCTAACAATTGTTTGGAGGAACTTTCAAATTTGGCTTTTGTAAAATGGGTCGATCTTATTGTTGCCCCTTCCATCCCGGATGATTTAAAAGGAAGGAACCTCCACCGCTCGAATAGCCTAGACACACAAACCAGTACCGGTAGAAATTATACCGGTGAAGGAATTGGTGTTATGGTGCGTGATGATGGTCGAGTTGGGCCGCATATCGATTTTCAGGGAAGGATTACCAACCTTACCAATGTAGGAGGCCAGAGCCATGGAGATGGTGTGGGCGGCATTATGGCAGGTGCGGGAAATCTTAACCCTTCTAATCGAGGAATGGCTGCGGGGTCAAATGTATTTGTGGTAAATTATCAATCCCATTTTTTAGATGCCCCAACAACCACTAATATCCTTAATGGCAATGTGCAGATTACCAATTCCTCTTATAGCAATGGCTGCAACGATGGATATACCACAACAACCGTAACGGTTGACCAGCAAACCTTAAACACCCCAACGTTGTTACATGTTTTTTCCGCGGGGAATTCCAACAACAATAATTGCGGGTACGGTGCCGGAAACCAGTGGGGCAATATTACCGGCGGGCATAAACAAGGAAAAAATGTTATAGCTACCGCCAATGTTTTCTTTGATGGAACTTTGGAAAATTCAAGCAGTCGTGGTCCAGCACACGACGGTAGGATCAAACCGGATATAACTGCTCATGGGCAAGGACAGATTTCAACAAACGAAAACAACACCTATCAAGCCTTTGGTGGAACTTCCGGAGCAGCACCCGGGATAGCAGGGGTTGCGGCACAACTTTATGAAGCTTATGGGGATATTAATGGAGGAGATTTCCCACCTTCGGCACTTATAAAAGCAATTATACTAAATACTGCAAATGAAGCAGGGAATATAGGCCCGGACTACAAATTTGGTTGGGGAATTGTCAATGGTCTACAGGCCGCAAAATTGATTGAAGATGAAAGACATCTTTCAGATGACATTATCCAAGGAGCCACCAATACACACACCATTAACGTGCCTGCGGGGACTAAACAGCTGCGCTTTATGGTTTATTGGAGCGATGTTGCAGCTACTCCCGGTGCAAATCCAGCTATTGTAAACGATTTAGATTTAGTGGTTACATCACCTTCAAACGCCACGCATTTGCCATGGATTTTGGATCCAACCCCAGATCCCGTTACCTTGAACAATCCTGCCACAAATGGGATTGATCGTTTGAACAACGTGGAGCAGGTTTTATTGAACAATCCTGCCTCGGGTAATTATGATATTGAAATAACCGGATTCAACGTCCCCGTTGGTCCGCAAGAATACTTTGTGGTTTATGAAATTATTTCTGAAAACCTTACAGTAATTTATCCCAACGCTGGAGAACACTTTACACCCAATGTTGTACAAGTAATCCATTGGGATGCAACAAACACTGTGGACGACTATGATTTGGAATACTCCATTAACAATGGAAGTAGCTGGAATCCTATAGCTACGGTAAATAATGGAACAGAATTATACTCTTGGCAGGTACCGGACATGGTAACTGGAGAAGCACTTGTTAGGGTAACGAGTGGAGCGTTTCAAGATGAAAGCGATGAAACATTTGATATTGCCCGAAACACAAACGTTTATAATGTGGAAATGGTTTGCGAAACTTCGGTAACTTTTGAATGGACCGCGGTGCCTGACGCCGAATCTTATGACCTCTATTTATTGGGGGAAAAATTTATGGAGGTTGTGGCAAACAGCGTTACAAATTCCGTAACCATTCCAATAACGGACCCCACAGAATCTTTTTGGTATGCCATCGTTTCAAAAAACGACACTGAAGGATGGGAAAGCTTTAGGAACAACGCCAAATTTTATGCAGGCGGTTTATTGGATTGTATATTGAGTGTTGATGACAACCAACTTTCAAATGCCGTTTCATTGTACCCGAATCCTGCCTCTGATAAAGTAAACATTGAAATAAATGATCTAAATTTTGGAGATTTTGAAGTTACGCTCTTGAACAGTTTAGGACAATCTTTGCAAAAATCACAAGGAAATAGTGGATCACCAACCTCTTTGGATGTGTCAAAATTTTCAACAGGTCTTTACTTTATTACAATCAATTCAGGTAGTAACACAACCACAAAAAAATTAATCATTAATTAAGAATAATCCCCACTTTTTTTAAAACCCGCTCCAATGAAAATTGGGGCGGGTTTTTTTACATTTTAAAAACCCAATCCGCAGGGTTCATTTTAGTGGTATTCTGATAAATATAGAATTTTAGGAGCGTCTTTCCATCCGAACTTCCCGAAACAGTGCCTATTTCCTGTTTTGTTGTCACTTTATCGCCACGTTTCACCGAGACTTTTGACAAATTATTGTACACCGTGATATAATCGCCATGTTGTATATAAACCGCTTTATTGGCGCCTTTTATCTGTTGAATCTGCAACACTTGCCCATTAAAAACCGCACGAGCTTTTGCATTGGCCTCAGTTGCAATTTCCACTCCATCACTGTTTGTGGTAACATTGGGAAACTGTGGGTGCTTATGGGTGCCATAGCTTTTTACAACCATGCCTTTTTCCACGGGCCAAGGCAATTTCCCTTTATTGCTATTAAAACTTGCTGCCAATACTTTGTCTTCAGCAGTTAGCGCAAAACCCGTGGAAGTGGTTTTGGTGGTCACTTTATTTGATGCTCCAGCTTTTTTATTGGCTTCGGCTATCGCTGCTTTAATTAAGGCATCAATTTGCCTATCGATCTCGTCCGATTGTTTTTGCTTGGTACGGATTTGTGCAGTAAATTTCCCTTCTTCCTTTTTCAGGGAAGCTACCAAAGCTTGTTGATCTTTTTTCTCTTTTAAAAGTTGTGTCTTGCTTTTTTCGTTTTCAGAAATAAGGTTTTGTTTAGTTTTTTTCTGTGCAATCAAATTGGAGTTCAATTCCTGCAGCTCATTGGTTTTAACCTGAATGCCTTCCCCTTGTTTTTTTCGGTATTTGGCATATTGCTTCATGTATTGCACCCGCTTGTAGGCCTGCAAAAAATTATCTGATGAAAGCAAGAACATCACCCGACTTTGTTGCGATTTGCTTTTATAGGATTTTTGAATCATCGCCGCATAATCTTCCCGCATCACTTTTAGCTCTTCACGAAGGGTACTTATTTTATTGAGGTTTTCGTTTAGGTTCCGTGTTAGCAAATTTGCTTGTTGATTGGTAACGCGTATCAGGTTTTCGCTGGCCGAAATACGCTGGTTCAAGTCCTGGACTTGTGTAAGTACGGACTTTTCTTCCTTTTTTGTTTTGAACAAAAGCGAATTGATCTGCTTTATTTCCGCCAAAATTTGTTGACGTTTTTCTTCAAGTTCCTGCTGTTTGTCCGGTTGGGCAAACGCGGCAAGGTTTAAACCGCAAAAAGCAATAATCAAATATGTTCGGATATGCTTCATTTAATTGAGTTGGATTTCTTCATAACCTTGCGGGATTTCAAAGGGAAAACTTACCGGTACGTTGAGGTCTATTTTTCTATAATTCATCTCGATTCTTGTTTTGGCGCCTTTTTCAGAAGTATCAATGATTATTTCTGAAGGATAAAAACCATTCCCTACTTTTTGATGATTGCCATAACGAACACTCATCAACCGGTCATCATTGGGTTGGGAAAGTGATTCGGAAATAACTTTGAAATTTTCAGGATTCAAAAATATTGAATGAATAAAATTCAGCGGTTGCGTCTTGGGCATAATCCTATATTGGTTTTGAAAAAGGCCTGCGGAATATCCCGAAGGGTTTAACGCAAAAATGGACTGCCCCAGTAAAAGGTTCTGTGCTTTTTGAAAATCCAATTCAGTTCCCAACCACTCGCTTAATAAAGCAAAACCGCCATCAAAATAAGTGGAACCAATGGTTTCATAATATTGTACCTTTTCGGGGGTTATCAAAACCTTGGCGAGCGTTATCCCCAATAAAGACGCTTTTACCCAAATAAATTTATCCTTTTCCATCCGAAGGCTAACGGTGATGCTCTGCAGTTTTTCCTCATCTTCGTAAACTACTTGAACGCGTGCTGCAAGGGTTTTAAATTCTGGCGAGGCGGCTAGATGTGAAGTAATAATTTCCTTGGTTTTCAGGTCTTCATTATTTACTGAAGCAATGCGCTTGCTGCCGCCACAAGATGTAAGCAAAATAAAAACCAGAATATAGAATGGGTATAATTTCATAAATTTTAATTGACAGCTTTAATTTCAGAAGCTTTTTTGGTGAACTCGGCTGCGGTTTTTTGATCTCCCTTTTGGACAAAAGCAAGGCTTAGCTGTTCATAAAAATCCTTTTCCATATTAGGATCGTCCAAAAGGAAATCCAAGCCAGTTTTCAAATTTTCTATGGCGGCATCTGGCTTTTGAATGCCAATATTCGAAACGCCGTTCAAAAGATAAAGCAAGGGTTGTGCGGGAAAAATTCCCAAAGCCTCAGAACTTAATTTTTCCGCTGCTTCAAATTTCTTAAAATCAATTTGGAGCAGCAATGTATTCTTTATCAAATTAAAATTATCCGAATCGTTGATAATCCCCTTTTCATAATATTTTAAAGCTTCATCCTTCCGGTTTTTTTCGATGTAATAATTCCCCAAAAGCTCGTAAACCTTGCTGTTATTTTCTTCCGAAAAACCTTTTACAATGTTTTCCAGTTCATTTTCAAATTCGAGATTTGTATTCACAAACTGGATGAAATCCGCCAAAACCCGGTATTTGCTTTCGATGTCAATTTGACCGGAAGAAAAGATCTTTTTCATTGAAGCCATTGCTTGGGCTGAGTTGCCCTCATCGAGATAAAATTTATACAATGCCAAATGGACCAATTCTGAATTTGGATTACTTTGAAGGAGGGCTTTTGCAGTTTCAAATGCTTTTTCCGGATTGCCTTGATCGCTGTATAAAAAAATTAGGTTCAAATATTCCCTTTCACTTTTCGGATTGCTGTCTATGCGCTCTTCCAACTGTTCGATGGCACCGGAGGCATTCCCGGTCTTTTGGTAGATTTGCGCCCGTAATGCATCACGAATATCGCTAATGCCCCAACTTTCATCTAACTCATCCAGCAGTGCCATAGCTTTGTCATACTGTTTGGTTTTAGCATAAAGGTTGGCAAGATCTTCTTTATAATCATCATCAAAGGGGATGAGTTTTTCCACTATGGGAATTGCAGCGTTATAATCGTTTTTTTGGTAATAAAGGTCATATAGTGCTTCAATAACCACCAAACGGTCGCCCTCCTTTTGAATGGTTTTTTTATAATTTTCCTCTGCATTATCATATTGCTTTAAGTGCATATAATTTTTCCCCATTTCAAAATGCACCACAGAAAGGTTTTGAGGATCATCGGCAGCAGCTTTTTCGGCTTTTCGCAAAGCATCAAGGGCGAGTTCATAATTTTCGATCCCCTTTTGTTTCAGGGCTTCAAAAAAGTTTTCCTGAAAAGCATCGCTCACGTTTCCCAAGTCATCGGTGGGGACTTCGTTTATTTCTTGTGCTATTGTTTCTTTCGGAAAAAAGATGGTTCCGAAGAGAATTATGGCAATAAAAAAATGCTTCGTTTTCATGAACATAAGATCCCGCTTTCGGAGGAATTATTTTAATTCAGAGTAATCGCCAATGCTGACGTTGGTGAACTTCCCGTCAAAGATAGCGTGATTGCCTATCATTGCGTTGTCCAAAATTGCGTTTTTAATTATGGCGTGCGTTTGGATAATGCTGTTTTGAACAGTGCTGCTTTCAATTACCGTGCCTTCGCCAATGGACGCAAACGGGCCAACAGTGCTGTTTTTTAAAGTTACATCTTCGCCAATAAAACAAGGTTCGATGATTTTGGAGTTTTCATTTTTAATAGTTTGGGAGATTAAAGGCTCATTGTTTTCCGATAAAAATCCGAGCATTTTGCGGTTGGTTTCCACGGTAACTTCTTTATTGCCACAATCCATCCATTCTGTAACAGTGCCGGTTTTGAAAATTTTTCCCTTTGCCATCATCCGTTTTATGCCGTCGTTTATTTGGTATTCGCCGCCATTTTGAATGTTATTGTCCAGTACAAATTGAAGTTCGTTTTTAAGTTCGGCCACATCTTTAAAATAATAAATCCCGATTACGGCCTGATCACTTACAAAAGTTTTTGGCTTTTCAACGAGTTCGATAATTTCATTGTTTTCGTTTAGGTTTACAACGCCATAAGCTTCGGGGTTATCAACTTTTTTTGTCCAAATAACGCTGTCCGCATTTTTATCGAGATTAAAATCCGCCCGAATCAACGTATCGGCATACGCTATTACCGCAGGACCGGACAAGGATTCCTTTGCGCACATAATGGCGTGGCCTGTCCCTTTTGGATCCAATTGCCGATAAATCTTGGGAATTGCCCCGAGACTTTTCGCCAATTCTTTTAAACTCTCTACCACATCATCGCCAAAAAAAGCGGGATCTCCCAAAATAAAGGCGATTTCTTCGATTTCTTCTGAAAGAATACCGGCGATGTCCCGCACCAATCTATGAACTATTGGCGTTCCCGCCACGGGAATAAGCGGTTTTGGAACAGTTAGCGTATGAGGCCGAAGACGCGAGCCACGACCGGCCATTGGGACGATTATTTTCATATTAACCCCCTGCTTCGCAGGGGTCGTTTTAATTAATATTCGTTTTTTTATTTATACGATTCCGCACTAAATGCGGAATGACGTTTTATTTAAAACCAGTTGAGCCAAAACCTCCCGAACCTCGAACGGTTTCCTCCAGCTCCGAAACTTCTTCCCAAACGGCTCGTTCGTGCTTGGCAATGACAAGCTGCGCGATGCGTTCTCCGTTTTCGATAGTGTAGTCTTCGTTAGAAAGGTTGACTAAAATTACGCCTATTTCACCCCGATAATCCGCATCAATAGTTCCCGGGGAATTTAGCACACTGATTCCTTTTTTCGCCGCCAAGCCACTTCGTGGGCGCACTTGCGCTTCGTAGCCAATTGGCAATTCAATAAAAAGTCCGGTTTTAACGATGGCGCGTTGCAAAGGTTTCAATGTTGAAGGTTCAAGAACATTGGCCCTTAAATCCATTCCTGCAGAAGCAATAGTTTCATACAAAGGCAACGGATGATTGGATTTGTTGATTATTTTTATTTTCAAAGTTGTTATATTATTTTTTTATAATCCGTTTAAAATCGAGTCGTTCGGAATGATACGTCCAAAGCAGGAATGTTATAAATAACGCAGTCCCCACCCAAATATTTCCTTTAAAAACATAGAATGAAAGTACCGAAAACAAGATGGAAACCAAAAGGTAAAAACTGATTTTTTTTGTTTCGTAAGGAACAGTGTAATATTTTTTTCCGAAATAATACGAAAGCAGCATCATACTCCCGTATGCAGCCAAGGTAGCAATTGCTGAACCTTTATAACTTATAAGGGGAATTAAGGCAAAATTGAGCCCAATAGTTATAATTGCGCCCACAACCGAAATATACGCGCCAAATTTTGTGCGGTCCGTTACTTTGTACCAAACAGAAAGATTGTGGTATATTCCCAAACAAAGATTTGCTAAAAGGATGATGGGCACGATGGACAAGGCTTCCCAAAAACTGCTGTTTGGGATCAATATCCGTTTAAAAATATCGATATAAACGATTACGAAAAGCATCAAAATGCTACCCGCAATTGTAAAATATTTAGTGATTGCAGCATATGTTATTTTTGCGTCTTCATGTTCAGAATGATTAAAGAAAAAAGGCTCAATCCCCAGCCGAAAAGCCGTAGCGAAAAGGGTCATAAAAACCCCGAGTTTATAACAGGCGGCGTAAACCCCCACTTCGGCATCGGCAATATTCTCGGGAAGAAGGTATTTCAAAAGGATTTTATCAAAAGCTTCATTGATGGAAAATGCAATCCCCGCCACCAAGACCGGAAAGGCATAGCGCATCATTTGCTTCCAAATAATTTTATTGAACCCAAACCCGATATTTACGTATTGTGGCAACAGAATGAGCAGCGTTATTGCGCTTGCAATTAAGTTTGCAATAAAAACATAGGCCACGTTATTTTCTTCGGAATAAATGGAAACCCAAAAAGAAGAGGGGGCGTTTTCGGCCCAAACTGGAAGCAGGAGGAAGAAAAAAAGGTTCAAGCCCAAATTGATTGCAACGTTGAAAATCTTGATTACGGCATAACGCATCGGTTTTTCATTCGCCCGAAACCACACAAACGGCAACACCGCCAAGGCGTCTAAAGCGAGTATCCACAAACCATAAATTATGTATTTGTTTTTGAATTCGAGAAATCGGGAAATGGGCTCGGCGAAAAACAAAAAAACAACTAAAAAAAGAACGGTGGAAACCGTTAAAGAAGTAAGCGCGGTGGATTGAACAATATGATTTTCGGACTTATTTTTATTTATAAACCTGAAAAAAGCGGTTTCCATTCCGTAGGAAAGCAATACATTCCCTAAAATTAGGAATGCCATTAAAGAGGCATAAATCCCGTATTGTTCCTTCCCCAAGACCAAAACGTAAAGCGGCACCAAAACGATGGACAACGCCCGTGGAAGCACGGTTGCCAGCCCATAAATAAAGGTTTGTTGAAAAAGCTTTTTGAAAACGCCCAAGGCTTAGAATTTATGTAAAAGTATTGAAATTAAGCTTTGTAGTTAGACTCAAAAAATAAAGCAAATCAACCCCCGAAATGGTTATTTATTTTTTTTAGGAGCGCTTCCGGGATAAGCCAACATAGATTTTTCTTCGATATTGGAAATTTTATAAAAGCACATATCGCCATTTATATCATAACTGATGACAGCTTCATTTTCATTCAAAGTAAACGGGAAAGGTTGGGGAGGGGTGTTTTGTGCTTCTTTAACGGGATCGCTATCCATAATTACTTCCCTTTCATTTTCATTACTGAAACGTGCGATATAATTATTCTCTTTTGGGGAAATAGTTTCCGCTTTCAAAACTGTGTTTCTGAAATAAACTTCGGATATTTTTACGGCATCTTTATTATTTTCCAAGGTAAAATAAAGATTAATCCCGGAGCCTCCTTCTTTTACACCCGCTACCCATTTTTGAAAGTACACTTCTTTGATTGAAAATGGAGGGACTTTTTCTAAAACAATATTTTCATCATAACTCTTTGAACCTCCACAATTTATAAAGAAAAAAAGCGCTATTGAAAATGAAATGGACTGTACAAGAACTCGGGATGGAATCATCAGAATTATTTTTAAAAGATTTGTAATGTGTGGTTTAAAAGTAAAAAAGCCTTTCGTAATAAAATAACGAAAGGCATAAAATTATATTTTAAAAAATTGGATTACTTGCCCGCGAGAGCATTTGCACCGCCAACAATTTCCAAAATCTCGTTGGTTATCGACGCTTGACGGGCTTTGTTGTATTGTAATTTCAATGCATCGCGAAGCTCGGTTGCATTATCGGTGGCTTTGTGCATTGCTGTCATTCGCGCACCGTGTTCACTGGCTGCGGAATCTCGAAGGGCTTTAAACAATTGAGTTTTCAAGCTTTTTGGGATTAATGCTTCTACTATTTCTTCTTTTGAAGGTTCAAAAATATAATAAACCTCTGCTGTTTTTGAATCGGTATTTTCAGTGGCTTTTGGCGGCAATATGGGCAAAAACTGTTCAGTAATCACCAATTGAGTGGCAGCATTTTTAAAGTTGTTGTAAACCAAAATAATCTTATCATAAACCCCGTCCACAAAAAGTTTCATCAAATTTTCAGCAATTACCGAAGTATTATCAAAAGAAAGGTCATCAAAAATTGCATTGTTGTTATGATGGATGGTGGAAGATTTTTTTATAATGTCATTTCCCTTTTTCCCAAGTGTCATAAAATCCACTTGTTTTCCGGCGTAAGTTTTATTAGCAAGTATCCTAACTTCTTTAACGATATTGCTGTTGAAAGCCCCCGCCAAGCCCCGGTTTGAAGTAATGGCAACCACCAAAACCTTATTCACTTCGCGCTGATCGGAAAATTTGCTTCCACTGTCGGCATCCAAATTTGCGCTCAAGTTTTGCAAAAGTTCGGTAAGCTTTTGGGAATAGGGACGCATAGCCGTAATGGCGTCTTGGGCCTTTTTCAACTTTGCGGCAGATACCATTTTCATGGCACTGGTTATCTGCATCGTTGAACCGACGGATGATATTCTGTTACGTATTTCTTTTAAATTGGCCATTTTTCAGTTATGAGTTATGAGTTTTGAGTTATGAGTTTTTGATTATAGAAACCAATATTCTTATAAGCTCATCACACTTTCCCTTTAAATTATTCGGAATTTCCATTGTTGTGGCTTCAATTACCTCCAACCAATATTCCGTTTCATCTGGTTCCTTTAAAGCAATTCCAAATTTATTTTTAAAATCTTTCGTGCTGACACCTCGTTGTGCTTCACGGACATTTGCGCCAATACTTGCTGCGCTTTTAAATAATTGAGAAGCTATTTCAAACTCTCGTTTTTCTTTCAGAATTCTTGAGAAGTGAACAATATCACACGCAAATTCAAAACTTTTTATTCGAATTGGGCTATTGAGCAAATCACTCATAACTCGGAACTCGGAACTAGTTTTTATATTTCGCTGAGAGTTCTTTCGCTACCGAAGTAATTACATCGATGGCTTCATCTGTCAATTTTCCGGCTTTAAGATCGTTAAGTGTATCGCGGTGCTTTGCATTCAAGAATTCAAGGAAATCCCTTTCAAATTCTTTTACCTTGTTTACTGGCACATTTCTTAAAAGGTTTTTGGATCCTGCAAAAATAATAGCCACTTGATCTTCCACAGTATAAGGGTCGTTCTGAGCTTGTTTGAGGATTTCTACGTTTCGTTTTCCTTTTTCGATCACGTTCAAAGTAGCAGCATCCAAATCGGAACCGAATTTTGAGAACGCTTCAAGTTCGCGGTATTGTGCTTGGTCTAGTTTCAAAGTTCCCGCTACTTTTTTCATCGATTTAATTTGGGCATTTCCCCCAACACGTGATACCGAAATACCCACGTTAATGGCGGGGCGTACCCCAGCGTTGAACAAATCGCCATCCAAGAAAATCTGCCCGTCAGTAATGGAAATAACATTTGTGGGAATATAAGCTGAAACGTCGCCCGCTTGAGTTTCAATAATTGGAAGTGCAGTCAATGAACCGCCTCCTTTTACAATTCCTTTTAAGGTTTCCGGAAGGTCGTTCATGTTTTTTGCGATATCATCATCATTAATGATTTTTGCGGAACGTTCCAACAATCGAGAGTGAAGGTAAAACACGTCGCCCGGATATGCCTCACGTCCCGGTGGACGGCGCAAAAGCAAGGAAACCTCACGGTATGCAACTGCCTGTTTCGACAAATCGTCAAAAACAATCAAGGCAGGACGGCCGGTGTCGCGGAAATATTCCCCGATAGCGGCGCCCGCAAAAGGAGCATAAACCTGCATTGGTGCAGGGTCGGAAGCATTTGCAGCAACAATGGTGGTATAAGCCAAAGCGCCTTTTTCTTCAAGTACGCTGGCAATGTTTGCCACGGTTGAAGCTTTTTGGCCAATGGCAACATAGATACAATAAACGGGCACGCCCGCATCGTAAAATTCTTTTTGGTTCAAAATGGTATCGATACAAACCGTTGATTTCCCGGTTTGACGGTCGCCAATTACAAGTTCACGCTGGCCACGGCCCACGGGAATCATCGCATCGATGGCTTTAATTCCGGTTTGTAAAGGTTCGTTTACCGGTTGGCGAAAAATTACCCCCGGAGCTTTGCGCTCCAATGGCATTTCGTATGTTTTCCCGGAGATTGGCCCTTTACCGTCAATGGGTTCTCCTAATGTATTTACAACACGGCCAACAATGCCTTCACCCACTTTTAAGGAAGCAATTCGTTGGGTACGTTTTACAGTATCGCCCTCTTTAACAAGTTTTGAGGGGCCCAATAATACCACCCCCACATTGTCTTCTTCAAGGTTAAGAACGATGCCTTCAAGACCGTTTTCAAATTCTACCAATTCGCCGTATTGAACGTTGGCCAAGCCATAAACCCGCGCGATACCATCGCCCACGGTCAATACTGTGCCCACTTCGGCCAAGGAAGCGGTTGCTTCAAAACCTGTTAGTTGTTGCTTTAAGATTGCTGAAATTTCAGCGGGTTTTACTGCTGCCATTGTATTTTAGATTTTAGACCCTTCGACAAGCTCAGGGCAAACTTTAGATATTAGAAACTAATATTAATTTTATTGTTTTTATTTTGATCTTTTGATTAAATTATATTAAATCATAATTTTTCTCAAATTCAATTCACTTTACTGAATTCCCTTTTCAAATTATCCAATTTATTCGCGATGCTGGCGTCATATTGAAGATCGCCTACACGCAAAACAAACCCGCCGATAATGGAGGGGTCAACGGTATTTTCAAGGGTAACGCTATTGCTCCCGGTAAGTTCTTTTACCTTGGCCAAAACTTTCTCTTCCAAGGTTTCGGAAAGAGGCACGGCCGTGGTCACTTTAGCAGTTTTAACGCCTTTAGCCTCGTTGTGCAAATGCACATAACTGGCTGCCACATCTCCTAGCAAATGTGCACGTTTATTATCGACCAAAAGATTGATAAGTTTTTTAATGGTTTCCGATTGATTTTTAAAGATGGCGAGCAAAGCCTCTCTTTTATCATTTGTTTTGATAATAGGGCTTTGAAGCATCAACCGAAGTTCTTTACTGCCTTCGATGGTGTCTTTCACAGATTGCATATCCCCAAAAACCAGATCAGATGTATTGTCTTCTTTGGAATTTTGAATCACTGCTTTTGCATATCTTAAGGCCGCCCTGCTTCCGTTCATTTTTGCTTTAGTTTAATTTGGTTTGACCCAACAATTCTTCAACCAGCCGCAATTGCTTTTCTTTATCTGAAAGTTCGTTTTTCACGACTTTCTCGGCAATCTCGATGGAAAGGCTTGCCATTTGGGCCTTCATTTCCGCAATGGCAGATTTCTTTTCGCTTTCAATAGCAGCCTGTGCGGTTTCGATCATTTTATCGGCTTGATGTTTTGCTTCTTCTTTTGCATCTGCAATCATTTTTGTTTTGATTTCTCGCGCATCTTTCATCATCAATTCTCTTTCTGCGCGGGCTTCCTGCAATATCCTTTCATTGTCCGCATGCAGGTTCTGCATTTCCATTTTGGCATTTTCGGCTGCTGCCAAGGCGCTCAAGATGCCGGCTTCCCTTTCGCTTACCGCTCCAAGAATTGGTTTCCAAGCAAATTTACGCAGAATGAAAAGCAAGATTAAGAAACTGATTACAGTCCAAAATATCAATCCAAATCCAGGTGTTACTAAATCCATTTATATTTCTTTAAGTGTGTGTTGAATTCAAATGTTAAAAAACACGGAAACAACCAACCGTTGTTTCCGTGCCCTGTTGAAATTATTACCCTTGTAATAACGCCACAACCACCCCGAACAAAGCTACCGCTTCTACGAAGGCTGCTAAAATCAATGCAGAGGCTTGAATCTTTCCGTGCATTTCTGGTTGGCGGGCCATGGCGTCCATAGCCTGTCCGCCAATTTTACCAATACCAATACCAGCTCCAATAGCTGCTAGTCCGGCTCCAATTGCTGCAATTCCTGTAATAGTAGTCATAGTATAAAATTTAAAATTAATTAATGGTGTGCTTCTTCTGTTGCCATCCCAAAATAAAGGGCGGACAAGATTGTAAAAATATATGCCTGTATTGCTGTTACCACAATTTCAATAATGATAATGAATAAGGAAAATGCCACGGAAATCGGGGAAACCATAATAGAGTCAAAAATAAATATCAAGGACATTAATGCTAAAATGATGATGTGCCCGGCTGTAATATTGGCAAACAATCGGATCATTAATGAAATTGGTTTCGTGAAGATTCCAATCAATTCAATGGGCATCAAAAAAAGTTTCATGGGCACAGGAACTCCGGGCATCCAAAAGATGTGTTTCCAATAATTGGCATTTGCACTTATCGTTGTGATAATAAAAGTAAAAACGGCCAGCACCATGGTAAAAGCAATATTCCCGCTGAGGTTGGCGCCATTTAAAAAAGGAATAAGCCCAAAAATATTATTCAACCATATGAAGAAAAACACAGTCAGTAAATAAGGCATGAACTTTTTATATCTTTTTTCCCCAATCATGGGTTTTGCAATTTCATCCCTCACGAAAACAATAAGTGGCTCTAGAAAACTCGCAACTCCCCGGGGAACATTGTTCGTTGACTTTTTATAACTTCTGGCGGCAGTCGAGAACAACAAGATCAGTACCACGATGGATACCCACATCATGAAGACGTTTCTTGTGATGGAGATGTCCAAGGGAGTCGTGACGTTGGCCGGTTTTTTTTCTTTGTTAAAAACAACTTCGGAGGCGCCCTCATTCAGTTGGTAAATCTTTTCATTATAGTTTATGAAGCGGTTACCGTTCTTCTCTACAATTACTTTTCCATAATAATCGTGGTGAAATTCCGAAGACATAAAAGTGGTCAATCCATTGTTAGTCCACAAAATAACAGGTAATGGAATAGTAATGTGCTTTTCATCTGGTTTCCCTTGATTAAGCGTAAAGAGATGCATACCATAGGCATCCTTAACGTGGTGCATGATCATTTTCTTGGCATCGAACTTTTCCTCGCCATCCGCCGCGAAAGCCGTAGTTGAAAAAGCCAAAAACAAAACCGTGATTATTCGTGCAATCATACCAACATTTATTGTTCTGAAGTATTAAAAATTCCTCTCTGAAAATTTTTTGCAAATGTAGCGACATCTTGAAAGACAAGCAACATTATTTCTTTTATTTTTTCTGAAGAAAAAGCGTGATGGAATACACCTCAAAAGCAAGAAAAACAAAGTAAGGAAGAAAAAAATTAAGCACATCCGGTAGCTTGTTTTCCATTTCTGAGAGAATCACGGGCAAAAGGAAAATAACAATCAGCACCATTTTCAATAAAGTGCCCAACATAAAAACATTGAAAACCTGTGTTTGGCCCATGAAGTAACGGTAATTTACAAAAGTGTAGATTGTGTAAACCATTAAAAAATGGATACAATACACTAGCCAAAGCGGATGGAAAAAAATTTTCTGATCCACTAAAAAGTAGATGATATAAGTATGAACCCCAAACAATAACAATGCTAAAAAAAGGAGTTTTACGAAGAAGATGCCCTGTGAAATGAAGAATGTCCTGTAATCCATTTATTCGGAAGTGTTTTTTCGTATTTGCCGAATCACAAAATAAAGGGATATTAACACAGATGATAATGAAAAAATAAGGGTAAACAACTTATCCTTTTCAAAATGTTCATCTAGTTTGACTCCAGCAAATGTACCCAGACCAATGATGGCGATCATTTGAAATGCAATCCCCGAATAGCGCGCGTAACTTCTAAGTCGGCTGCTCCGATTTGGTTTTTTGAAGTCTTTGGGCTCGGTCAAAGGGATAGTTTTGTTGGGTTAGGTTTTCGTTTTCTTTTAGGCCCACCAAGGTTTCTTGGGACGGTCTTGATTTTGAGCTGTCTTGCATTGTACAAGAGGCGTTAAAAGTAGCCCCCGGCTCTACGGCTAGTTTCCCCGCAATAACATCTCCTTCAATATGACCGGTTGCCCTAAGGCATAATGTTCCCGAAACTTTTAAATTTCCTTCAAACCTACCTTCAAAATCGGCGTTTTCACAAATCAAAGTCCCAACAATGATTCCGGTTTTCCCCAAAACTACCTTTGATGGAGTTTTCACATTCCCTTCAATAGTGCCATCAATTCTGAAAAAACCAGTTGAAGTAATATCGCCTTTCAGCTTTGTGCCTTCGTTAATACTGTTTTGCGTTGCTCCAGGTCCGGAGATTTCTTTGATTTTTTTGTCTGAAAACATGGCGGTGGTTTTTGGTTATTACTTTGTTACATTGATGTTCAAATAATCGTTAAGGTTTTTATGTATTTGGATGATTTTATAGTTTGGGCTTGAAATTTCAAAAAATGGTTTTACGATTTTGTAGTCTTTATTTTCCTTTAAAACTTCACCAAACCCTCTTGCGCCCAGCTTGGTGTTAAGCCCGTGAACTATAACAAAATTGGTTTCGGGGGAATAATAATCCACCGAGGTTTCCATGTTGGTATAATTATAACTTTCTATGGCCTTGTTCAATTTTTCCCTGAGTTTTTCGGCTTCTTCGGTTTCGTTACTGTTGAATTGATAAACGATTTTCCAATTATTACCTTCCGCCTCTGGGGCAAAATCCTTCATTGCCAAAGCCGGCAAAACGTTCGTATAAATCAATTGGGCTTGTTTTCCTTCTTCGGAATTGGGGTAGTTCAATGAAATAAAATTCAATGCCTTTTTATATGCCTCAAAACCTTGTTGGCGAGCCAGGGCCGTGGCTTTAAGCATTTCCAACTTTGGAACTATATCATTGCCATTGTACATCACAATGTATTGATCCGTAGTTTCGATTACCTGTTGATATTTTGATGCTTCAAATTCGCTATATAGTTTTTTATACTTAAACTCCGGGCTGGATTCGTCCGTGGCCAATTGTGAATTGGGGTTGCGCAATATTTCCGCATAACGGGTATCGGCATAATTGGTCAAGATATCGTTTCTGTAGAATTCTGCTTGGGTTGGTCTTTCAAGGATTTCATAGATTTTTACCAAATTATATTTTGAAGGTACTACCAAACGCTCCTCTGGGCTATAGGTTAGCAGTTTTTCCAAACGGTTGGCCGCAAGTTCGTATTCCTTGAACTTCTCTTGATAAATAAGCCCTAATTGATAATAGGCAAAATTCCGGTCCGTGGCCAAACTGTCCAAAACCACTTGGTCTTTGGGTATTTGAGCTAAATAGGTCCCAGGTTTGTAAATTTCGTTTTCGGCAATCGGGATTATTTCCGCATCAACATCCTCGATATTCTTCAGGCTGCTTTGTTTGGCAGAGAGCCTCCAATTGTCTTCGAGGGTGCGATCTCCCCAAACTTTCTTGAATTCCTGCCTGCCGTAAGCTACAGTTGAAGGGTTATAAAAATAAAACGAACCGCCTTGGGCGCCTACTTCTTTGCCTTTCTTTTTATAAAATTCATTATTGGCAATACTACCTTCGTTTTTGACCATTGCAAGGGAATCTTTAACCGCTTGCGCTTTCAGGTTTTGGGTATAATCCGTGAAAAAAGCCAATTGCTCAGCTTCGCTCATTCCGGCAATTCTCAAAATACTGTCGTTGGTCGTGGCAATGTCTTCATACTTGATTACATCGTCAAGGTTTTCACGCTTCTTTTTTACCCTTCTCCATTGGCGGGAATTTTCCTCTAAGAAAGTAAGCGTGCTATCATAATAGGCCCCGGCTTGTTTATATTCGGCATTTTCAAACTTTATTTCTCCCAACGTTTGATAATTTACCGATTGTAAAACCCGGTCTTGCTGAAATGCTTTAATGGATTTGTTATAATAGGCAATAGAAGTTTCGGTGCTATCACTGTTCAAATAATAATCTCCAAATTGGTTATAGATTTTATCCAAAAAAGGGCGGTTCTCCCGGTTTTTTTCCATTTCTTGGAGCAGTTCCAAGAAAGCAATGCGGTCGCCTTTATCATAATCAAAGTTCTTTCCCTTTTCCAAATAGGCATTTATCATATAGCTTCGTGGCGATTTCCGATTGAGTTCTATAACTTGGTCAAAAGCAATATTGGCACTGTCCTTTTGACCTAATCGGTTGAATAACTGGCCTTTTATGAAAAGGTATCGCCCTTCCAATTCTTTATCCTTAACTTTTTCAGAAGCAATTTTCATATAAGGCAACGCTTGTTCCAAGGAATCCAAATTGATGTAAGCCTGTGCCATCATGGCTGTGGCATCTGCAAGTTCCTCATCGTCCAATTCCGATTTTTCCATCATTTCCTTAAGAGTTTCCAAGGCTACTTCCTCATTCTTCAAGCGAATATTGGTTTTCGCTTTCCAAACTTTGGCGTGATTTATATTATTACTGGTTGGATAACGGTTCAAAATATAATTGAAAGCATCTAACGCCGGGATGAAACGGCTGTCGTAATAACGCGCTTTCCCAAGTAAAATAAAGGCTTCGTCAATTTGCGGGTTGTATTCTTTCCCGTCAATGTACATCGAATGTTTTTGGATTGCTTTGGTGGCTTTTTCTTCGGCACGATTAAAATCGGGATTTTTTTGTGCGCCCGGCTCCATCAAATCTTCGGCAAGTTCTATGCGCTCCACAGGTAGGATTTCCCAAAAATTGTCGCGGTAACTGGCCGCCAATTGTTCCCTTCCGCTATCAAAGGCCACTCCGCCGTTATACAAGGCGTTGTATTCCGTGGAAACGGCATGCAAGTTTCGGTTCAAAAAAGTGTTTTTCTTTCGGGAACAGGCCGCCAAAATAATGACCGCCATTATAAAAAGGGTGATTTTCAGGATACCTTTCATTTGTTGAAAATAATTCTTTGCAAATTCTTTTAATTTGTATGCTATTGTAACTTAAAAGCTTTGCTTTTAGTATATAAAACCAATATTGAGGGGGTAAAAATACATTTCTTTTTAATACTTCTTTCCCTTAACACTTAAAAAATTCCCATTATCCGAAGGTGTTTCTTTGTGAACCTAATTTCCTTTGTATTTTTGCACAAAACCAAAACCCATGAGCGAGTTTTATCCGCTTCTTGTTTCTGAAGTAAAAAAGGAAACCCCGAATTCGGTCTCAATTACTTTTGAAATCCCTGAACATTTAAAAGAAAAATTTGCCTTTAAGGCCGGGCAATATGTTACGCTGAAATATAATTTTAATGGAAAGGACATACGTCGTGCCTATTCCATTTGCTCTTCGCCCGGAAGCGGGGTGTTAAAAGTAGCCGTAAAAAGTGTAGCCAACGGGGCGTTTTCCATTTATGCAAACACAACCCTGAAAGCCGGCGACACCATTCCGTTAATGCCTCCTTCGGGGAAATTCCTCTTAAAACCAATTCCGGAAAGCCAGAACAATTATGTAGCTTTTGCAGCCGGAAGTGGAATTACGCCGGTTCTTTCACTCATAAAAACTGCTTTGGAAAGTGGTTCCGTGGAAAAATTCGTACTAGTTTTTGGGAACCGATCGCAAGCTGAAACCATGTTTCATGCTGAATTGACACAACTTCAAAAAGATTTTCCAGACAGGTTTTTTGTGCAATTTATTTACAGCCGTAAAGAAGAAGAAAATTCAATGTTTGGGAGGATTGACAAGTCCACGGTAAATTTTATTTTGAAAAATAAATTCAAGGACACCGAATTTACCGCCTATTATTTATGCGGTCCAGAAGAAATGATTGATGAAGTTGCGGCTACCTTGAAGCATAACGGCATCAACGAAAAACTGGTACATCATGAGCTTTTCTCCACTGCCGAAAAAGGCTTGTTGGTGCAAAAACACGACGGCAATACCACACTGACGGTTACCGTGGACGATGAAACGCAAACTTTTGAAATGCCCCAAAACAAGTCCATTTTGGATGCGACTTTGGATTTTGGGCTGGACCCGCCCTATTCCTGCCAAGGTGGTATTTGCAGTACCTGCATTGCGCGTTTAAAGGAAGGAAAAGTGGAAATGCGTAAAAACCAAATTTTGACAGATTCCGAAATCGCGGACGGTTTTATCCTAACCTGCCAAGCCCATCCAACTACCGCAAAGGTGGTAGTAGATTTTGATGATCTTTGAAAGAGTTTTGTCAGAAAATCAATTCCCCATCAATTCTTTTATTTTTTCAACCACTTTATCGGGAGAAATGGTTCTCATCGCAGTTTCATAACCTTTCGGGAATTTATTTCCATACACTGATGTGGGAATCAACGGGTATTTTTCCCGGTCGGCACAAAGTTGGTTTTCCAAAGGTTGGTTGAATGGAGCAAAACCCGCAAAGGGATGCGTTAAGCCCCAAAGCGTAATTACCGGAACTCCGTAAATGGCAGCCAAATGCCCATTGCCGCTGTCCATGGAAAGCATCACGTCCAAGTTTGAAATCAGGGCAAGTTCTTCTTTAAACTGGAATTTTCCGGCCACTGAAACTACTTGCGGAAATTGTTTTTCCAATACTTTCAGCATTTTTATTTCTTTTTCGCCCCCGCCAAAAAGGAATATTTTGTGCTTATTTTGGGCATCCAATTTTTCGATTACTTTTTTTATCAAATCCAGCGGATAGGTTTTGCTTTCAAAAGCGGCAAAAGGAGCAATACCAATGAATTTTTTGGGCTCCACGCCAAGCAGCGCATTTAATTGCGGACTTAATTTCTTTTTTTCCGGAAATATGTGTGTTTCAAGGTTTAATGGGAAACCCAGCTTTTCAAAAACATCTGCATAACGCTGATGGGTGGTTTTTAACTGTGAAATATTTTTCCCGGCAGCGGTTACCAAGGCTTTTTTATCGGTCCGGCCCTTATTAATAGTTACAGTTTTTATTCCCTTAAACTTGAAATAAGTTGTCATTAATTTAGAGCGAATAACGTTGTGAAGGTCCGCGACGGCATCAACACCCAAATTTTTGGCCTCTCCCGCAAGGGTGAAAATTCCCGAACCGTTATGTTTTCCATTTACCTCCGCTTCCAAAAAATTCAAATTGGAAATACCGTCAAAAAGTGGTTTAAAAAACGGACGGGAAACCACCGTAATCTTTACCTGCGGATAGGTTTGGCAAAAAACGTGCAGCACCGGAACGGCCATCGCCACATCGCCCATTGCAGAGAGTCGAATTACCAATATGTGGTTGGGTTTTTCCATTTTTGAAGTTCCCCCTTTGGGGTTAGGGGGCTTTTGTCCCCCTCAAAACCGGATTCAACTCATCGTCATTGTACATTTTCATTTGTTTGTAAACCTTCATGTACTTTCTGCCCTCGGCAATGTCCTCCAACAATTGATCGATGGCAGTGCTTAAATCTACCCGCTGGTCCAATAAAATATTCAGCTTTTTTTTACAGTTTTCCCGGTGCTCACTTGAAGCATTTTCCCGATGTGCTTCTTCATTCATATGATAAATTTTCAACGCCAAAATGGAAAGCCTGTCCACGCCCCAAGCCGGACTTTCGGTATTGATAGTTGGATTATTTTGAGGTTTTGAGTCCTTGAATTTTTCCAAAAAATAACTGTCAATATATTCCACCATGTCCGTACGGTCTTGGTTGGAAGAGTCTATTTTTCTTTTGAGAATCAATGCTACTACAGGGTCAATTTGCGGATCGCGAATGATATCTTCATAATGCCATTGCACGGTGTCTATCCAACATTTTCGGAAAAGCAAATGCTCGAGCAACTGGTTTTTTTCATCGTAAGGATTTGAAAAAAATTGCTCCACGCTGTCATTTTCGTGATATTTGTTTATTGCTTCCGAAAATATTTTGTTGGCTTTTTCTGAGAACATTTTTTATTATTTTATTGTCATTTATATTTAAACATTGAATGTTTGCCCTGAATTCATCTCTAAAAACAATTTCCGGAAAACAAAGGTATCAAAATGTTCGGCAAATTTAAGAAGCGGGAAACAAGTACAGCTTTTATAAAATAACCATCAAAAACGGAAACACGACTACCAACCAAAGCAAACTTTCCTTAAACCAAAATTCGGTAACGTTTTCAATATAATTGGCAATGATAATTGCGGACGGTGCAAAAATAAAAAGTAGTTCGGCACCTGTTTTTTGGGGGCTTGCCAAAGATATGGACAAGCTTGCGGCCACTACGAAGAACATCAAAATGTAATTCGTTTTTTCTTTGATCGCGATAGTGGGGATTTGCGTAATCCTGTAAATGCTGGTCCAAATCAAAAATGTAGCAATTACGGCAACTGGCATTAGGATTTTTAAACTGTTATAGCTTGAAAAATCAAAACTTATAGGCGCTTTCCATTCATAAAACCATCCAAAAGAATTGAAAAACAATAAATGAAAAGCGGTTTTTAGAATTAAAATCCCAAAAAAACCGGTTACAGGAATTAGCATTAATTTATAATTTGCCCTTTGTTGCTGAATAATCGAAATGTAAAGGGGAACAAAAAACAGCACACACCAAAACTGGAAAAGCGCCGCAACGGTGATCCATGCCGAGGCGTCGAATATCTTTTTTTCAACTTTGATTTCGGACCGTAGGCTCATTATTCTTCGGAAAGCGAGCAGGATGAAAAAATTCGCGAGCAGTATTTCATGATTTAAAAAAACCATCGGTAACATTGCCAAAAAACAACTAAAATAAAGGATGGCATAAGTGTTTGTTTTGGTCAATGCATTTTTTCGGATAATAAAATCCAGTAAAAGCATGGTCATAATACATAGCAAAAGATAAAACCCGTATTCTAAAAAGAGGATCGGGTTAATCAAATTATAGGTGCCAAAAAATATGGCTATGAAGTAGAACAAAAAAATAAAAATCCCAAGTATTAAATAATTGACGGGATTTGATTTGCCGAAAAAGCTTGTAAGCATGAAGGTTTATTTATACTTTTGTTTTACTAAAAAATAAAGATATGACTTGGAAAGGAGTTTTTGAAGGAATACAATCCTTTTTTGAAAATGTGGCATTTTACCCCTACAATTTTTTAAGAAATTTGGAATTGGAAAGTTGGACGCTCGCCAACTTTATGTCTTGGATTTTTATGTTGATCGGTTTCGTGGCCTTTGTTTACTGGATGTTGCAGTTAAAAAAATTCAACGACAATAATGAGGAGGATATGTCCTCGACTTCCCATTCCTATTTAGGATAAATCAAACCCGATATCCTTTCTAAAATACATCCTTTCAAAAGAAATTTTTTCTAAATTTTGATAGGATTTTTTTAATGCCTGTTTATAATCGTTATCTAGGGAAGTTACAGCCAAAACCCTACCGCCATGGGTCAGAATTTTATCCACTTTCAGCGTTGTCCCGGCATGAAAAACAAAGGAATCTTTAACATTTTCAAGCCCTAAAATTTCTTTTCCCTTTTCATAATTTTCCGGGTAACCGCCCGAAACCATCATGACCGTTGCCGCTGCGCGAGGGTCAATCTTTAATTCGAATTCATTCAGTTTTTGATGAAATGTAGCTTCAAACATTTCAACCAAATCGCTTTGCAACCTTGGCAATACCACTTCAGTTTCGGGGTCGCCCATACGCACGTTATACTCGATTACATAAGGTTCATCACCCACTTTTATTAGTCCAATAAAAATGAAGCCTTTATAATCTATTTGCTCTTCTTTTAAACCGTTCACCGTGGGTTTTACAATCCGCTCTTCAATTTTTTTCATCAAAATTTCATCCGCAAACGGAACAGGGGAAACGGCGCCCATCCCGCCGGTGTTCAACCCCGTATCACCTTCGCCAATGCGTTTGTAATCTTTGGCGGTGGGGAGGATTTTATAATTTTCACCATCGGTCAGCACAAAAACGCTGAGCTCAATACCGTCCAAAAATTCTTCAATGACCACCTTTGTCCCTGCTTCACCAAATTTGTTATGTGATAACATATTTTCAAGTTCGGTTTTAGCTTCATCAATATCATTCAAAATCAAAACACCTTTCCCTGCGGCCAAACCATCAGCTTTTAAAACATAGGGTGGTTTCAATTTTTCCAGAAACATCTTTCCCGCCTCCAAAGATTTTTTGGTAAAACAAGCATAGGCCGCGGTTGGGATGTTGTGCTGCAGCATAAATTCCTTCGCGCGTTCCTTACTTCCTTCCAACAATGCTCCGCGTTTTGATGGGCCGATGAGCATTACCTTTTTTAAAGTTTCCTCTTCTTTAAAATAATCCGCAATGCCTTCCACTAATGGATCTTCGGGGCCAACAATCACCATTTGAATATTGTTTTGCAAAACGCAATTTTTAATTGCGAGGAAATCGTTTACGGAAATTGGAACGTTGGTAGCTATTGCCGCTGTTCCCGCATTTCCGGGGGCAACGAATAGTTTGTCACAATGCTTGCTTTGAAGGATTTTAAAAGCAAAAGCGTGTTCGCGGCCGCCGGAGCCCAAGATTAAAATATTCATGATTGAAGGGAATTTGTTTAAAGTTCAAAAATAATTGTTTGTAAATTAACCCTCTAATTTTTCTTGCATTGAATTTATTCGAACTCACCTTGCGATTGAATGGTTTTCCAATTAAGGAAGCAAAAAAACAATTGCGGGAAATTCAGCAAATCCCCGAAAACGAATATAAAAAGTATGTTTTGGAACAGCGGTGGAAGATGGTGATGTTCCATTTAAAAGATAATAAAGCCTATCAAGATTTTGTAAAAAACAAACCACTTCCCAATTGGATGGATGTGCCCATAATGCATAAAAGCGATTTGCAAAAACCTTTAAAAGAAAGGCTTTCCAAAAATTTTAAGCTTAATAACTGTTACGTTAACAAAACCTCTGGTTCTAGCGGGCATCCTTTTATTTTTGCGAAAGATAAGTTTAGTCACGCGCTCACTTGGGCAGAAAATATCGATAGGTTCGGGTGGCATGGAATTGATTTTAATCATTCCTTGCAAGCACGTTTTTATGGGATTCCGATGAATTTTTTTGGAAATACGAAAGAAAGGTTGAAAGATGCTTTAAGCCATAGGAAGCGGTTTCCCATTTTTGACCTTTCGGAGAAAAAGATGGAAATTTTTCTAAATAAATTCCGAAGAAAAAATTTTGATTACATCAATGGCTACACTAGTTCCATTGTGCTTTTTGCTAAATTTCTTGAGAAAAAAAACATTATTTTGAAAACCATTTGTCCTTCCCTAAAAAACTGTATTGTTACTTCCGAAATGCTTTTTGAAAGAGATAAAAAACTTTTGGAAAGCGCGTTGGGCATTCCCGTAATCAATGAATATGGGGCCAGCGAACTGGACCTTATCGCTTTTACAAATACTGCTGAAGAATTTGTGGTAAACAGCGAAACACTTTTCGTGGAAATTCTGGATGAAAACAATCAACTGGTTCCCAATGGCACTTCCGGGCGAATCATAATTACTTCACTTTACAATAAAGCGCATCCTTTTATCCGTTATGACATTGGAGATACTGGAATGCTTGATGAAAAAAGCACTTTTAAAAAACCTATTCTAAAACAATTGGTGGGCCGTACCAACGATGTGGCAAAACTTCCCAGTGGAAAAGTCGTGCCGGGGCTTACTTTTTATTACGTCACCAAAAGCGTAATCGAGGATGACGGCAATGTAAAGGAATTCGTGATCGAGCAAACGGCTTTGGACGCTTTTAAAATAAATTATGTTTCTGGAAAAGAGTTGACGGCCGTCGAAAAAAATAAAATAAAAAAAGGGCTGCATTCCTATTTGGAAGAAAACCTCAGCCTTGAATTTGAAAAGTTTACTGTTTTGGATCGAAGCAATCGCGGGAAGCTAAAGCAGTTTACCTCAGTCCTTTAATTTTTGAATATGTTTGGGGCGAACAAGAAAATATTCCCAAAAGAAGCGCAGTAAATAATATACCGAAACTAGTACCGAATTCCTTAAATGCATTCTGTAAAAGAGGAAATTGTATTTTATAAGGTTAATCTTGTTCCTGCTCATAGAATTTTTCCGGACCCTGTAATATGCCAAATCTTCCTGAAGACCCAAAGCGGGTTTTTTATTCCTTTTTATAGCTTCTAGCCAAAGTGCCCAATCTTGCCTTTTGCGAAGTTCCGGCGAAAATATTTTCCCTAAAACCGCAGCGTTGTAGATTCCCGTTAAATTGCCCACATAATTATTGTGGTGCTGCTTTTTATAAGAAAGTTGTGGCAAAGCAACTATTCTTTTTTTTAAGGAATTTCCGTCTTCATCTATATGCAAATAATTTGTAAAGGACACATTGCAGGAATTTTGCTCCATAAAATCCAATTGTTTTTCCAGTTTTTTAGGATGCCACAAATCGTCCGCGTCCAAAAAGGCTATATAATTACCATTCGCCAATTCGGTGCCCAAATTACGGCAATGGGCCGTTCCTTTGTTTTCGGGTAACTTTACGATTTTGATCCTTTTATCATTCTCCGAAAAAGTTTCGGCAATTTGAAGGGAATCATCCCCAGAATTATCATCAATTACAAAAAGTTCCCAAGAGGGATAAGTTTGGTTTTGAATACTTTCAAGGGTTTGGGAAATAAATTTTCCGGCATTATAAAGCGGGGTTATAATGGAAACGACAGTATTATTCTCCTTAATAGGCTTTGTCTTCACCGCGCAAGGCATTAAAAATGGTTTGAAAGACTATTTTCATATCCAAGAATAAAGACCAGTTTTCCAGGTAAAAAATGTCATATTTCACACGGCTGATGATATCGTTGTCATTCTCCACTTCGCCGCGATAACCGCTAACTTGCGCAAGTCCAGTTATGCCGGGTTTTATAAAATGGCGAACCATGAACTTATCAATGCGGCCGGCATACATATGGGTGTGGCTGACCATGTGCGGGCGGGGCCCCACGACGGACATATCGCCTTTTAAAACATTGATGAATTGTGGTAGCTCATCGATACTGGTTTTCCTTATTATCTTACCCACTTGGGTTATGCGTTCATCTCCTTTTGTTACCTGAAATAAATGAGCGTCTGGATTTGGGGTCATGGACCGGAATTTATAACAGAAAAATTCCTTATAGTCCAAGCCATTTCGTTTTTGCTTGAAGAAGACGGGGCCTTTAGAATCTAATCTTATCCATAATGCCAAGATCGGGGTAAGCCAAGAAAGGACGCCAATGATGACAATCAGGGAAAGGAAAACGTCAAAAGCCCTTTTTAGGAATTTATTAAAAGGTTCGTCCATCGGGATACGCCGCATTGAAAGGATGGGAAGCACGCCGTAATAGGTAAAATCCAGTTTTTTGGTATAAATTTCCTTATTGTCCGGGAGGAATTTCAGAATCTTAAGATTATTGTCGGCAAAATCGATAAGCTTTATAAGGTCCTTATTGCTTATTTCTGCGACAGAAGAATAAATTTCATCTATATTTTCTTTGGAAATATAATCTAAACATTCTTCGATGGAAGCCTTGTGTGGGCCGAACAAATCAAAGGTTTTGTAAAGTTGGTATCCATAAACTGGATTATCCAAAAAAAACTTCCTTAGTTGTTCCGTTTTTTGATTCAGCCCAATAATTACGACTTTCCTCATATTGCCCCCCAACAATAGCCTATATTTTTTTAGTAAAAAATAAATCCCCAGTTTAGCCACTGCAATAAAAAGCATTGTAAGAAAAACATACTGAAGAATCAAGTAGGCCGCAATGTTCAATTCATTATAAAAACCAAAAAAGGTGAAAACCAGCAAGAAAAAAATAACGCCCTGCTTCGCAATCAAATACAATATTTTGGAGAGGTGGGTAAAACGATAAATCTCGTAAAAATTGGCTTGGACGGAAAGAATGATCCACGAAAGGGTCAGAAAAATAAAATAGTTAAAGAAAAAAAAGTTTCCAGGGAAAAATGCCAAGGCCAGATAATGGATAATGAAAAGGTCTATCCCATAAGAAATAGGCCTAAGCAACCCAGAATATCTTCCCCTTTTGAACATTCTATTTACCCTTTGTTGTGCTTTGAAAAATCTTTATGCTCGCTTTTAAAAAGTTCTTCCTTTGATAGGTTTTTGAAGTATTGAAATGTTTTTTTCATCCCTATTTCCCTTGAAATTTTTGGTTCCCACCCCAAAATTTCCCGAGCCTTTGTAATATCAGGTTCTCGTTGAAGTGGATCGTCCTGAGGCAATGGCTCAAAAACAATCTTTTGTTGGCTGCTGGTAAGTTTTATTATTTCTTCGGCAAAATCTAAAATTGTGATTTCCTCGGGGTTACCAATGTTCACAGGAAGGTTATAATTGCTCAACAACAATTTGTACAAACCTTCCACTTGATCGTCAACATAACAAAATGAGCGGGTTTGCTTGCCATCTCCAAAAACGGTCAAATCTTCGCCCCTAAGTGCTTGCCCAATAAATGCCGGAATCACTCTACCATCATTAAGCCGCATACGTGGCCCATAGGTGTTGAAAATTCGGGCGATGCGAGTATCCAAATTATGAAAACGATGATATGCCATGGTGATGGATTCTTGAAAACGTTTAGCTTCATCGTATACCCCGCGCGGGCCAATGGTGTTCACATTGCCATAATATTCCTCAGTTTGCGGGTGCACCAGCGGATCGCCGTAAACTTCGGAGGTGGATGCAATAAGAATCCTGGCATTTTTTTCTTTTGCAAGCCCGAGCAAATTGTGGGTTCCTAAAGAACCAACTTTTAGGGTCTGAATGGGAATTTTTAAATAATCTATGGGGCTGGCTGGCGAAGCGAAATGCAGGATGTGATCTATCTTCCCTGGAACGTGAACAAATTTTGTAACATCGTGATGGTGAAATTCAAAATTTTCGAGACGGAAAAGGTGCTCTATGTTTTTTAAATCGCCCGTAATAAGATTGTCCATTGCAATAACTTCATAACCTTCGGCCATGAATTTATCGCAAAGATGTGATCCCAAAAATCCTGCAGCTCCGGTTATCAATATTCTTTTTTTCATATGTGTATTTCTTTTCTCCCGATGGAAATATATGTAAAGCCTTCTGTTTCCATATCCTCTACATTGTAAAGGTTGCGGCCGTCAAAAATAACGGAGTTATTTAGAGTGTTTCGCAGCTTTTGAAAATCCGGGGTCCTAAAAATGCTCCATTCGGTACAAATCAAAAGGGCATCGGCACTTTCCAAAGCTTCATACATGGATGATGCGTAGGTTAGTTTATCGCCGAAAATGTTCCGGATATTTGTCATGGCCTCGGGGTCAAAAACGGTTAATTCTGCACCTTTTTTCAATAACGCTTCCATTATTTCGATGGAAGGGGCCTCGCGGATATCATCTGTTTCCGGTTTAAAGGCAAGGCCCCAAACTGCTATCCTTTTTCCCTTAAAATTATTTTTAAAATAGTCTTCAATTTTGGGAAGCAGGATGGTTTTTTGTTTGGTGTTAACATCAATAACCGAACTCAAAATCTTGAAATCATAATCCTTATCCTTCCCGGCTTTTTGAAGTGCCTTTACATCTTTTGGGAAACACGACCCGCCGTAACCAATACCAGGGAAAAGGAAGCGTTTGCCAATCCGGCTGTCGGAACCAATCCCCACGCGAACCATATCCACATCGGCACCCACCTTTTCGCAGTAATTGGCAATTTCGTTCATGAAAGTAATCTTCGTTGCGAGGAATGCATTGGCGGCATATTTGGTAAGCTCAGCACTTTCTTCGTCCATAATGATGATTGGGTTTCCGGAGCGAACAAAAGGACTGTAAAGTTTTTGCATCAGTAATGTCGCCCTTTGACTTGTGGAACCAACGATGATGCGTTCTGGTTTAAGAAAATCATCAACTGCGAAACCTTCCCTTAAAAATTCGGGGTTTGAAACAACATCGAATTCGCAAACGGCGTTTTTGCCAATGATGCTTTTTACCCTTGCGGCCGTACCAACAGGAACGGTGCTTTTATCGACAATAACTTTATAAGTTTTTATTTTTTTTCCGATTTCTTCCGAAACGTTCAAAACATACGAAAGATCCGCCGAGCCATCTTCACCTTCGGGGGTGGGAAGTGCCAAAAAAACAATTTCGCCGTGAACAAGCCCTTCTTCCAAAGAAGTGGTGAATTTCAAACGTTTCGCGTTTATGTTACGTTCAAAAAGAACATCAAGGTGAGGTTCATAAATGGGGACAATTCCGTCACGCATTTTTTTAATCTTGGCTTCGTCAATATCGACACAAACCACGTCGTTGCCTGTTTCGGCAAGGCAGGTGCCCGTTACCAAACCTACGTATCCAGTTCCTACTACGGTTATCTTCATTTTATTTTATTTATGCCCATCTTCGCTGATGGGATTTTTAAACTATACTTTCTTTAAAGGTTTGCAAAAATACGCTTTGCAAATATTTTAATCCTGTTTTATGCCGTTGACTTTTATCAGATTGCCGCTGGACAAAAGAAGTATCAAAATAAAACCGATGTAATAAGCTCCAATTTGCCTATGGAAAACATTTTCAACCAAAAAATACATTACGAGCGTGAACAAGAAAGCTGTTGGGAAATAATTTTTTCGGTTTTGAAAAAAAACTTGGCCTAAAAAAATAACGAACAACAAAACCCCTATGAGGCCAGCGCTTAAATAAAAGTCGAGAAACTGGTTGTGTGTATTATACTTTTTTGAAATCAAAACCTCTCTATTTTCACTGTTTTTAAGAAGCGAACCATAGCAGGAAACCAGCCTTTCTTCCGTAGTTTTAAAACCAATTCCGGCGAGAGTAAACCCTTCTTCCAAGGCAATATATTGGGTACATTTCAAAATAACTGACCTTAGTTCCCAATTAGTGGGGTTTTCAATAAAACCAATTTCATCCTCTTCCGCTTCTTTTAAATTTACTGGTTGTGATGTATTTCCCTTCAAAAGAAAAAAGACTCCCGCAAAAACGATTAAAATCCCCCCCGTGATTAATAGTTGTCGCCTCTTGTTATTTCCATAAAATTGTTTCAGCAAAAGAAGAATGAGAAGGGCGATTAGGGCTATTTTGGATCCTATAGCCACAATAAAAACAAGGTTAATCAAGATATTGGCCACATAATAGCCATTATCTGGGTGGAAGGTTTTTTTAATTGATTGAAAGGAAAGCATAATGCTCAATATACTTAGCAGCCCCAAATACAGCCGGTCCACCAAAAGCGATTCAATTACCTGAGGGGAATCCCCCAGTTCAAAATTTCCTGTTTCATGGGTGATGACAACGAAATGGGCAATCGTAAAAATGATGGCGGCCAAAGATGAAAAAATGATTGCTCGATTGATTTTTTTAAAATCGTGCACGGGAATATATAAAATTACGAGTCCCACGGCTATCAAGACTTTTTTGATCACACCAATATCGCCCTCCATCCTCCCTGAAAAAACCGCATTTAGAACAAGAAAAGTAAAAAATAAAAGAAAAAGAAAGATTGGAGGTTTATTTAACTTTTTAAAATCCTCCTTTTTAACGACAAGGGGAAAAGCAACCAACAATATCCCCAATAAAATATTGGGCAAGGCCCTTATGTAGTTGTCAAAAGGTATAATGATATACAACAGCAGGAAGACATAAGGGTATATGGCGGTAAGGAGTATCCTCATGGGTTGCGATTGAAAAAACTGTATATTTTAGCGAAAGGTAAAAAAACTAAAAAGGAAATACCGGATTAGCCTGCAAATTTCTCTTTTAATACCAGCCATAAGAATTTGGTATTGCCAACCAAATACCTCTTCCACATTCTTTTGGGCTCCTGAAGAAATCTGTAAAACCATTCCAATCCTGCTGTTTGCATCCATCGTGGCGCCCGTTTAGTTTTTCCGGAAACCACGTCAAAACTGCCGCCCACGCCCATGATTAGGTTTACATTTTTCAAAAGCTCTTTGTGCTTATAAAGAAAGTTCTCTTTAATTGGGGAAGTTATGGCCACATAAAGAAGGTTAGTGCCGCTGTTTGCAATGTCGGTCGCTATTCCCCTTTCCTGATTGGGGGTGAAATAGCCATTGCGATAGCCCGCAATAATATTGCTGCCATATTTTTCGGAATATTTTTTGGCAACGGATTTCACTACTTCTTCCTTTGCGCCTAAAAGGTAGATTTTATAATTTTTTTGATGGGCCAAGGTCACTAGGTTTTCCATTAAATCGATACCGGCAACCCTTTCTTTTAAAGGTTTCCCCAAAAAACGGGATGCCCAAATAACCGCTTGTCCATCGGCACTTATAATATCGCTATTGTTGACGCTAATGCGGAGCCGCATATCTTTTTGCATCTGTACAATTTTCCCGGCATTCACTGCCACGTGGTGAATTTGAGTATTCTCTTCTATGGCTTTTTCCACTATTTGCAGGGTTTCCTGCATGGTGAGGTTGTGGATATTGGTATTTAAAATGTGGATTTTGTTCAATAGTATTTAGCTTATTCTTTTTAAAAAATCGATTAATTCTTTTTGCACCGTAGCACTATCATATCGGTTGGCCGTTTTAATTGCGTTTTCCGACATCTTTTTTTTATCGATGTCCGCAAAATTATAATATAAAATCATTTTTTCAACCAAAGCATCCACATCTTTCTTTTCAAAAAGAAATCCATTGTACCGATCTTCCACATACCCCATTGGGCCTCCCGTTTTAGCTGCTATCACGGGGATGCCGCATGCCATGGCCTCCAGCCCCACCAATCCCAAGCTTTCTTCTTCACGAAAACTGGGGAATATAAAAACATCCATTTTATTATAAAATAGGGCCAGTTCCTTCTGGGAAAGATTGGAAATCAGTTCAAATTTTACATTCATTTCCAATAACCTGTCTTGAATTTCCTGTTTGTCGGGTCCATCACCCGCCATTAAAATTTCAAAATCGCCAAATATATTTTCAGCCTTAATTTTTTTTATAGCCTCCAAAAAAACCCTCCATCCCTTACCTTCTATAAAATTAGAAACAAACCCCATCACAAAAGCATTGTTGTACTTGGTTTTGTTTGGATAAAAAACGGTTTTATTGATTCCTCCGGATGGGTAGGTGAAAATTTTGGAAGAAGGAATATTAAACATTATTAAAAGTTTTTCTTTGTAATAATTTGAGGGCACCACTATATATGATTTTTTCAATCCTGGTTTCAGGAAAATGGAAAGCATTTTTTTAAAAAAACTGTTGAAGACTAAATCGCTGCCGTGAAAGTTGAGCACAGTTTTCCTTTTAAGAAACCATAAAGGGAAAATTGCGGGCGCTAAGTGTAATGGAAAATGGACATAAATCAAATCCTTTTTTGTGCTTTTAAAATAAATACTAGAAATTTGGAAGTATAGTTTAGCATATCCAAAAAATTTGGATAAAAACGAATTTTGTTTGGTCAACACTATTTTTTTCACAATAAAGAAATCAATGATGGAAACCTCAAAATTTTTGACAAAAATGCCATACCTCAAGTTTTGCGGGGAAGGGTACATGTTTGAAATAAGGTAAAGTCTTTTCTGGTTGTTAGGCATACCTATTAACATTTTGATTTAATACAGCTTCCCGGAATACAATCAAATAAATAGCTATGGACGCATTCTCAAAAAAGTTTCCTGCAAGAAAAACTATGCATAGTAATGAAATTAAAAGACATAAAACTTGTTTCCCCAATGGAAATGTAATGTAGGTTTTACAGAATATTATTAAATAAAAAATCCCTCCAAGCAATCCCCAGAAATAAAAAACATCGATAAGGCCCATTTGACTTCGGGTTGTCAGGTCATTAATCCCTCCAAACAAATAGTTTGTCAAGCCCCAGTTTCTTTCTATAAAAGGTATTGTCCCATCCATAAGCAAATCATTTCTTAAAGAGAGAATGGAAGTGATTAATCCTTCTTCTTTTCTAAGTTCATTAAATATTCCAAACTGAAAGAAAAAAATGTAAAATAACCCCGCTACAATAATCAGGCATCCTGAAAGCAAGGCTATTTTAGTTACTTTAGAAAGTTTTGCATAAAAAAGCAAATAGACAAGAATGGAAGCAAAAACACCTAAATAAACCGCTTTTGTACCCATCAAAAAAGAAACGGTAATAACAAATAACGATTTCCAGTTAAATAAAAAATTTTCTCTTAATGAAATTAAAAAATAGAAAACTGCAATAATATATGCATAAGAGGCTGTTGCCGAAGTTATAAACAACCCATTATACCCGAACCTATGTCCATGGTAGGTAGAAAAAAAGGGAATGTCAAATAGAAATCCCATCAATATAAGGGTAGTATTCACAATGATCAAAAATTCAAAAACCTTAAAAAAATATTGTGATGGAAGTGGGTCGGTGTTATATTCCAAAAAATAAAGAAACAATATAATGGGAAAAATAAATTTGCTGAAACTCACTATAATTTCTCCATTAAAACCGTCATCTATAAATAATTGTCCAAACACAAAACTAAGCCCTAAGAATAGAGGAAAAATTAATTTTTTTGCGTCTTTTTTTAACAACCCAATCACAAAAAATACAAGAATAATCAATTTTATAATTTTGGGGATATCTGATTTGTCCCCTAAAAAACGGATGGAATATTTACTGAAAGCTTCAGTGAAAAAAAAAATCACCAATAGAACAGTATTAAGGTAAGGCTTTAATATAGGCCAAAAATTCATTAAGTACTTTTTTTAATTGAGGGAATATAGTTTGAAAAAAGAAAAATTGTGCTAAAAAAAGCAATGAATGTTATACCTGCATTATTTGTGAAAAAATTCTCGACAAGACTGATGCATATTAAGCTAAAAAAGAAATAAAATGAAATCATGTCTTTTGATTTTAGAGATGTAATAATATTCAATCCAAGAAATAAAAGAAAGGCTAAAAGACCTATAATCCCCGACTCAATAGTATAGCTCAGATATTGATTATGGGCATCGTATCTATTAGTGGCAGCAATGTAAAGACCATTTTCTTTGTATTTTTCCGTTAAAAGATTCTTTTCGACACCCAATCCATGCCCAAAAAAAGGTTTTTCTAATATTAGGTCTTTTGCAACAACCCATCTGGCGGCTCTGGAATCTCCGATTGTTTTGGAATTATATTTTTCTCCGGCATTGTAACTCAGGTCCCACAAGGCTTCTTCTGTAAGGTTTTGAAAAAGATAAGTGCTGCTCAATATAAAAAATACTATTGCAAAAATACTTGCAACGGATACTATATATGAAAGAACAACCTGAACCTTTGCTTTAATAATTCTTGCCAAAAACCTGTAATAATAAAAAAGCAGTATGATTACAAGGATAAGCAAGACCAGTCTTGACGACAAAAATATCAACGAGCTTGTCAATATTAGTAGGCAAGTTGCTTTTAACCATTTGATTTTCATTGGAGTGTCAAATAACAAAAAAGTAAGCCCCAAAAGATAATACATTGCCAAATAAGATGGGTGGATATCAAAATCCTCGGTATAATAAAATCCGGTATGATAAAAATTCAAGAGTTCATTATCAATGGGCAAAAATGGACGGGTGGAATAATAAAACGTAAAATTATTAACCAATAAATATATGGCAGAGAGGATACTGCCAAATAAAAGCCCTCTTAAAGCATATTGCTTTACATTATTTACCTCATTATGTGGTAAAAGCAAAAAAATTAGTGGAGTTAATAAAAATGTGATTCGTCTCCCAATCGTTTTTAATATTGTGTCTATATCTCCCGATGTCAAAAAACTCAGAACACATAAAAAAAACAATAGTGCTACAGAGTATATGATTAGCTTAAGGTTTTGTTTTTGAAGTGTTGTTTTTTTTGCGAAAAACAGTACTGCTATTGCTACGTAAATTAAGATTAACGCTAAGTTGCTAATTTTTGTACTGAAGGGCAAAGAGGCGCCAAAAAAGAACGCTGTATATAGAACGCTATGCTGTAATATCTTCATTTTTTTTTATGTACATTAAACTCAAAAGTAGTCCAATAAAAAAAGCTGCCATTCCAGAACTAAAAACATGGCCGGCAGTTGACGATATTCCCAAAAGGATGATGAACATTAAAAAAACAAAATTTGCGTAAGGATAGTTCTTTGATTTTGATAGCCTTTTTAATTGTATCCATAAAAAGGAAATTATTAAAAGAAATAAAGAAAGCCCCATTATTCCATATGCAAAAAAGATATCTATAAAATCTATTTCTACTATTTTGTCCTCATTCAAAACTTCATAATGGGTTTGACCAACCCCTATTATTTTTTCAATTATATTATACTCTTGTATATATGTCTTATAGGCGTCTATAAAAAAAACATTTCTATTGGAAAACATAAAGGTCAAAAAGTCTGATTTATCATAAAAAAAAACTAACCTGATATACAATTCGGATGTTTTGATGTATTCCCAAGAATAAAAAATTAATATTGGCAACGCCAATGATATGACTACCACTGCAGCTAATATTTTACTTATCTTACTCTTTATAGTTATCCCTTTCAAGGGAATGAGCATAAAAACAAACAATACTCCCAGCGCAGCGGTTTTTGAACTAATCCCCAAACCCACTGCCAAACTAAATAACAAAAAAAGAATGTACTTCAACTTTTGCTCCTTAAACCACAAATCAAATCCTATTATTGAACTAAGAATTATTAACAGAGCGGATATTTCATTGCCCGCATGAAAAAATCCCTTACTCCCTATATTGCCAAATTCATACATTGGATATCCATATCCCAAATACTTTATAAATACATTGAAACTTAAAACCGCATAAGAAAAATAAACCAGTTTTAATAAAAGACTAATTGTTTTAGGATGGTTTCTTTTTATGACATTCACGAAATATAAAAAACAAAAAAGAGGCGCCAAGTATCTAAAAATTTTCACGATGTCTCCTAACAAAATTGAAAATTCGGAAAATTGAATGATTTGGTAAAGGGAAGAAAGCAGCAAAAGGGAAAATATCCCGACCGAAAGAATTAAATTGTCGGGTTTTCGTAAAAACGTAAAAAAAATACAAACAAGAATAACAAATTTATAAAATTGTGCTACGGATATGGGGAGATTAATATTATTTTTTAGCAAAAACCCATTAATCATATCTACGGGCAAGAGTAAAAACATTAAAACTACAATAAGAACATCTAATTTATTTATATTCAATATGCTTTTATTAGTTACTATCATCCTCAAAAATATGCTTTAAGTTTTCACGAAGTCCTTACAATTTTTTTATTTCATTACTTACCGTAATTTTTAAACCTATATCTACCATTGATACTCCTCCTTGTTCTATTCCTTCACTAATATCATAATTTAAACCTTTATTTTATTCCTGCAATTTCTTTTGGTTCTTTCCCCCTTAGCTATAAAAAAAATAGAGTTATCAAAAGGAAATAACGAAACAAGATTATTGGAAAAAGAGTATTCAAAAGAGAACAAGGCAAAATTTTCAATGCTTAAAACAGAAATCATCAATAGATTCAACAACCAGCTATAGCCAAATTGAAATCCATGGGTTACGTTATTAAAAAAAATATCTTTAAACAAAATCCTTTGCTCATTTATCAAAACGGTCTTTCCCTGACTATCTCGAAATTTAATCTTCTGAACCGTACAATACATATTTAAAATCGTCTATATATACAGATACGGTGTCGCTACTTTTGTAATTTCCATAAAGCCCCATTTTATAATAGTTTGGAACATCATTATACATATTTGCTCCAAGTATTTTACCATTTTCGTTCTCGTCCGGTTTAATTAAATATTCTCCATTAATTCTTGGAATAGAATAACCTGATTGGTCCATAGCCCACACTACGGTATTTTCAAAAGAATACCATTCATTTGGTTTAATAGGGTATTCATAAGTTAAATGTCTTAGGTTTTTAATATTTATATTCTTTAGCCCATAGGCATAAACAATATAATATAAATCTCCGGGGAGCACTCGGATATACAATTGAATCGGTGGATTAGTTTGCAAATGATAATCTCCCCAAGGAACCCCCCTTGGAGGGTCGTCGTGCCATTGATGTATCATAATCCAGTCTAACTCTTTCTTTTTTTTAAAAAACTCGGGAGAAACTAAAAACTTAAAAGAATAATCAGTTTTATAACCAATAGTATCCATAGTTTCTAAAACAAATTCGTTTCTTTTCCCTCCTGCATTAAAATCATTTGGTAAAAGATTAAAAAAAAGTACATTGTTTTCTATATTAACTGGATCGACTACAATTCCATATCTACTATTGTTTGTTGTTTGAGATGTATCCCAAAAGGGATTTATGGTATAAAAACTATCCGAGAACCGCTGAATAATATTATTATCTGAACTTTCCTTACTACAAGAATTAAAAAATTGACACAAGATTAAAATTAATAAGTATTTCATTTGAGATATAATTATTATTGAATATTTTCTTTACAACTTGATTTTTTTTATTGAAATTACATTTCCTAAAACCCGCTGATATCGTTCCCTGTCATAGAGAAAAAACGATAGACTGTCAATCTCTTTAATAGGCTTCTTAAAACCATTAATAATGTATTTATATCCCCCTATTTCTTGTATCCTGGGTTTGGTGTCCCACATCAGGAATTTCTGGTCTTCAGACAAATATTTTTGATCTGCATATACCCGAACCCCCAAACTGTAGTTTTCAACCGTTTTTAAGGTAACATTATCTGCTAACTTCAAGACATACTGTAACTGTCCTGCTTCTTGAAAAAAAGCGATTTTTTGAACTCCGTAACTTTTAACAAATTCTTCATTAATATAGCGGAATTTATCATACCCTTCCAATCCACGATACAAATAATATTCGTTACTTTCCTTTTGACAGCCAAAAAGGGATAGACAATTAACAAGTACAAAAATTGCTTTTATCATTATTGTTTTTGATTCTATCATAAATTTTATGGAAATATTAAAATATATAGACTCGTTTTTTAGTTAAGTAAATATTTATAGAAGGTGTTTAACAACGTTTCTGATATAAATAATTTTCCGATTATCTCTATATAAAATAGTACCACAACGAAACTTAACTCTTTGATTAGTAATGCAAGTTAAAAAATGGATTATAATAACATTAAGGTTTAAATTTTTTGTACATTTTGTTTGCTAGAAATGGATTTATAAAAATAAAAATACGTAATAAAAAGTTAGTGGGTTTATTAGTAATTATACTCCACCGATGCTTATTGTAGATTTTCTTGAATTTTAAAAAATTATTTCGTACTTCTTCATTATCTATTTCTCTAAAATAATCGGGAGCACTCAAAAAATTGTAATTAAGTAATTTTTGTATGGCTTCTTTCATTTCTAACGTGGCTGCCATCAAAGAAAGTCTATCCAATTCTTGAGTTAGTCCAACGTAATCTTGAACTTTTTGTGGCACAACTAAAGAAGTCATTGTGGAATTGTTTCGAATGAGATAATTATAAATAAATAAATCAATATTTTTCACTTTTTCCGCTTTCATAAATGCTCTTACTACAAAGTCCACATCTTCAAACTTTCTATCTTCAAATGAAATATTATTTTCTACTAGAAAAGTGCGTTTCCAAATTTTATCCCACACCACCACCGAAATATTACCAGATTCTTTCCAAAATTTATCACCAGGCAGGGCTTTATTCAAGGATTTAAAATTTGAAGGATATTCTATTTTTCTAGCATCGTATAAACGAAAATGTCTAGCTTCCAGAATATCCAAATTTTCAAGCAAAACTGTGTTATATAATTTTTTTAGGACATTTGTTTCCAAAAAATCATCACTGTCCAAAAACAGAATATAATCTCCACTCGCATGGCATATTCCCCAATTTCTAGCTTTTGCTTGTCCTTGATTATGTTCTAATTTATTTAGGACGATTCTTTCGTCATTGTTTTTGAAATTTTCAAGTATCTGATAAGAATTGTCCGTGGAAGCATCATCAATAATAAGAATCTCGATACTTTCTAAATCTTGATTCAAGATGCTTTTTAAACATTTTTCTAAATATTCTGCTGTATTATATACAGGTATTATAATGGAAACTTTAATCCGCATTTATTTTTATTTTTAATGCGATTGTTAAATAAAACAAGGAAACAGACATAAGCAATATTTCTGATATTATCCTAATATAAGCTACGCCCTGCAATCCATAGATGGGAACAAGAAAATAACTGCCTCCTACTATTATGATAGTAAAGAATACATGTATCCAAAAAAAAATCCTGTCTTGATTTAAGCTTAAAAGACCTTGATAAGCGAAAAGGTTATTTAAAATCGTAAAAACAGGTAGAAATGCCAATATTTTAAGTGTTTGGGTGGCGTAAAGGAAGTCATCGCCAAAAATTATTCTAATTATTAATTCAGCATAGATAAAAGTAAAAAGCCCTATTAAAAATGTAATAATAGCAACAACAATTGAAGCTTTTTTCATATGATTTTTAAATAAATTTAAATCTTCCTTAGCTGTTTTGGAAATAAAAGGAAAAAAAGCCTGACTGAACGGTAATAATAACAATACTTGAACAGTCATTACCAGTTTATTAGCAGTTGAATAAGCACCCACCTCGAGGTCGGTTCCAAATTTTTGTAGTAGGATAAAAGCATAACTCACAAAAATCGAAACCAAAATTGTAGTAAGAAAAACATTTAAACCATCTTTAAATTGCCTTATAACCTTTTTTAAATAGGGTTTCTGAAAACGATAATTGTATTTAGAATAAAGTATATATACCGCAACAATTCCAGTAGCTATTTGCGCAATGGACAAGAATAGATTATAGATCCAATAATCACTGCTTTCTTTAATGAAAAATATTACTCCGCTAACTATTATCAATTTAATCCCAAAATTAATATATGCAATCGTAGCTAGTTTTTCTATCCCTTGAAAAAACCAAAGCGGAAATAGCAAAAATCCAAAGTTGATAAGATAAGTTACCCAGAGAAGTGAGGATTTTTGACTTAAGGTCCCATCAAAATAAAGAAGACACCAAAAAATTAATGACGCAATTAGAAATAAAATAAATTTAGCTATAAAGATATTAGTGATTATTTCATTGATTTTCTCTCGATTGTCACGTTGAATGGATATTTCACGTGTTGCAGTAAGATTAAACCCATAATCTATTAATATGGTAAAATAGAGGACAAATGTACGTGCGTACTCCAATTTTCCATAATTCTCAATACCGATAATCCTACTAATATAGGGAACTATCAATAAAGGAATTACAAAATTGGCAATTTGAATCAAAACCAATGAAGACATATTCTTAAATAATGCCGAATTATAGATTATTTTCATTGGATTAATCTTAATTATTTTTAGCGCGTTTTATAAAAAAGTATGCCCCTTTAATTCTCTAGCATAGTATACCACAAAAATCCAACACCGCCTTATCTGTAACTATATTAAAAAACTCTTTATGCGCTACTAAATAAACCACTATATCCGCCTGTTTTACAGCATCGTTACAATCTGTTAACCCTTCGGATTTTCCGTTTTGTAAGTTAGGCTCTACCTTTAAAAGCTGCAGGTTTTCCTTCTCCAATTGATTGACCACCATAACCGCAGGGGATTCCCTCAAATCGTCTATGTTGGGCTTAAAGGCCAAGCCCATACACGCAATAATGGGTTTTCTTTTTTGCTCTATTTCAAAAGCCAAGGCCTTGTTTTTTATTTTTTCAATAACCCATTGTGTCTTATAATTATTGATTTCGCGGGCCTTTCGTATCATTTGGCTTTCCTCCGGGAATTCGGAAACGATGAACCATGGATCCACCGCTATACAATGTCCACCTACTCCCGTTCCAGGTTGTAGGATGTTTACCCTCGGGTGCTTATTGGCTAGGGAAATGAGTTCCCAAACATTGATTCCGGCTTTGTCGCAAATCATGGAAAGTTCATTGGCAAAGGCAATCTGACCATCGCGGGAAGCATTTTCAACCAATTTGCACATTTCGGCAGTACGGGCATTGGTTTCGTGCAGGTTGCCTTTAACAAAATGTTTGTAGAACCAGACTGCCCTTTTTGTGGAAGCTACATCAATCCCGCCGATGGCGCGGTCATTATGAGCAAGTTCATATATAATATTCCCCGGCAAAACGCGCTCGGGGCAATATGCCATGTGGAATTTTCCCTTAAGCTCCGGTCTGTGTGCTAAAATCAATTGTTGCATTTTTTCAGTGGTACCAACAGGGCTTGTGGATTCGATAATGATCAATACACCCGATTTTAGGGTTGGGATAATTGCTTTCACGGCATTTTCAACATACGAAATGTCTGGCTGAAAACCTTCTTTAAATGGCGTGGGGACAGCTATTAAATAAACATCGGACTCATTTGCAGTGACCGAAGCGTGCAACATTCCTTTTTTGACGACGTGGTGCACCAAGCCGTCAAGGTCTGGCTCCACAATGTGAATCTCGCCCTTGTTAATGGTTTCCACTACCTTTTTACTAACATCGGTGCCGGTAACTTTAAGGCCGTTACTAGCAATTAAAGCCGCGGTGGGCAGACCTATATAGCCCAACCCCACCATGGTAACCGTTGGTTTGTTATTGTTCATTTTCAGTTTCATTCATTAAAAGTTCTACGATCCTTTTGCACGCCTTGCCATCACCATAGGGGTTGTGCAGTTTTTGCATTTTTCTGTAATGAGATTCATCGTTCAATAGCTTTTGGGTTTCGTCAAATATCCTTTGTGTATCTGTGCCAACCAAAATTACGGTGCCGGCCTCCACTGCTTCTGGGCGTTCGGTGGTGCTTCGCATAACCAAAACCGGTTTTCCCAGACTTGGGGCTTCTTCCTGTACGCCGCCGCTGTCGGTTATTATGAGATAGGATTTTTCCATTAGCCAAACAAAGGCGGGGTAACTTAACGGGGCCATCAAATTTATGTTCGGAATTCCCCCCAAAATTTCATAAACGGGTTTTTGAACATTGGGGTTTAAATGCACCGGATAAATCACTTGTACTTGAGGATTGTTTACGGCTATTTCTTTCAATGCTTTACAAATCCTAACAAATCCTTCTCCGTGATTTTCGCGGCGGTGGCCGGTTACAAGAATGATTTTTTTATTGAGATCCAAATTGCTTTTCAGTACTTCAATTTCGTTATCCGAATAATTTCCGCTATTTAATTTTTCAACACTGTAAAAGAGCGCATCTATAACGGTGTTTCCCGTTATCAATATCGCCTCTTCTTCGATGTTTTCTTTCAAAAGGTTGTTTTTTGCAGTTTCGGTGGGCGCAAAATGAAAATCTGCAATCCGGCACGCAACGCTCCGGTTCATTTCTTCGGGAAAAGGATTTCTTTTTTTAAAAGTACGTAGCCCGGCTTCCACGTGGCAAATTTTTGCCCCACTGTAAAAAGCTGCTAGAGAGGCGGCCATGGTGGTGGTGGTATCGCCATGCACAAAAACAAAATGGGGCCCAAAATCTTCCAAGACGGGTTTCATCTCTTCAATTATGGTTGCCGTTAATGAATAAAGATTTTGATCGGGCTTCATTAAATTCAGGTCGTAATGGGGCTTGATTTCAAAAAAAGTAAGGACTTGGTCCAGCATTTCGCGGTGCTGTGCCGTAATGCAAACTCGGGTTTCAAAATTTTGGGTGTCAGCTCTAAAATCCTTTACCAATGGAGCCATTTTTATGGCTTCGGGGCGAGTGCCAAACACGATCAGGATTTTTTTTTTCATTTTATCACGTTCCGGATTTCATTTAAAATTAATCCCTTTCGGAAATTTCCTTGAGTTTTTTGTAGCTGTAGCGAACGAAATAGAACAGTCCAAATAAGAAAACCAGCAATATGGGATATTTTATTTTTTTGCTGATGTTTAAACCTTCATCGCCGATCACGTTGTAATTAGCACTCACCAATTTTACAATTTCCGTTTCGTCCTTTTCGCGCATTTTATATTTTAACCTGTCGTCCAGTAATTCACGTTTCGAAGTAATAAGATTGCTCAATTGGCTATTATCATTAATATATACCGATTGACTGCTTAGGTTGCCCGCAGCAAAAGAAGAAGCAGCATTAATGATGGAGTCCACTTGAGCTATCATTTTTTCATTTTCTGCAATTTGTAATGCAGTATTTTCTCTGCCTATCGCTTGATATTCCAAATAATGCGGGTTTTGGTTTATAGAATTCATCAAGCCTTCCACAATTTCTTCAGAATATTCGTTCCCTATAATATCAAATTTAAGTCGATGATATTTATAATACTTGCTAGTGGTTATGTCTTCAATATATTCTGACACATCCTGATTTTGAGTGAATATCCTAAAAATATCTATGTTCTCCCTAGACTCAGACACAAAATTATAAATATCCACAATGGGTTCAATTTCAACACTTACAAACCTTACATAATTAGTGTCCAGTATGCTTTTGAAATATAACGTGTCGTTGGCTTTCAATTTTGCGTTCAACATTTCAACCTCATCATATAAATAATCCACGCTTTCAAAATTTGGAATCACGATGGCCTCATTGGAATATACCCTTTTTGAATTCATGTCCATATAATAGCCAAGCGCAAACCCCACAACGATCAAAATAACTGTAATGATCCAATATTTCAAGAAAAACGCAATGACCAAAAAAAGCAGTTTTATGCATTTTTTTATAAAATCCCCAAATTTATTAAAAAGGTACCCGAGATCTATTTCTTCGGATGGTTGGTGTTTATTGCTGTGTGGCTCCATGTGGTCCTGTTTGGTGGTTTGGTTTTGAAGGCTTTCTTCCCAGCCTTTTGGTTTCATTTTAAAAATGTTGCGAAATTTAGAACTGTCCAAAACACTGTATTTTGGCCTCGCTGCAAAAGTAACGTATTGATTGGTTTTAGCAAGTTTTGTTTTTTGGTCCAGATTTGAATGTTTTAATATCGCTTCGGCAAAACCGAACCAAGTGGTTTCGCCGCCATTACTATAATGATAAATGCCATAGTCTTCAATTCCGGAATTAATTACAACCAATAGCGTTTCCGCCAAATCATTAGCATTGGTGGGTGTTCCGGTTTGTTCGGTGGTAATAGTTAACGGTTTACCTTCTTTCGCATTTCTTAAAATAGTTTTATAGAAATTATGCCCGTACTGAGAATACAGCCAAGAGCTCCTGAAAATGAAATATTTATCGCAATTTTCCTGGATATACTGTTCCCCTTTTCGTTTAGAAGCCCCGTAAACATTGATGGGATTGGTTTCGTCATCTTCATTATATGGAGTAATTTTCTTACCGTCAAAAACATAGTCGGTTGAAACATGAAGCAAAACGGTGCCGTATTCCTTGCACTTTTGCGCCAATTTTTTAACCGCTTCAGAATTGATTTGAAATGCTTTTTCAGGGTCGCTTTCGGCTTTTTCAACATTAGTGTAGGCGGCGGTATTTATGCAGTAATGAAAAGTGTTTTTTTGGAAAAATATTTTGAGTGAAGCTTCATCCCCAATATCCAAATCTTCCTTGGCAACAAACAGAATATCAAGCCCGGGAAACTGTGGTGCCGCGTCCTTGATGCATCTCCCCAATTGTCCGTTTGCGCCTGTTACCAGTATTTTTTTCATACATCATTCCGCGAGGGCGGAAATCTTTTTTGGAATTCTTCGAATGTTGGAAGTTGCAAATCCTTTTCAGAAATTATAAAATCTTCTTTGGAAAGATGCCAATCCAGCCTCAGGGTTGCGTCATTGTATATAATGCCGGATTCGAATGTGGTGTCATAATAATTGTCGCATTTATAAGCAAAAATTGATTTTTCAGAGAGGGTTATAAACCCATGCGCAAACCCCCGTGGCACAAATAATTGCTCGTGATTTTCATCATCCAAAATAATGGAAAAAGATTTTCCAAATGTTTTTGAATTTTCTCGGATATCCACAACGATGTCCAAAACCTTCCCTTGTATTACCCTCACCAATTTTGCCTGAGCCATTTTTCCGAATTGAAAATGCAACCCCCGCAATACGCCAAAATGCGAAACTGATTGATTGTCCTGAACAAAATCAACGTTCAGCCCCGCAGCTTTTTCGAAAACCTTTTTGTTGAAGGTTTCAGAAAAAATGCCCCGCTCATCTTTGAAAACCCGGGGCTTTAAGATAAAACAGTCTTTTAAATTTGTTTCCTTTATTTCCAAAATCAATGTAGTTGAAGTAAGTGTTTACCATAGCCGCTTTTCAATAATGGTGTTGCCAATTCGTTCAATTGTGCTTTGGTAATGTAGCCCATTTCATAAGCCGCTTCTTCAATGGCTCCTATTTTCAAGCCTTGCCGTTCTTCAATGACCTCCACAAATTGTGCTGCCTGCATCAGCGAAGCAAAAGTACCCGTGTCCAGCCAAGCGGTTCCCTTGTCCAAAATGCGCACGCTTAAATTGCCTTTTTTAAGATATTCGTTGTTCACATCGGTTATTTCGAGTTCACCACGATGGCTTGGTTTAATATTGGCGGCAATTTCCACCACGCTGTTATCATAAAAATAAATTCCTGGCACGGCATAATTGGATTTTGGGTTTCTTGGTTTTTCTTCAATGGAAAGCGCTTTGCCGTTTTTGTCGAATTCCACAACACCGTAACGTTCGGGATCGAGAACGTGATAAGCATAAATAACCCCGCCGGTTGGGTCATTGTTTGATTGAAGCAATTCTTTCAAGCCGGATCCGTAAAATATATTGTCGCCCAAAATCAAGGCAACTTTTTCTTTCCCAATAAATTCCTTCCCAATAATGAAAGCTTCGGCCAGGCCGTTCGGGCTTGGCTGTTCGGCATATTCAAAGGTGCAGCCGAGGTTTTTTCCGTCGCCCAATAATTTTTTGAACAAAGGCAAATCCTGTGGCGTGGAAATAATCAAAATTTCCCGAATCCCAGAATACATAAGCGTGGACAACGGATAATAGATCATCGGCTTGTCATATACCGGCATCAGTTGCTTGCTCACGGCTAGGGTAATAGGGTGCAATCTGGTGCCGGACCCGCCGGCCAAAATGATACCTCTCATTTTTTATTTTTTTAAAAAGTTTATGTGGTTATAGTCAAGGGCCATATCCGAAAATCGAATATTTACCTTTCCAAATACCATTCGATTGTCTTTTTAATCCCGCTTTCAAAATCCTCTTCTGCCTTCCATCCCAGTTCCTTTTCAATTTTAGCAGCATCGATGGCATAACGAAAATCGTGGCCGGGCCTGTCTTTTACAAAAGTAATTTGCTCTTTATAACGTTTTTCTTTCGGTTTTAATTTATCCAAAATTTTGCAAATGGCCTCGGCAATATACAGGTTCTCGCGTTCATTTCTTCCACCAATATTATATGTTTCCCCAATTTTTCCCTTTTCCAAAACAAGTTGAATTCCGTTGCAGTGATCTTTTACATAAAGCCAGTCCCGGACGTTTTTTCCATCACCGTAAATGGGGATTGGTTCACCCGAAATTGCTTTTCGAATAATGGTGGGGATCAATTTTTCACTATGCTGATGGGGGCCGTAATTATTTGAACAGTTTGTAGTTACCACCGGCAATCCATAGGTGTGAAAATAACTTCGAACAATAAAATCCGACGAGGCCTTGGAGGCACTGTACGGGCTATTTGGCGCATACGGGGTATCTTCGGTAAACGATCCTGTTTTTCCTAAAGTGCCGTATACTTCATCGGTGGAAATATGTAAAAAACGTGCTTTCTCAAAACCGTTTATTATTTGACGCGGACCGATCATCCAAGTTTTATAGGCGTTTTGAAGCAAATTAAATGTTCCAACGATATTGGTCTGTATAAATTCCGCGGGCCCGGAAATGGAATTATCAACGTGCGATTCTGCAGCAAAATGGACAACAGTTTTAAATTGATGTTTTGTAAAAAGTTCTGAAATAAGGGCTACATCGCAAATATCACCTTTTATAAAATTGTAATTCGGAAGCCGCGAAACGGCATCCAAATTTTTTAAATTTCCGGCATAGGTTAGTTTATCCAGCACAAAAATTTCATCCTTGGAGTTTTCCATGAAAAATTCCACGTAATTAGAACCTATAAATCCTGCGCCACCGGTTATTAAAATATTATTTTTCACTCTAAAATTTGTTTTAAAATTTTTTCGGTAATCAAATATGTGGGTTTTACGCCCGTAGTTCCCAACCCGCCGGAAGCTAATGTACTGCCAGTTTCCAAAGGATTGTCCGAAGCATAATAGGCATATCTAACCTTTACTTTGGGGCTGATGCTCCGCCTGATTTTTGACGCGGCCTGTATCGCTTTATGGTAATGTGCGCCTTCCATTTCCAGCCCGATAACATTCCAGGTGGATTTGTGGAAAAACTTCAAAATATCCCGGTTTTGAAGTGAAGTCCCCAAAACTGTTATCATCGTTCCTGTACAAACCTTTACGCCATCTTCGTTGAAAAGCGATTTTTTTAATTTATTTTTAAATGGATAATTATCTGCCGTCCCTTCAAAAACGTGAGCGGACGGAATCATGATATCGCCTTTTCCGCCTTCGAGGATTCCGGCCTTTCCCATAATGGAAACTGAAACCACGTTCAAAAAATGCTTTATTTTATGGGTGTCGGTATAGGGTTTCAACAATTCGTCCATGGTTTCGTAGGCTTGCTCCCCAAAAGCGTAATCCATAACGATGATTACAGGTTTTTCGTTCAAAGATTTTTTGTTTTCGGTTTCAATTTCTGTTAAAAAAGAACAGTCAAAAATTTGGACATCGATGCTCGTGCCGCTAAAATCCTCAATATAGGTCATGCCGTTTTCAATAGCCGTTTTGGTTACCTTATCCCGTAATTTTGTATTGAGCGGACTGCTAAGCGATTCAAATATTTCAAGTGGAGTTTTTGTTTTCAATTCCTTTTGCAAGGCTTTGGGGGCGAAAAGCGTGTTCATCACGCTGTGCATATTGGCACTAATAATGTGAAGTGGCCTGGCCAATAACCCTTTCTCTTCTAAAGTTTGCTTGATTTTCAATGCCCAACGTTCGCCGTGTATATGATGGCCCAAACGTTCGCGAAGCACTGGGCTGAAAGTAATGACCCTTTGGGTGTCCTCCACAAGTTCTTCGATGGCGCGTTTTCCCAAATAATAAATAATATTCAAAAAACGGTTTTCGTTTTTTTTACTCGCGAAATAGGGATAAATCTCGCTTACTTCCTTGAACGTCCTTCCCAAGAAATTGGCGGTGTGTGTAAGGGCAATTTCTTTTTCCTGTTGAGTAAGTTTTCCTTCCTTGAGCGCAGCATCCTCCAATTTTTTCCAATCGCGGATTACTGTGCCCTCATCGGTGTTCATTACCTGTTTCATGATTTTTTGCGCTTCGATATAAAGAAAAGTGAGGTGGGTCAAAATATCATAAATGTCCGAACGGCCCCGAGTGATCTCAATGTTCATTTGAAGGTCATCAATGCGGTAACAATTCCTTCTTCTTTTTAAGGGAATGATCGGTTCGAAATGTGAATTTTTATATCCTTCATCGCTTGTTAAATTGATAAACCTGCATTCCTCGATGCCGTACGGAAGTCTGTCGATAACGTATAAAAGTCCTTGGAGTTCGATTTTTTCTTCGGAAATGGAACCATAAATTTCGGGCCGTAATATCAATAAAGATTCACGAAGCGTTTCCCCCGAAATGCCCATCGGTTTATAAAACCCTCGATTGAACAAATGCCGCATGGTAACGTAAAGCCGCTCGATTGCTCCCGTGCTTTCTTGGGCTCGGGTCCGTGTATGTTTGGTCAAATCGGTCATTGGTCCAAAGATAGTACAAATTTTAGGCTTGGATTTTTAGCAGTGCATCGGCAATTTTCCGATCGTTAGCAAGCCTTGGGATTTTGTTTTGCCCGCCCAACTTTCCTTGGGATTTCATGTAGGCTTGAAAACTATTTTTGGAAAGAGCTGTTATTTTTAAAGGCTGAAGCACTTTTCCTTTTATTAAATCGAAATAATAGGAATTCTGTTTTTGCATGGAGGCATCGAGCAATGAAGCCAATTCATGAAGGTTTTCCGGTTCGCTCTCAAATTCGATGAGCCATTCGTGATACGGCAGTTGGCCCAAGTCGGTTTCAAGTTGAGGCGCCACTGTGAATTCTGAAATTGAAAAAGGAATTTCTGACATTGCTTCCTGCATGGCCTGCTCCACTTCTTTCCCAATCACGTGTTCGCCAAATGCCGAAATAAAATGCTTGATTCTTCCGGAAACAATTACCCGGTATGGCTTTAAGGAGGTAAACCGAACCGTGTCGCCCAGATTATAGGCCCAAAGCCCAGCATTAGTAGAGACTATCAGCACATAATCCACGGCCAAGTTTACATCTCCAATGGTGAGCCGGCGGGGGTTGTTTTCAAAAAAAGTTGATGCTTCAATGAATTCGTAAAAGATGCCGGAATTTAATTGGAGCAACATTCCTTTTTCATTTTGCTTATCCTGAAAAGCGAAAAAGCCTTCGCTGGCGGGATACAATTCAATACTATCGACTTTTCGGCCAATCAGGGCTTCAAACTTTGCGCGGTAGGGTTCATAATTCACTCCACCATAAATGAAAAGATTAAAATTTTTGAACAACTCGCCCACCTTTTTGCTCGATGTTTTTGAAAGCCTTTCAAAATACATCTGTACCCAGGACGGGATTCCGCTGATCACAGTCATATTCTCATTTTTGGTTTCTTCTACGATGGCATCCACCTTGGTTTCCCAATCGTCAATGCAATTGGTTTCCCAACTAGGCATTCGGTTTTTTTGAAGGTAGGCAGGAACGTAATGGGCCACGATGCCCGAAAGGCGGCCAATTTTTATCCCGTTTTTTTCGGTCATTTGGGGGCTGCCCTGCAAGAAAATCATTTTCCCATTCACGAAATTGCTTTTGCCCGTTTCATAAATGTAGCAAAGAATTGCGTTCCGTGCGGCTATAATGTGGTGGGGCATCGAAGCTTTGGTCAAGGGGATGTATTTTGCACCGGAAGTGGTGCCAGAGGTTTTTGCAAAATATACTGGCTTCCCCGGCCATAGAATATTCTCTTCGCCCGCAACAACTCTATCGACGTATGGTTTTAAAGCTTCGTAATCCCTAACTGGAACACTTTTTTGGAAATCGGCATATTTTGAAATTTTTTCAAAATTATGGTCTTTACCAAAAGCAGTATTTTTTGCCTCGGAAACCAGTTTTTTAAAAACATTTAGCTGTGTTTCTTGGGGTTTTGAGGCCCATTTTTTTATTTTCCCAACGGTAATTTTAGCGAAGACTTTTGCGCCCAAAGATTTTATATTCATAGCATTCAATCAAAATCAATGAAACCTTCGGGGTTAATAGGAAAACCGTCCCGCCAAAGTTCAAAATGAAGGTGCGGGCCGGTGGTGAGTTCGCCCGTATTGCCCACGGTAGCTATCACCTCACCGCCCCGCACCTGTTCGCCCTGCTCTTTGGTAAGCGTGGCGTTGTGCTTATAGGCAGAAATAAAATCGTTGCCATGTTTCAAGATAATAACATAGCCGGTCTGGGCGGTCCATTCTGCAAAAATAACTGTGCCGTCGGCAACGGCCTTTACTGGGGCATTTTTTATGGTTACCACATCCACTGCAAAATGTTTTGTCTTTACATCATATCTTTCAGTTATGGTTCCTTTTACCGGGGGAAAAAACGCATATTCAAGGTTTTGTTTTGCCAATAATGGATTGTATTTATCTTCTTGGGCAACTTGTTCCCTTAATTTTAAATCTCTTTCGGAAGTTTGGGCCAAAATGGAAGGATCTACTTTTGCGGCTTCAATTACTGAATCTTTATTGAAATTTACCGTTTTCACATCGCCGGTAAGCACTTTTTTTATTGAGGCGAGATATTGTTCGTTGACATTAATTATGTTCTGAAGGGAATCGGTTTGATATGTCATTTCAGTTGCCTTTCTTTTCAACGCCGTTGAGGAGTAGCCGGGGATATATTCCCGAAGCCCTGTAAACGCTATTATGTAGGTAGTGGCCGCAATCAAAAAAAAGGCAAAAAGCATGCTGAAGATGAACACGTTCAGCCGGTTGAGCTTGAACGAAAAACGCTCTTCGAAGGTTTCTTCGTTCAGGATGATCAGCCGATACTTATTAAGCAGTTTCTTTTTGAAGTTTTGTTTTAGTTTTTCTTTTTCAGCCATTGCTCAAATAATGCTATGTACAAATATAAAATAAAAGCCCGGTCGCTTTAGGCTAAACTTGGAGTCTTAACGTTATATATAGAGAAAACTTGTTACCTTTGGATTAAAATATTGATATTATGAATGCACTTTTTATACCCTTAGTTATTGGATGGCCCCAGATTATATTGATAATTTTGGTGGTGCTATTATTATTTGGCGGGAAAAAAATCCCTGAAATGATGCGTGGATTGGGCGGTGGCATAAAAGAATTCAAAAACGCATCGAAAGATGATGTAGCGGCAAAAAAAGCCGAAGATGTACGTAAGGATGACTTAAATTCTGAAAGGCCATTGCGAGACGAACATTCTACAGAAGGCAAAATTTAAATTCCTTTTACCATAAAAAAACCTGTTTACCTTTAAAAAAGTAAACAGGTTTTTTATATTCGGTGATAACCTATTCGATTTTGGCCGATTTTAAAATGGCTTCCAGTTCAAATTGAAGGTTCCGCTTTTCCCCGGAAGGGGCATATGTAAACCCTTCCAAAATTAAATAACGGTCATTTGCTTCATCACGTATAGCATAATTTAAGAAAGGTCCTGCCATCAATACATCTTTAACTTCCCAAGTGCCTTTGGTTTCATAGGCAAATTTACCATCGATTTTTGTGGTAAAAAGGTAGGGAGCATAAGCTTCTTCGGTGATGAATTTATCATCATCTTCAACGGGAAGGTATTTGCTGCCAATGGAATCCCTTATTTTGATGATTTCTCCCACACTGGCGCTATCGCCGCTTATCATGCTTAAAGGAATTTCATAAATAAGAACATTTGTTGTTCCGTTTTCCAAATCTTTACGGTACCAAAAAAAACTATCGGTTGCTTGTGCCAAGCGGTATGCACTGGACATTTTTAGGGTTACCCCCATGACTCTTTTTAAGGAATCCATCTTTTTAAGTGAAACACCAATTTGGCGCTGTTTCTCCTTAATTTCGGTTTCTTGAAAAATTTCGAGAATTTTTGGGGCGTTAGTTTGAATGAGTTCGATTAATTTTTCCCGAGAGGTGGCAGTTATTATTACGCCTTTTTGTGGTTTGGCATATTCATTCGTAGCGATTGACACTTTATCTTCATCACCTAAACTTGCGTGCAAAAAGAGCCTGTAATTGCGAGCGAAGCCCGAATAAGCTTCTGGGGGCATTTGATTCATACCGTATAAAGGCTCATCCTGAGGAAGGCCATCTGCGGGGGCCGCAAAATGTTTCCGGATTTCTTCTCCCACGCTTCCATTCCAAAGTTCATTGGGTGTTATAATTTGAAGGGTGTTAGTTGTGCCAACGGATTTTGGCAGATATCGCGTGCTATTTTTGTTGCCCTCGTTACAAGAAAGAAATAAAAAAAAAGACAGCGTGGCTAATAAAAGTGGTTTCATGAAAGGATCCGTTTGGGAACTATCCTTTGAATATCTTCAGTTTAGTTCCGGGTTTTAAAACAGTTCCACTAATATCGTTCCATTTTTGGATATTCTGCACACTAACCCCGGGAAATTTTTTGGAAATGCTCCAAAGGGAATCACCATTCTTCACGGTATATGTTTTTTCCAAAATTTCAACCTCTTGTTTTGAAGTTTCATTAAATGCAATAGCATTCTCGGCCTTTGCTGTATTTTTAGGGTATATAATAAGGTTTTGCCCAGCCCTAACGGTTGCGCTTCGCATCCCGTTCCATGTTTTGATCTGGTTCACTGTTACGCCATATTTGCTTGCGATTTTCCCAAGGAACTCGCCCTTTCTCACTTTATGCCTCAGCTTGTCCGGTTGATCAACCAATTCGGGAAGCGTATCTTCAGCTTTGATGAGGTCTTCTTTTACAAAAGCATAAATGGCTGCTTCATTGGCTACAAAAGTACCCACTGCCGCAACCGGCAACCTTAGCATGTAATTTTCATCTTTCACCACTGGAATGATGCCAAGTTTATATGCGGGGTTTAAAAACTCGATTTCCTCAATATCAATATTGGTCAATTTTGAAACCTGGTCTAAAGTAATTTGTTGTTTCACCATAATAGTATCGGTGGCTACGTATGGAATATGTGAAGTTTGTTTTTTAAACCCGTGCTCCTTTGCATATTCAAAAATGTACATCGTTGCCAAAAACGCGGGAACATATCCTGCTGTTTCGCGTGGCAAAAATTCACGCAATTCCCAATAATCTGTTTTTCCACCCGAACGGCGAATTGCTTTTGAAACATTTCCCGGGCCCGAATTATATGCCGCCAAAGCCATGTCCCAATCATTGAAGCTATTGTTTAGGCTTTTCAAATATTTACAGGCAGCCTCCGTGGCCAAAATAGGATCGGATCTTTCGTCCACGTAAGAACTTACGTCCAACCCAAACATTTTCCCCGTTGGGAACATAAATTGCCACAGGCCAGTAGCGCCAACCCGGGATTTTGCATTTGGGTTAAGGGCGGATTCCACGATTGCCAAATATTTTAATTCTAATGGCAGATTGTGCTTATCTAATTCCTGTTCGAACATCGGGAAATAATATTCGCTCAGTACCATCATTCTTTCCAAAGAGCCCCTTCGGTTTTTTAAATATTGCTTAATAACGCTTTCAAGCGAAGCGTTATATTCCACTTTAAATGGGGTTCGGGCATCCAGATCTTTCAAGCGTTGTTTCAACACTTCGGTGGGAAGTTCGTCATAATCCACCACTTCATAATTCTGTGTTGCCACTGTGTTGTAAACTTCTTCAAAAAGATCGGATTTGTAAAGTTCCTTTAGCCAAAGACTGTCTTTTTTCTTGGCGACGGCATTGTCTTTTAAGTTGAAAACGGTGCTATCCTTTACTCGGGTAGCAATTAATGTGGAGGGAAATTCTTCTGAAATTTTAGAAACTTTTAATGAATCTACTACTTGGATCTTTTTTGTTTTGAGGCTATTTGGAGTTTTTTTGCCGTCTTGTGCAAAAGCAATACTGAATCCTAAGAACAGTAAAAAAGGGAGGTTCTTTAATTTCATGTGTTATTTTATATTGCGTTCAAGCTTTTTAGAAAAACATCAAACAGGTTGTACATTATATTTCAATAAACAGTAACAATGTATGTGAAACGATTTTTTTTTAAGAAAATTTTAGCTAAAATAAGGAAATGAAGATTGTAACCAAATATTTAACACTCTAAATCCAATTATTGACTCAAATGATTAATCCAAAAGTGCTTTTATTCCGGGAAGGGTTTTCCCTTCAAGCATCTCCAGCATTGCCCCGCCACCCGTCGAAACATAGCTCATTTTGTCGATCAAATTAAACTTTTGTGCCGCCGCAACGGAATCTCCCCCACCAACTAATGAAAAAGCTCCTTTCTCTGTGGCTCTTGCAATTGCATTCCCCAGAAATTCCGTTCCTTTTGAAAATTTTTTCATTTCAAAAACGCCCATAGGCCCATTCCAAAAAATAGTTTTTGAATGTGAAATAATATCCGCGAAAATTTCATTTGTTTTAGTCCCCGTATCAAGGCCCATCCAGCCGGCGGGGATAGAGCCGATTTCCTTTACTTCCGTATTGGCGTTTTCCGAAAAAGCATCGGCAATTATGGCATCTTCCGGTAAATGAACGGCAACATTTTTGTTTTTTGCTTTTTCCAAAATGTCAAGCGCAAGTTGTAGCATTTCATCTTCAACCAATGAATCGCCAATCTGACCGCCTTTTGCTTTTATAAAAGTAAATGCCATCCCGCCACCAATTATAAGATGGTCAATTTTGTCTAAAATATTCTCTATAATTGTGATTTTTGATGAGACTTTGGCTCCGCCAATAATGGCCGTTACTGGTTTGTCATTAGCTTTGAGTACTTTTTCAACATTCGTTATTTCCGACGCAAGCAACAAACCAAAATATTTATTATCGGGGAAAAAACGGGCGATAACAGCCGTGGATGCGTGCTCCCTGTGGGCAGTACCAAAAGCATCGTTTACATAAACATCTCCAAGTTTTGATAGTTTTTCGGCAAATCCGGCATCACCATTAGCTTCTTCATCATAGTATCGAAGATTTTCCAATAATAAAATTTCTCCCGGCTTTAAATTTGAAACTTTATCTTCCACTTTTTTCCCGATACAATCATCTATAAACTGAACTGGCACACCAAAAATTTCTTCGGCAATTGGAACTACGTGGCGCAAAGAGGTTTCATTGTTCCTGTTTTTTGGCCTTCCCAAATGCGACATCAGCACGCAACTGCCGCCATCATTTAATATTTTTAAGATTGTAGGTTTGGCCGCTTCAATTCGGGTGGCCTCGGTAACTTCAGATTTTTCGTTTAATGGCACGTTAAAATCAACGCGGATCAGGGCTTTTTTTCCTTTAAAATTTATGTCATCTATTGTTTTCATTTCTAAAAAATTTAGTGCAGCAAAGATACCTTTTTTAAAAAAACGAAAATTTAATTGCTGTACGAAATGAGTTCAAATTCCTTAATTTTGACGATGGATTTTTCAGAAATTATTGGGCAGGAAACTATTAAATCTCATTTAAAAAATTCGATTAGAGATAACCGAATTCCACATGCCCAATTGTTTACAGGCAATCCAGGGAGTGGGCTTTTACCCATGGCCATTGCTTTTGCAAAGGATTTGCTATGTAGTGCCCATGAAAAAAATAGCCCGGGATATTTAAATTGTGCCAATAAAGTGGCCAAACTCTCTCACCCCGATCTCCATTTTATTTATCCGGTGAACACCACCGAAGACATAAAAAAAAATGCAGTTTCTGATAATTTTTCAGAGGAATGGCGGAATTTCGTTCTGAGAAACCCTTACGCATCTTTATTTGAATGGCTGCAAAACTTAGGTATTGAGAACAAGCAGGGGAACATTAGCAAGTTTGAAGCGGAAGCTATTGCAAAAAAATTGTCGTTAAAGGCTTACGAGGGGGGGCACAAAATTTTGATTATTTGGATGGCAGAATTGATGAATCCGGAGTGTTCCAACAAAATCCTTAAAATTTTGGAAGAGCCGCCAGAAAAAACAATTTTGCTGCTTTTAACGGAAAATGAGGACCGTATAATTTCGACCATCCGCTCTCGATGCCAAAGGCTCCACTTTCCTTCACTTTCTGAAAATGATATTATGGAAGCATTGGTTTCAAAACATTTTGTTTCGGAAAATGAGGCAAAAAAAATAGCGAGTCAGAGCGGTGGTGATTTTACCAGAGCCCTTCAACTAATCGAAAATAGTGGTGAAGATTTACTTTTTGAAGGATGGTTTATCACTTGGGTGCGCACTGCGTTTCGGGCGAAGGGTCATAAAAACTCCATCAATCAATTACTGGATTGGAGCGATGTACTTGCGGCTCAAGGGCGGGAAACACAAAAAAAATATCTTTCTTTTTGTTTGGATATTTTTCGGCAAGCTTTGCTTTTAAATTATAAAACAGATTCGCTTTTGTTTTTTGAAATAAACGATAAATCATTTTCATTGGAAAAATTCTCTCCCTTTGTTCACCAAAATAATATTTTTGAAATAAGTACCGCATTGGAAGATGCCTATTTTCATATTGAGCGTAATGGAAATTCCAAAATCATTTTTACTGATTTGTCTATTCAATTAACGAGACTAATTCATAAACCTGAATTGGTATAATCATTTCTTATAAAGAATTAATTTACCAATTGTTAAAATTTATAAGCCCCGGCGACCATAAAAGCCATTTAAGCCGTTAATAATTTATTTAAACACAAGGTGGGCGGGGAAAAGCAATTACTGCTCTAAAGGCTTTAAAACTGCTAATTTGACTTTTTAAAGCAATATATCAAAGAGGAATATTCTTTGGTTTTCCAAGCGTGGATATTTGAAATTAAACCAATGAACAATGCTTTTATTGAAAAGCTGTTTCCGGTTTTATATTTTTCTGAAAGTAAACTTACATAAAATGAATCAAAAAGCAATGGTTCAATTTTTTGAAGTTTAATTTTTTCAGAAAACAAACATGTCATTGATGTTTTTGAAAAATGCCACAAATGCCGCGGCACGTCGTAACCCGCCCAATATTGCTTATAATATTTTGCATCATAAGATTTATAATTGGGAACCGCCACAATTAATATGCCTTTTGGTTTTAATAATTCTTCTATTTTGATGATAGAATCTTCTAATTCTGGAAGATGTTCTAAGACGTGCCAAAGGGTAACCACGTCAAATTTTTCATTCGAAAAATCATCAATACTTTCCCGAAGATGTATTTTTTTTTTAGCTGCAAGTTTACGGGCATTTTCATTTGGTTCAACCCCGTTTACAATCCAACCTGCATCATTTGCTTTTTTTAAAAATTCGCCCGTGCCGGAACCAATATCAAGCAATCTTCCTGTGCCATTGTTCAGTTTTAAAATTAGGTTCAATTTATTTTTTATAGCCCTTTTTTTTACCCATTGATATAAAAAAGATGTCAACCCTTTTTTTGAGTCCGTATGTGAAATATATGATGAGCTTTGGTAGTATTTATGGAGATTTTGTTTGGAAGGTTGTGGAAATGTAACCAACATTTCGGTTTCAGTGTCACGCAATAAATCAAATGTTTCTCCAGAAATTAAAAAATCCTTGGTGGAAATGTAGGTTTCCTTTTTGTTATTCTTCAAATTACCTATTTTGTGTTCCACGTGAAACTTAAAAATTATCTTCCCATATAAACTAACAAAACAGAAATGTCGTTAGGCGAAACCCCACTGATTCGTGAAGCTTGTGAGAGTGTTGCCGGCCTTACTTTTAAAAGTTTTTCTCTCGCCTCAAATGAAAGGGATTTCAATTTGGCGTAATCAAATCTTTCGGGAATTTTGATATCTTCCAGCCTATTCAATTTATCAGCATTGTTTTTTTCTTTTGAAATATACCCAGCATACTTAACTTGAATTTCCGTTTGTTGTAACATTTCGGCGTCAAGGTTTTCATTTTGAATAAAATTTTCCACCGTCTCAATTTTACGCATATCTTCCATGGTGATGTTTGGACGTGAAAAGATCTTGAACATTTTATCGCTTTGATTAACCAAAGCGGAATCTCTAAATTCCAAAATGGGGTTAATGTCCTCTGGATTTACGCTCGTTTCCTTAAAAAATTGAACAAAAGCAATGGATTGCTTTTCTTTCTTTTCCATTTTTCGCAACCTTTCATCATCAGCCAACCCAATAGCATGGGCTTTGGGTGTTAGTCTAAAATCCGCATTATCTTGCCTTAAAAGAGTTCTATATTCCGCTCGAGAAGTAAACATTCTGTATGGTTCTTCGGTTCCTTTAGTAATTAAATCGTCGATTAAAACACCGATGTATGCTTCGTTTCTTTGTAAAATGAATGGATCTTTATCATGAACTTTTAAATGTGCATTAATGCCTGCCATCAAACCTTGTGAGGCCGCTTCTTCATAACCTGTTGTGCCATTAATTTGTCCCGCAAAATAAAGACCTGAAATTAATTTGGTCTCAAGCGTGTGTTTTAATTGTGTGGGTGGGAAATAATCATACTCGATGGCATAACCGGGGCGAAAAAACTTTACATTTTCAAACCCTACTACCTGGCGTAACGCTTTAAATTGAACATCTTCAGGCAATGAAGTCGAAAACCCATTAATGTAATATTCAACAGTGTCCCAACCTTCGGGTTCCACAAATAGTTGATGTTTATCTTTATCGGCAAAACGGTTTATTTTGTCCTCGATAGAGGGGCAATACCTGGGACCAATGCTTTGAATTGAACCATTGAACATAGGCGAACGATCAAATCCTTCCCTCAAAAGGTCATGAACCAAGGTGCTGGTATAGCTCATGTGGCATGAGCGCTGAATTTTTAAGGGTTGTGTATTATCCGAATAAGAAAATTTTTCGGGAATTTCATCCCCGGGTTGTTCGGTCATTTTTGAAAAATTAAGAGACCTTCCGTCAACCCTAGGAGGAGTGCCGGTTTTCATTCTTCCGGAAGTAAATCCCATATTCACTAAATCTTGGGTAATCCCAGTTGCGGCCTTTTCGCCCGCACGGCCACCACCAAATTGTTTTTCGCCAATATGAATCAACCCATTTAAAAAAGTTCCATTGGTGAGCACTACGCTTTTTCCGCGGATTTCCATCCCCAACGAAGTTCGGACGCCAACAATTTTATCCTTTTCCACTACAATCCCAGCTATCATTTCTTGGTAGAAATCTAAATTGGGGGTTTGTTCCAACATTTGTCTCCATGTCTCGGAAAAACGCATGCGGTCACTTTGAACCCTTGGGCTCCACATGGCTGGTCCTTTGGATTTGTTAAGCATTTTAAATTGGATAGCGGTTTTGTCGGATATTATTCCACTGTAACCTCCCATGGCATCAATTTCACGCACTATTTGCCCTTTTGCAATTCCACCCATGGCAGGATTACAGGACATTTGTCCTATGTTTTGTAGGTTCATGGTCACCAATAGCGTTTTTGAGCCAAGATTAGCAGCAGCCGCAGCCGCCTCCGAACCCGCATGGCCAGCACCAACCACAATTACATCATATTCGTTTGGAAACATATTTTTAAAAGCTCCACGTGGAACAAATTAATTAGATTTTTACGGGGTGCAAATGTACATTTTAATAAATAAATTAAAGAAAAGTTTTCAAGTTTCTGAGAATCAATGCCTAAAGGAATTGGCGTGATGAAAGTGCTTTATCTTCTTTGTTGCGCATTATTTTCTTTTCAGATTTAGAAGAGTCTTTATAATTGCAAAAATGAAAGATTCCATGAATCATTACCCTATGAAGTTCGTCCAAAAAGGCCGTGGTAAAAGTTATGCCATTCTCCTTAACACGCTCAATAGAAATATAAATTTCACCGGAAATCTGATTCTCCAAACTATAATCAAAGCTCAAAATATCAGTAAAAGTGTCGTGGTTTAAATAGTCCATGTTCAATTTGTGGAGAAATTTATCATCGCAAAAAACGTAAAGTATATCACCTACATCAAAATTTTCAACTTCAATTATATCCGAAATCCATTGAGAAATTTCATTTTCATTTTGAAGCTTAAAATCTGCTTGGTAATTAAAATCAATCATTTCCCTTCTTAAAATACTCCTGTACTTTGGTTTTATATTCTTGCCGCAAAGGTAATGCCTCCCTGTTCAAAATTTCCGTAGTGTTAAAGTATTTTTTAATGTCGTCGGGCGATAGCCTATTTGTGTTTTGATAGCTGCTGCGGTTGGTCCGACTTTCCCTTTTCGTTTCTTGGCCTTGCTCAAAATTAGCTTTATCGAGTTTCATCAATTCATATTTAAGGTTCATCATTTGTTGTAACGTTCTTTCGTTAAAGCCTTTATCCAACAATTGCTGTTCCACTCCTTCCATTTTTTTCAACAAATCCCCCCCATTTCCGCTTAGGCCCTCTTTGCTCATCCTATCTTGTAATTGTTGCCGCAATTGTTGCTGTTGTTTGTAGATTTCATAAATTTCGCCATTCATTTCTTCACTTTCGCCCTCATTATTGCCGTTTTCACCATCTTTCCCCTCACGGCCATTTTTGCCTTCGCTCCCTTTTCCATCCCCGTCTCCTTTACCTTCGCCCTTGCCTTCACCCTCACCTTCACCCTCGCCATCGCCTTCTCCGCTTTTTCCATCTTTGCCTTTTTTTATTCCCTCCTTCATTTTTTCCCCTAAACTTTCCTGTTTTTCAATAATGTCTGGCAATTGGAATCCTTTTCCTTCGCCTTCGCCTTCGCCCTGTCCTTTGCCTTTTCCTTTGCCGGAACCTGAGCCGGGCATTTGCATTTGCATTTGGTTTTGCATATTGTTAAGCAAATCGCTAAGCAAAATAGCAAGTTCATTTGCGCCCGTTACGGTATATTGTTGGCTCGATATTCCCTGTCGAGTTTCGTTGTCAGCAAGCCTTTCCAAAGATTTATCAATATTGTACTGCACTTCGGTCAGTGTTGTGTTTATGACGTTGCTCAACAAGGGCTGCCGAAGCGAAAGCGAAAACAAACTGTCGTCAATATGTTGGAAATTGAGTTTTAAATCATTTTGAAGGTTTAGGCTTTTTCCGAAAACGGGATTGCCGTATTCTATCTTTTTGAACTGTTCCATCAAATCTTCTTGTTCAAAAGAAAAAGTAACGAGGTTGTCGAGAATCTGCCGTAGCATTTCCACGTCCTCTTCTATTGTTTCCATTTGGCCGCCCTCCATCTCCATCTGCATTTGCTTGCCCATTTGTTTCATTTTCTTACCTGCTTTATTCTGGCTCGGTTTGGCTCCTTTTGCATCTTGTTTTCCAAGCTTATCCGTGGCTTTTTGTTGTTCCTCTTCAACTTCTTTCTCTCCCGGTTTGTCTTCTTCAAGTTTCATTGGCGATTTCAAATCTTCATTTTCCTTTTGAAGTTTTTCCATTTCTTTTTGGATTTCCTCAAACTTATCGTTTAGCTTTTCCTGTTCCTCTTTTGTGTTTTTTTCTTCGGATTCTTCAGCAAGTTTTTCCTGCTCTTCACCCAATTTATACAATTCATCGGCAAGTTTTTCTGCCTTTTTTGTTACATAATACCTTTTGGTCAGTTCCAAAAGTTGTTCGAGGTTTTTCTCTTGGTTTTTATTCTGTTTTGAGAGCTTCTCCAACTTTTCGGTCAGTTCCTCTTTTTGAATTTTTTCCTGAAGTTTTTCCAGCTCATCCAACAATTTTTCATTTTCCTTCAAACGCTCTTCATTTTCTTTTAAGCGTTCTTCCAATTGTTCTTTAAAAGGATCGTTTTCTTTATTTTCCGGCTGAAATTCTTCAAGATTTTCTTTGAGCTCTTTCGAAAAATTCTTCATCATTTCCTCTTGCTGTTTCTGCCTTTCAATAAAATTTTGAAGTTTTTGTTTATCGTTCCAGTTCAATTCGTTTTTCTCTTTTTGCGTTCGCGAAATTTCCTCGAGTTTCTTCTCTTGCATCTTCATTTCTTCCAAGGATTTATCGAGTCCTTTTATTGAATTTTCCTGCTCTTGAAGTTGCTCGTCCTCTTTTTCTTCTTGGGTCAATTTCCTGAAAAAATAAATTCCGGACTTAGTGGATTTGTAATTGTGAAGCGCATCATTATCAAAAACCTCAAAATAATATTCATAAGCAACTCCTTCGGTCAACACCAAATTTCCCGGAAAAGAATATACGAATTGCTCAAAATTAGTTTTAGAAATTGACAGATTTTCAACATTTTTATTGGCCTCGTCGCCTTCGGGATAATAAACCAATCTCAGCTTTGTAAGCCCATAATCGTCAGACGCCTGCCCGAGGAAAAACACCCGTTGGCTGTCTGTGCTGTCTTGTTTGGACTGCACATCAATTTCAGGGAATTCATCTTTAACAACCCCAAGCGCAAAAGATAGGTTTTCGTAATCCTTCAAATTTTCATTAGAGGTGGTGAGCGCATAATCGAGTTTGCTGAAAATATTCTTTTTAAAATTGAAATTTTCATCATTTGCTAAAAAGGAATAAACCGTATCGACAGTTTTTAAATTAACCGCATTGGTATTTTTGGCGCTCACGTTCCAAGAAACCCGCGTGCCTTCGGGGATAGTGGCATTTCCGGTACTTTTTAAAATTTCATCTTTTTTCCCAGTGTGCGCAGGATAATCCAAAACCATTTCAAAAGCCACAAGTGAGGGGGTTTTCAAAACCTCCAGTGTATATTCCTTGGAAATTACTTTATTCGCCTTTAACTGAAAATCAATGGCCTCAATGGGTTGCGAAAAAACATATTCGTAAAATCCGGGCGCGGTTTGTTGTAAATAATAGGTTTCATTATTATAAACAATACTGGCGTTTTCGGGAAGCACATCGCCCTGAGCGCGAACTTTCAGCGTAAAACTTTTGTTTTCGATAGCACTCAAATCTTCATTTAATACATAAAAAGCAAAGGGAGCTGGAGGTTCGTAAGCAGTATCATAGTTCACTACCCGTTTGTAGCTGCCCGAAAAAACATCATCGGCGCCCAAAATATTAAACAATAAAAAAACGGCAATCGGAATGGCGGCATATTTTAAATATTTTGAATTTTTACTAAAATTCACGGCGCTTTTAAAAGGAATGGGCTGAAGCTCGAAACTCTTTTGATCGATACTTGCTGCAAGGAGTTCGCTTTCGCGACGGTTTTGGTTCAACTGTATAACGTTCAGCAATTTATCGTTAACCTGCGGAAAATGATTGCCAATTATTTTGGAAGCTTCTTCATGCCCGATACCTCTTTGAAGCTTTAAAAGTTTCGCAATTGGGAAGGCTATAAAACGGGCAAACAAGGCAATTTCAACCAAAACGAAAGTCCAAAACAAAAGGGTTCGCCCGGTGGGGTTTAGCCACAGGAAATATTCCACCAAAAGGGTGGCCAAAAAATACAGTAAGCCAATGGCAAAAAAAAGGATTGCGCCTTTGATCAGTTCATTGAAGTAATATTTCCTAATAAATTGTTCAAGCTTTTGCTGAATGATGCCGAAAGTGCTCATAGGCTTTGGTTCTCCTTAAAAAGGAACTTCGAAAATACGATAATATTTCAATAGAAGTGAAACATCAAGAATTGCTCCAAAAAACAATAAAATGTTTGTGAGATTTCACTTTTAACCTTTTGGCTAAAAATTGCTAATAGGGAATTGTATCTTTGCCATTCAAAAAAAATCCATGCAACAAAAAGTCCGTGTCCGTTTTGCTCCCAGCCCAACAGGTCCACTGCATATTGGCGGGGTCCGAACTGCTTTGTATAATTACCTTTTTGCCAAAAAACATGGTGGGGATTTCCTGCTGCGTATTGAAGATACGGACCAAAGTCGTTACGTTCCAGGGGCGGAAAATTACATTGTTGAAGCTTTAAATTGGCTCAATATCTCCTTTGATGAAGGCCCGGGAAAAGAAGCCGGTTTTGGACCATACCGACAAAGCGAGCGCAAACATTTATATTTAGAATATGCCGAAGCTTTACTTTCATCCGGGAATGCTTATTATGCTTTCGATACCGCAGAAGAACTTGATGCGCAACGGAAAGATCACGAAAACAATGGAAAAACCTTTATATATAATTGGCACAACCGATTAAAATTAAAAAATTCATTATCACTTTCTGAAAAAGAAATTCATGAAAAACTGGCCTCCGGCGAAGAATATGTTATCCGATTTAAATCTCCCGAAGCTGAAATACTTCACATAACCGACATCATCCGTGGCGAAATAGAAATTGATACACGTATTTTGGATGATAAGGTTTTGTTCAAAAGCGATGGGATGCCAACCTATCATTTGGCCAATATTGTCGACGACCATTTAATGGAAATTACGCACGTAATCCGAGGCGAAGAATGGTTGCCATCGATGCCGCTGCACATTTTGCTTTACCGCGCTTTTGGTTGGAAGGCCCCGCAGTTTGCGCATTTGCCTCTTATAATGAAGCCTGTTGGGCAAGGAAAATTGAGCAAGCGGGATGGGGATAAAATGGGCTTTCCCGTTTTCCCATTGGAATGGAAAACGGCCTCCGGCGAAAATTTTTCCGGATACCGGGAAGTGGGCTATCTGCCCGACGCGGTAGTAAACTTTTTGGCGTTATTGGGCTGGAACCCGGGCACGGAACAGGAAATTTTCAGTTTAGATGAGCTGGTAACAGCATTTGAATTGGACCGGGTTCATAAATCCGGGGCAAAATTTGATCCCGAAAAAACAAAATGGTTCCAACATTATTATTTGCAACAAGAAAATGTGGCAGTTTTGGCCGACCGGTTTTCGAGGTTTTTAAAAACGAAAAACATTCAAACCTCGCTGAACCTTAATGCGGTAGTTTCAATCTTAAAAGAACGCGCCACTTTTGTAAGCGATTTTTGGGAGCATGGAAGTTTCTTTTTTGAAGCGCCAGCCGAATATGATGAAAAGGCTTCCGCGAAAGCCTTTAAGACAGAAACCCCGCTATTGCTTCAAAATGTAATAAAAATCTTGGAAGGAACAGAAGAATTTACAACTGAAAATATTTCAGTCAAAATAAAAACGTGGATCACAGAAGAAAAAATCGGCTTTGGAAACGTGATGATGCCGTTACGGTTGGCGTTAGTGGGTGAAATGAAAGGGCCTGAAGTATTTGATATTGCTTCACTTTTGGGGAAGGAAGAAACAATTTCCCGGCTTCAAAAAGCTGTTGTTTTTATGAATCAAAAATAAACTACCGCCGCTATTGTTATTGTGGAACTGTGACCTTCAAAGTCTTTGTTTTCCAAACCCTTTTCGTTCAGTTTTTGCAGCATATTGGTAACCCCGTATTGATATAAAGCGCTCAAACGAAATGATTCCAGTCCTGCGGTTATGCCCCCGGCAACGTGAAAATTGATTTGGGAAATATCTTCGATATCCTGCGCTCGCAAAAAGGAATAGCCATCAACAATATAATTTTCATAGCGGTCATTGTCCAATTTCATTTTGCCATTGATGTTCAAAATTGGGCCAAGCTCCAAACTCAAATGGTGTTTTATGATGTTAAAGCTCCCAAAAAAGTTGAGTTGTGCCGCTTGGATTGTGTAATTAATATCTTGAGTATCGGTTAGAAAACTTCCCTGAACCCCGATTTTTGAATTGTAAAAGCTGATTCCGTAAATCAAGTCGAAATTTCCCCGAAAAGAACCCCGGGTTGTAAACCCCCCGGCAACCCCGATGCCCTGCTTAGTAATCAGATCGGAAGTATTGATATCGAAAAGAGTTAACCCGCCTGTGATGCCAAGCCTATTGTAGCTGTCATAATTGCGCTGCGAAAAGGTCTGTTGTAAAATAAATAGGAAGAAAATAAAAAATAAGGCTTTTAAAGGCATTGTAGAATGGATTTGGAGGGTCTAAAATAGCTTTATTTTTGTATCTTCATCGCCCTAACCTTATAAAAGATCAAAAGCATGGAGAATTTTTTTATAATACCAATAATACTGTTGGCGCTCATTATTTTATTCTCGAGCATTTTTACAGTAAAGCAGCAAACCGCGGCCATCGTGGAGCGTTTCGGGAAGTTTCAAAGCATTCGCAATTCTGGGCTTCAATTCAAGATCCCGATTATTGATAAGATTGCAGGGCGCATCAATTTAAAAATCCAGCAGCTTGATGTAATTGTTGAAACAAAAACCAAAGACGATGTTTTTGTGAGGCTAAAAATCTCGGTTCAATTTAAGGTAATCCGTGAAACCATCTATGATGCCTTTTACCAATTACAGGATCCGCACGACCAAATTACATCCTATGTTTTTGACGTGGTGCGGGCAGAGGTTCCTAAAATGAAATTGGACGATGTTTTTGAAAGAAAGGACAATATTGCAATTGCTGTAAAAGAAGAGCTTAACGAAGCCATGTCCGATTATGGGTACGACATAATAAAAACGTTGGTTACCGATATTGATCCGGATATTCAGGTTAAAGCCGCGATGAACCGTATTAACGCTTCGGAGCGTGAAAAGGTTGCTGCGGAATATGAAGGGGAAGCCGAACGAATTAAAATTGTTGCTAAAGCCCGTGCCGAAGCAGAAAGCAAGCGCCTACAAGGTCAGGGGATTGCAGACCAACGTCGTGAAATTGCACGAGGTTTGGAAGAATCGGTGGAAGTGCTGAACAATGTGGGCATAAACTCTCAAGAAGCTTCTGCGCTAATCGTGGTTACACAGCATTATGACACGCTTCAATCCATTGGTGAAGCCACCAATACCAATTTAATTTTATTGCCAAATTCGCCACAGGCGGGAAGTGATATGCTGAACAATATGATTGCTTCGTTTGTTGCCAGTAATCAAATTGGGGAAGAAATGAAAAAACAAAACCAAGAAAAAGGAATAATCAAGAAAAAAAGAAATCCATCGCCGCCTAGGCCAGATGAAGGGGAAGACCTTAAATATTGAGTAACAAAAAGCCCGTTAAATACGGGCTTTTTTTATATCTAATTTGTCTTTTTAATGTTTAACATCCTTTTCCCTTACTGTGGGAAGGCCAAACAATGCATCTACTGCTTTTAAAACAAAGGCTTTTTGAGCAATACTGCCAATAATATTTCCAATAAGATTTAAAGGGGATAAACTTTTTTTTGCTTGATAAAGGCTTATTTTGAATTCTTCCTTATCAATATCGGTTTGAAGTTTCAGCATTCTTAAGTCTGCGTCAATTTGTTCGAATGTAGAATATCTTCTCATAAATCTCGATTTAAATTGATTTCGGGGTCGTTTACTGAAGGTAAATCTTCAAAGTCTGGCCTTGGCTTCTGCTCGTTCTCAAAAAAGATATCCGAAAATCGTAACAAGATAAATGTTTTGATTTTTTCTTTTAGCAGGGTGTTTAAAACTATCAATAAAACAATATAAAATCCAGCTACAATAAAATAGCCAAGATATCTGCTGTCCAAAATATCGCCCAACCAAAGCGCTGCCCCAATTGAAATAAAAAGAAGGATTAACAGCAATATTACGCCAACAATTAAAATATTAACAAGCGAAATTGCGCCCTTTGCAGTAGATTTGAACACGCGGAGTTTATAATACTCCGCCGTGTTCAAAAAATAATCTTCCGTTTTATGGGTAGCCTTCTCTATGTTCTCGGTAAGGGCTTTAAAGGCCATGTTACGAAACTTTTTTTTTAAAATTTATTGGCTAATTTTGCACCGCCCGTTTCCATTTTACTTACGGTTACGTCTTTTTGAAGCTTCGCGTTTTGACGACGAAGTGCTTCAAGTTTGTCTTCCATAGCCAAAAGGATGTCATCTGCTTTGTAGCTTGCTGAAGATAGAGTGTCTTCAAGTTTTTGTTCAAAACTCAAACGGGCCCTTTGTGCTTTCTCGCTAAGGTTGCTGGTAGTTGTCTTGATTTTCGTATTGAGTTTTTTTTGTGCTCTTTTTGCTTCTTTACCAATTTTTGAGCGGGTTTCGGAACCTTTGTTAGGGGCATAAAGTATCCCTATTCCAGCACCTATTGCTGCTCCGGTTAATAAAGCAATCAGTGTTTGTCCTGTATTTGATGCCATTTTAAATTTATTTTAAGATTAATAACATCAAAGATACTTCTCTAGATTTTGGGCAATGTTAATAACCGGTTAATAGTTATTTTCAATTACTTAAAAATATCTTAAAAAAACAATTCTTTTGCCAATTTCCCTTAAAACATTAAAAATAAAGTAAGGTTTCTTAATCAGATAATTTCGCCCAGGAATCACGCAAGGACACAGTCCTGTTAAATACAATTTTTTCTGAAGCGGAATCCCTGTCCACCACAAAATAGCCCAACCGCTGAAACTGGAATTTATCTTCTACTTTGGCCACTTTCAGGCTAGGTTCAACAAAAGCAGTTATTACTTTCAAGGAATCCGGGTTAACAAATTCCATAAAATCTTTTTCTTTATGAGTGTCAGGTGATGCTTCTTTGAACAAACGGTCATACAAACGCACTTCTGCTGGAATCGCCTGCGCAATAGAAACCCAGTGCAAGGTGCCTTTTACTTTTCTTAAAGAGGCTTCGGTGCCGCTACCGCTTTTGCTTTCGGGATCGTAACTACAATGGATTTCAATGATATTCCCCAGGGAATCTTTTACAACATTTTCAGCTTTTATGATATAGGCATTTTTAAGCCGGACTTCTTTACCCAAAGCCAGACGGAAAAATTTATTGTTTGCTTCTTCCATAAAATCCTCACGTTCAATATATAGTTCCTTTGAAAAAGGAATTTCACGGTTGCCAGCATTTTCATCTTCGGGATTGTTTTCAGATTCAAGCCATTCTGTTTTTCCGTCAGGATAATTATCAATAATCATTTTTACCGGATCCAAAACCGCCATTACACGAGGAGCTTTTTTGTTCAAATCTTCGCGAACGCAAAACTCCAAGTGGGAAACATCAATTAGGTTTTCCCTTTTTCCCACACCAATGCTTTCCACAAAATTCCGAATGGATTCGGGGGTATATCCTCTCCTACGAAGCCCAGAAATGGTGGGCATCCTCGGATCGTCCCACCCGCTAACATCGCCGTTGGAAACCAGTTGCAACAGTTTGCGCTTGCTAACCACAGTGTGGCTTAAATTCCGGCGGGCAAATTCCCGCTGTTTTGGACGTAATTTTTTTTCATCAATTATATTATCCAAAAACCAATCGTAAAGTTCACGGTGAGGCAGGAATTCCAATGTGCAAAGCGAATGCGAAATGCTTTCTATATAATCACTTTCGCCATGCGCCCAATCGTACATGGGGAAAATTTTCCAATCAGTTCCGGTGCGATGATGCTTTTGATGGAGCACGCGGTACATCACAGGGTCGCGCATCAGCATATTGGGCGAGGCCATGTTTATTTTTGCCCGAACCACATGTTTTCCTTCGGGCATATCTCCACTTTTCATTTTTTCAAACAATTCCAAATTTTCTGAAACGGGACGTTCTCTATAAATACTAGTTAGTCCGGGAGTGTTCGGTGTCCCCTTTTGTTGTGCTATTTCTTCGGAGGTTTGTGAATCTACGTAAGCTTTTCCATCTTTTATCAACTGCACCGTCCAATTGTACAACTGCTGAAAGTAATCTGAAGCATAACGCTCTTCGGCCCAAGAAAAGCCAAGCCAAGCAATATCTTTTTTAATGGCATCCACAAATTCCTGCTCCTCTTTTGTGGGGTTTGTATCATCGAAACGAAGGTTTACCGGGACATTGTATTTTTCGCCCAAACCAAAGTTAAGGCAAATGGCGGAAGCATGCCCAATGTGAAGGTACCCGTTGGGTTCGGGCGGAAATCGAAACCTCAAATCACTTTTAGAGTGGGTGGACGCTAAATCTTCTTCAATAATATGCTCCAAAAAATTCAGCGGTTGTGTTTCGTTTTCCATAATTTTTTTAAGATTTTTACCTTTATAAACCTAAGAATTAAGGTTTTTTCCGGAGGTATGCAAAGGTAGCCAAATACGGGAAAAAAGTATCTTTGTAAAAACATTTTGCTATGGGAACAATTCGATTAAAAAATATAAAGATTTACGCCTTCCACGGCTGTTTGATGGAAGAAGGGCAAATTGGATCCGATTATTTGGTAAACCTTTCGGTAGGCGCTGATTTAAAAAACGCTTCAAATACCGATGAACTGGGTGATACCATAAATTATGTACACCTTCAAAAGATAGTTAAAGATCAAATGGCGGTCCGCTCTAAATTATTGGAAAACGTTTGCGGCCGTATCATAACCACGGTTTTTGAGGAAATCCCTTCAGCAAACTTGGTAAGAATTTCGGTTTCAAAAGTGAACCCACCCATTGGTGGCGATGTGGATGAAGTAAGCGTAACAATGCAAGCGCGGCGGTAATTTAAATTAATGCGGGTATTTCCCGTTAAATTTTTTTACATTTGCCAACATCAAAAAAGGCGTCGTGGCCGAGTGGCTAGGCAGAGGTCTGCAAAACCTTCTACAGCGGTTCGAATCCGCTCGATGCCTCAAAAAACCCTTCCTAAACGGAGGGTTTTTATGCTTTTGGGATTTTTGTAACAGCGGTTCCCCCGAAGTATCGGGGCGATCGATGCCTCAAAAAAACCTTCGTTTAAATAGGGAGAAGTTTTTATATTGGTTCCTCAACCGGGGGTATTGGTTTTTCCAGCTGATGATTTTGCTGGGGTATTTTTTCCAAGCCCGCCTTGATTTCCTTAAGGAAAAGACCTTGCAACAATAATATTGCCCCAAAACCAATAATAAGAATGCTTACCCATTTTTTGGATTTGAAGATAAGCCGGGGGGTCATTTTACTTTTAAGTTTTTTGGCCAACATTATTTTTAAAATATCGGTAAACATAAAGGTTCCCATAACGGTCGCTAAAAACAGGTAAACCCCATTTTCTGAACTGGTCAAGGCGTTTGCCATGATAATGGTGCCTATCCACCCAGCCAATACCCCAAAGTTCACAAAATTGAGTAAAAATCCTTTTAAAAACAGGTTGCCTAAATTCCTTTTTACCTTAACCGAATAATGTTCCCGCACAAACCTGAAAAGGGATTTGTTGGTTTTGATGTAGGATATAATGCCATATGCAACAAGCACCATGCCACCAAAGATTAGCAGCCCGGGATCGCCCTTCAGTTTTTCAAGGATCATGCTTGTGCTGAAAAAAGCCACAACTATGAAAATAATATCAGCGAAAATGGCTCCAAAATTAAAAAAAATAGCAGCCTTTATTCCCTTGGTGATTGTAGTTTCTATAAGGGTAAAGAAAACAGGTCCAACCGCGAGGGACAGTAAAAACCCATAAAAAGCCGCATAAAGTAAACCGTCGAACATTAGTGCCCCCTATTCTTTATTTAAATTAACCTCATCGCGGTGCCCCAACATCGTAAAATCCAAATGCTTTTTCACCAAATCCGCATTTTTAACCCGAACGTAAACCTCGTCGCCCAACTGGTATACGTTCTTTTTCTTTTGCCCGATCACAGCGTATTCTTCCCTGTCAAAAACATAATGGTCGTCCCGTAAATCCTGCAAACGCACCATCCCTTCACATTTATTGGAAATGATTTCCACATAAAGCCCCCACTCTGTAACCCCGGAAATAACGCCCAAAAAATCCTTGTCTTGGTGATCTATCATGTATTTTACCTGCATGTACTTTACGCTATCGCGCTCGGCATTGGCGGCCAAGTTTTCCATTTCACTGGAATGGCTGCATTTTTCCTCATATTTTTCCTCCTTTGCCGAATTACCTCCATCTAAATAATGTTGCAAAAGCCGGTGCACCATAACATCCGGATAACGGCGGATGGGCGAGGTGAAATGCGTATAATAATTAAATGCCAAGCCGTAATGCCCAATATTGTTGGTGGTATAAACGGCTTTGCTCATGCTGCGGATGGCAAGTGTGTCTATCAAATTCTGTTCTTTTTTTCCGTGAACATCACTCAATAATTTGTTAAGCGATGTAGCTGTGGTATTGCGGTCTTTGGTGTTCAGTTTATAGCCGAACCGTTTTATAATATTTTCCAAAGCGGCTATTTTTTCATCATCCGGTTCGTCGTGAACCCGATAGACAAAGGTTTTCTTTGGGTTTTGTTTCCCGATAAATTCGGCCACGCTTTGGTTCGCGAGCAGCATAAATTCCTCAATCAATTTGTTGGCATCCTTACTTTCTTTAAAATAAACACCTTCGGGATTTTTGTCCTCGTCCAAAATAAATTTCACTTCCACTTTATCGAAAGAAATTGCCCCGGCCCGCATTCGTTTTTGACGAAGGATTACAGCCAATCGGTTCATTTCCAAAATAGCTTCGGCTATTTCTTTTTTAACTGAATATTTTTTATCGATGATTGAAATGTTTTCCGGGATTTCGTGATTTTCATCTTCCGGATTTTCAATAATGTGCTGCGCTTCTTCATATGAAAAACGTGCGTCGCTAAAGGTCGCCGTCCTTCCGAACCATTTATTTAAAACTTCGGCTTTGCGGTTAATTTCAAAAACAGCTGAAAAAGTATATTTTTCTTCATTAGGGCGAAGCGAGCAGGCATTATTGGAAAGTATTTCCGGTAACATTGGTACCACCCTGTCTACCAAATAAACGGAAGTCGCACGGTTGTATGCTTCATCATCAAGCACGGTTCCAGTTTGTAAATAATGCGAAACATCAGCAATATGGATCCCAATCTCATAATTTCCGTTTTCCATTTTTTCAAAGGAAAGCGCATCATCAAAATCTTTTGCATCTTTCGGGTCAATGGTAAACGTAAGCACCTTGCGCATGTCCCGCCGTTTTTTTATTTCGGATTCTTTTATTGTGGTATCAATCGTGTTTGCGAAGGTTTCAACCTCTTCCGGGAAATCATAAGGCAAGCCGTATTGTGCTAAAATGGAATGTATCTCTGTATTATGTTCTCCCGGCATGCCGAGTACTTTTATAACATTTCCGAATGGGGACTCCGCTTTTTCCGGCCATTCTTCCATTTCTACCAATACTTTTTCACCGTTTTTAGCCCCGTTTATTTTATTCTTAGGTACAAAAATATCCGTGTACATTTTATGGTCTGAAACATCCACAAAAGCAAAATTTTCCTTTACCTGAATTGTCCCTACAAATTCGGTTTTATGGCGTTGTAATATTTTTGTTATTTCTCCCTCCGTTTTTCCGCTTTTGCTTCTTTTAAAAATATAAACTTCAACGATGTCTTTATTAAGAGCTTTATTTAGGTTTTTGTTGTGAATGAAAATATCAGTATCCATTCCTTCCACTATAACGTAACCTTGTCCGCGACCTGCAATGTCAACTTTACCGGTATGATAACTGTTTGTGGGGGTCAAAATATATTTTCCCCTTTCTATTTCCTTGATAGTGCCTTTTCCTTGCAAATCCTTTAAAATCTTAATGATTTGATTGCGGCTATTAGCATCGTCAACCCCAAGTTTTGCGGCTATTTGTTTGTAATTATAGGGAGTGGAATGATCTTTACGTAGAATGTTTGCAATGGTTTCGGAAAGTCCATCGCTCTTTTGCGCCTTCCCTCTTTTTATTAGTTTGGACATAGTATTTTATAATAATCGTAAAAGTACTCTTTCTAAATTTATACCTTCCGAAATTAGCAAACTTTTAGTAGCGGCAAAACCTTTTCAAAGGCATTTTTTGTTATGAACATTAATTAAATATTTAATTTTTCTTTTTGAAATTTTAAATTAAAAAATGATGGTTATTATAAGCTGTTCATTTGTACAATAAGTTTTTGATGATTGGTTTTGAAATAAGGTTATCAGTATTTTTTTACGGTTTGTGAACATTGTTTAAAGTGAGAAAACATTGTTTTTAAAGGCTATAATAAAAGAAATCAACAATGGTTAAAAACTGCTGACCTTTATTTTTATTTAAAAGTTTATAGTCTGAAAATGTTTGAAACGTATTTTTTAAAGTTGATAATTCAATCAAAATTCAAAGCAAAAAAAATTGCTTCCCAAGTTTAAATTTACATATTGAAAATAAGAGCGGAACCACCAACTTTAATTCTAAAAAACCAGCCTGTTTTTATTAACAGCATGTTAACCAAATTGTTTCGTTTATGTTAAGAAATAGTTAAGAAACTGAATTTTAAACTTTTAAATATCATTTTGTGGGCTTCCCTAATTTTTTAAAATTAGATAATCGAAAATATTTTCAAAGCCTATCTTTACCATAAATAAATTAACCATGAAAATAGCTATTGGGAACGATCACGCAGGAACCAATTACAAAAACAAAATTGTTGATTTCCTCCAAAAAGAAAATCACCACGTAACCAATTTTGGAACAGACACCGAAGAAAGTGTTGACTATCCAGATTTTGTACACCCTGTGGCGGAAATGGTTTCCGAAGGAAAAGCAGATTTTGGGATCATTATTTGCGGTAGTGGGAACGGTGCAAACATGACTGCGAACAAACACCAAAAAGTGCGTTCGGCTTTGTGCTGGTCCAAGGAAATTACAGCCTTGGCGAGACGGCATAACGATGCGAACATTCTCAGCATTCCCGCTCGTTTTACCAGTGAAGCCCAAGCTGTGGATATGGTAAAAACATTTTTAAATACTTCATTTGAAGGCGGCCGTCACCAAAAACGGGTTGAAAAAATTGGTTGCTCAACCAAATAAAATGGCACATCAGCATCCCCATAATCAATCCCATCCCAACCTGAAGGGGAGAAACCTGCTCATATCAATTGTTCTTAATATAATAATTACCGTGGCCCAAGCCGTGGGCGGAATTGTTTCCGGCAGCCTTTCTTTGCTATCGGACGCCTTGCACAATTTTACCGATGTTGTTTCATTGTTGATAAGCTACATTGCGGACCGGTTTTCAAAAAGGGCGGCATCCTTCGATAAAACCTTTGGGTATAAACGCGCAGAAATTATTGCTGCTTTTGTCAATTCTGCATCTCTAATTGTTGTGGCTTTTTATTTGATTTTTGAAGCCGCCAATCGTTTTCTTGACCCACAGGTAATTGAAAGCGAAATAGTAATTTGGTTGGCTTTGTTGGGAATTATCGCCAACGGTTTCAGCGTGTTGTTGCTTCGTAAGAATTCAAAAAACAACATGAACATACGCTCTGCCTACTTGCATTTATTGACGGACATGGCCGCATCCATAGCCGTTTTGGTGGGCGGGATTTTAATGCTGTATTTTCAATGGTGGTGGATAGACAGCGTATTGACATTTGCCATCGCCATTTATTTGATTTTTATGGGATACGATTTGCTAAAAAAATCCTTCAAGGTTTTGATGCTTTTTACGCCTTCGGCAATTCAAATTGAAGAAATAACCGCCACAGCATTGCAACTGGAAAAGGTAAAAAGCATGCACCACATTCATATTTGGCAGTTGAACGAGGATGAAATTCATTTAGAAGCACATTTAGAATTCAAGGATGATTTGAAAATTTCAGAATTCGATGCAACTTTACAGCACTTGGAAGCATTGCTTTTTCAAAAATTCGGGATCAACCACGTTAACATTCAACCGGAGTTTAATAAAAAAGAAAAAAGCAAGGACATTATAGTGCAGGATTGAAGGGCAGCAAAAAAATAAACCAAATGAATTTTGAGGTAAAAAAATTTGAAAAGCTTGACACTTTTGAATTGTACGAAGTATTAAAACTCCGATCGCAGGTTTTCGTGGTGGAACAAAATTGCGTTTACCAAGATGTTGACGGGAAAGATTTAAAAGCCCTACACATCTTGGGGAAAAAGGAGAATAAAATAGTGGCTTACGCACGTTGTTTCAAACCGGGAGATTATTTTGAAAATGCGTCCATCGGTCGGGTTGTGGTTGATATTTTCGAAAGAAAATCGGGGCTGGGGCATTTGCTGATGAAGGCCTCCATAGAAGCTGTTGAAACACATTTTAAAACCCAACATATTAAAATATCTGCCCAAGAATATTTGATTTCCTTTTACCAAACCCACGGGTTTGAAGTGGTGGGCGAAGGATATTTGGAAGACGGGATCCCACATGTGGGAATGGTTAGAGGGTAATCCAATCCTACTTCAAAATCTTGGCATAACGCCCCGCATCGTTCAACACTTTTACCGCTTCCAAAATTTCAGGATTATTTTCAGCTTGGTAATTATATAAACCTTCTCGATAAAAATATCGTTTCAAGATTTCATCACTCAACAAAGATTCAATTTCTGCCTTCTTTTCAACAATTGCCTTGTCCTTAGCTTTATCTATGGAACTCATCAATTGCTGGTAGCTATTGCCAATTTCCTCGCTTAAATCTTCATCGGCGGACATTCTTAAAGCTTCCGCGAATTTCTTTTCTGTCTCAGTTTCGTACTCAAAATTTTCCTGTTTTAGGTAAGCTAGGAAATCCTGAAAATCACTTTCCCCAAACTTGAAATTTTTCCATTCCGCCATTTGATGGCTATAATAATATTTGGTAGCATAGTTGAAAATAGCATTATCTTTTAGTAAAGCCGTGGTAATGGGGCTGAAAACCGCTGTTTCCATTTCAATATCGGGCAAGATCCCTCCACCGTCAAAAACGGTACGGCCGCCTTTGGTTTTAAATGAATTATATTCTTTCGCGTCTTTCCGTATTGGGTCGCCGTTTTCATCACGATGCCAGTAATCCACCGCTTGGATGCTGCGGCCGCTGGGGGTGTAGTAGCGTGAAATTGTTACTTTTAATTGTGTGCCGTAGGTAAGTTTTTTTGGGCGCTGTACCAGGCCTTTTCCAAAGCTCCTTGCGCCAACGATTACTGCCCTATCTAAATCCTGTAAACCTCCAGCAACGATTTCGCTCGCGGAAGCACTACGACCATTTACCAAAACTACCAAGGGAATTTCGATATCCACGGGATCTTTTGTGGTTTTGTAAACCTTATTATATTTTTCGATAACAGATTTTGTGGACGTAATCACTTCCCCTTTGGGAACAAAAAGATTGACTACATCAATAGCCTCGTTCATCAATCCTCCGGGATTCCCGCGAAGGTCGAGGATTATTTTTTTTGCGCCTTTCGATTTTAAATCTATCAAAGCCGCTTTGGTTTCCATAGTAGTTTTCCGGTTGAATTGGCTCAATACAATATATCCAATATCGCCGTGAATTAATTTTGAAAAAGATACGGCATTGATGTCCACGGCCGCACGAGTTAAGGTTACGGTATTTGTTTTGCCCTGTCTTAAATAGGTTACTTCCACTGAACTTCCCGGGGCACCTTTTAAAAGTTCGCCCGCATCATCATCAAAATTTGCGATGGAAACGGATCCTATTTTTATGATTTCGTCTCCTGCTTTAAGACCGGCCTTATCCGCTGGGTAATTTTTAAATGGTTCGGTGATAATCATTTTGTCCTTTTCCATTCGCACCGAAGCGCCAACCCCGGCATAAATCCCGGAATTATTTATCATCGCGTCTTCCACCAATTGTTCGTTCCAATAAACGGTGTACGGGTCCAAATCTTCCAGCATTCCTTTGATAGCTTTATCCATTAAAACAGCAGGCGTAACTTCGTCCACATAATTCATGTTGAGTTCTTTAAAAAGCGTGGTGAAAATTTCGATTTGTTTCGCGATCTCGAAAAAATCACTTTTAAAACTAACCGTACTTAGGAAAATGCCGACGGCTATAATTGGGATGATGATTCTCTTTTTCATTTTTAATTATTTGAAATGTGTTTTTTATTTCTTCTTTTAAGTATTTTTCGTAGCACGAATACCACAATAATGGCAAAAAGGAACAAAGGCCATAAATATAAAATCCCGATAAAAAATACCGAGATGCCGTTCCACCCACCTTGAAAAGCATTTTTCATTTTTTGGCCGTAAGATTGAGTAACGCCGGTTTCTGCCGTGGTTTTGTAAAATTCAATATTTACAGTGCTTACCGAAACCTTATCCTGAAGATAGTTTAACCGACCTTGTTTCGCTTCTATTTCTTCGCGGATTACTGAAAGTTCGCGTTCAATTTCGAGCATTTCCTTTACGTTTGTGGCCTTTGCCAAGAGTTCCAAATAACGTTTTTCAAGTTCGCGTTTGGCTTTTAAACGGGCTTCCAAATCAACGAATTCCTCGCTTACGTCCTGTCGGGAAATTTGTTTTTGGTCAAAATAATCAACGCCCTCTGCAATGCCATCCACAAATTGCTGAAAATTTTCGGTGGGCACGCGGATTACCATATTCCTGAAAAGACGGTTATAGCTTTTCCCGGAATTGTCGTCTTGAATAAAACCCTTATGCTGATTTACCAATTGCTGGATTTTTTGATAAATCTCTTCAGGTTCCTCCGTTGGGAAAGTCAATTGTGCCGTTTTAATGATTTTTTGCTCAGCAATTTCAGCAGTTTCAGAAGCATCACTAATCTCGCTTATTTGAGGCGCTTCCATTTCATCAACAGCACCATAGGTTCTACTATCGATGCCGTCAACCGCATAATCTTCATTTGTGCCCCCGTCCGCGCAAGCTAGCGCAAAACCAAATAATGCAATGCTAAATAGTTTCATCGTTAAATTTTTTTAGGAGAACAGCCATTGCGTTTTGCAGTTGGCCGGGCAGTGGTTTTTCTTTACCAATATATAAAAAAAGCAGCGCAAATTTCTTGCCGTTATTTTTTAAAACTTCCTGTTTTTGAAGTCGGTACAATTCCCGCAATTGCCTTTTTATGCGGTTACGGGCCACTGCAAGTTTAAAATTCCGTTTGGGCACCGCGAAAGTAGCCTGTGTATTTTCAAGGCTTTCATCTGAAAGGAAAAGAACTTTTACCGGGAATTTTGTGAAAGAACTACCCTCCAAAAAAAGTTTTTCAATGGTTTTTCGGCTTTTTAATTTTTCACTTTTTGGAAAACGGAAATTCATCAAGTAAAAGTACATAATTAAAAAACCCCGTTTTCTTTTAAAACGGGGTTTTGAATTAAGTATATAATCTAAATAATTCCCCGACTGCTTTGCCTCCGGGTGAGGCTAATTTATTCAATACCGTAAACGTTGTTTTCAGGGTTGATGTCCGCCATTTGCATTGTGGCATCAATCATCATGTTCTTCACTTTTTTACCATTTGTAATTTCAAATTCATAGGTTGGGTAAGCCCAAGCCCAATCTTTCAAAAGTGTTCGTTTTAAGTTTGGGTATTGATTGCTTTTTTCGGCCCGGGCCATTTGCAGTGGGATGTAAAAAGATTCCTGAGTGCCATCCTCAAAAGTAACATAAAGGTCAATGGGCATAGGCATCAACCCGATTCGCTCCAAGACTACTTTTGTGTTGGTTCCTTCTTGGGATAGAGATTTTATCCCGTAATCAATCGTGTTGGTGGTTTGCGTCCAATCCATTAAATACCAATCAAGCTCAAAGCCGGAAATTTTTTCGGCAATGCGGATAAAATCGTTGGGCGTGGGATGTTTAAATTTCCATTCCTGATAATAGCGTTTCAATGTTTTGCTGAGGTTTTCTTCCCCAATGACATAACCTAATTGAGCCAAGAATACAGCTCCTTTGCTATAGGCGGAAATCCCGTATGTTTGGTTGCTAGAATATCTGTCTGCATGGGTTGTTTGCGGCTGTTCCTTTCCGCTTTTTGCTAAATAAAAATAGGAATCATAAGAGCCGGAATGAGGACTTGGGTCATTTTCCCCCATTACCACATTATAAGCTTCGTCTGCAATATACGAGGCGAAACCCTCGTCCATCCATTCGTGCTTGGCCTCATTGGTGGCAAGTAAAAACTGGAACCAACTGTGCGCAAGTTCGTGGGCGGTAACGCCCACCAAGCTTTCAAATTTTCGTTCGCCGGTAATCAATGTGCACATTGCATATTCCATACCGCCATCGCCGCCTTGGATCACGGTATATTGCTGGTAGGGATATGGCCCCACTTCCCTATTGAAATATTCCAATAGTTCAGCGGTTTTGGGCTGCAAGTTTTTCCAGTTTTCAATAATCTCGGGATTGTCCTTATATATAAAATGAAGTTTAACCCCGTTCGCGCCTTCGATTACATCGTGGATATAATCGTCATCCGCGGCCCATGCAAAATCGTGAACATTCGGGGCTATAAAATGCCAAGTAATTTTCCCTTTTATGGGCTTCATTGTTTTTTGATTGGGAAGTTCGTACCCATGGCCAACTTCTGCAGGGTTTTGGAGGTAGCCGCTACCTCCGATAGTATAATCTTTATCGATGGTAATTTTTACGTCAAAATCTCCCCAAACACTATGAAACTCACGAGCGATATAAGGATCCGCATGCCAGCCCTCAAAATCATATTCCGCGATTTTCGGATACCACTGTGTCATTGAAAGGGCAACACCTTCAGAATTATTTCTACCAGAACGACGCACCTGTAACGGCACTTGCGCATCCCATTCCATTTTGAAAATGGTACTTTGTCTGGGAAAAATGGGTTTGTTCAGTTTAACTTCCAAAATAGTCCCCGCAACTTTATATTGCAAAGGGGCGCCATCTTGAGTCAACGATTTGGTGTTTATAAACCCGATTTCTGAAGGCGACAGTTTTGAAATCCGGTCCGAGACACGCGGGTCTGCATCTGCGATGGTTTGTGAACGAACGTCCATTTCGCTGCCGGGCTGAAAGGCATTGAAATACAAGTGGTAAAAAACCCGATCTAAAGTGTCGGAGGAATTATTGGTATATTTTAATTCTTGTTTCCCTTTGTATTGAAAGGTTTCAACATCCATGTCGATTTCCATTTTATAATCGACTTTCTGCTGCCAATAGCCCGTTTTGTTTTGGGCAATTGAAGTAAAAACAAATGTTAGAATTAAAATAAAACTTAAAAAACACTTCATTAGTTAGACATTTTATCGGCCATGATCAAGGCGTTGTACAAATTTGCCATTTTTCCTCCGGAGGAAAGATTGGAAAAAGTATTGGTTTTGGAAGCATCGCCCCCAACAATCACGGGAATATTTGCCGAAAGACCACTTTTTATAATAATATCTTTTACCTCTGCGGCTGAAAGTTTTGGATAATAAGAACGTATCATAGCGGCAAGCCCTGCTACAGCAGGTGCGGCCATTGAAGTTCCCTGTAAATATTCGTAAGTGTTCAAAGGCGTTGTTGCCCAAATTTTTACACCGGGCGCAAACACATCCACTTTAGATTTTCCATAATTTGAAAAATCAGCAACCATGCCCTCGCCATATGCATAATTCAATGCGCCCACCATCAAAAAGTTGTCACTTATTTCAGTAACATTATCGGTTTGATCGTTCGGATAAACGGTGGTTACATCCAAATCGTAAGCTTCGTTTCCGGCGGCTTTCACTATCAAAACATCTTTGGAACCGGCATATTTTATTGCATCATAAACCCATCCCGGGTGTGGGGAATAATATTTCCCAAAGCTTGCGTTTATAACTTTGGCACCATTATCCACAGCATAACGGATGGCAAGCGCAATGTCTTTGTCATATTCATCCCCATCGGGCACGGCGCGCAAAACCATAATATCCACATTATTTGCCACGCCATTGATGCCAATTCCGTTATTGCGTTGTGCAGCGATTATTCCCGCAACGTGGGTACCGTGCTTTGCATCTTCTTTTTTGGGATCGGGACCGTCAACATCATTATTCCCATATTTTGTGTCGGCAAGATTGTTGGGATCGTCACCTAAAACTTCCCTGAAATTTTTTGATAAATTAAAATGAGAATCGGTTCTTCCACCGAAATAAGCAATGCCCCCTTCCAGTTCTTTTATAACTTCTGGCACGGTTGAAGCGAAATTCAGCATTTGCCCCAACATCGCCAGCTGCATTTGCTCATCTTCAGAAGGATTTTGGATATTTGCCAAATCTTCAGCAGTATAGTTTTCCTTACCAAGTTTTTGAGATATGGCTTGGTGAGCGGGCTTCACCTGTGAAAGAATCTGCTCATATTGAGTTTTGTTCATCATGGCTTCGCCAAATTCTTTATCATATTCTGCTTTGGCCCTTTTGTAAATTGCAAAATCGCTTCGATCCGCTTCACCTATTGAACTTTCTGTCTTGCCTTCAAACTTGGGGCCCAAAATTTTAAGGTAGCGTACGAATTCCATGTTCTCGGCAACCACATCGCCAAGAAAATTCCAGCCGTGGATATCGTCCACATAACCGTTTTTATCATCATCGATACCATTCCCGGGAATTTCATCCTCATTCACCCAAAGCACGTTTTTCAAATCTTCGTGCTCAATGTCGATACCGCTGTCCACTACGCCAACAATTACGGTTTCGCCCGTCCGGTTCATAATAATTTCATTATAAGCTTTTTCAACGCTCATTCCGGGAATGCTGTCTTGTTTTAAATCTGCAGCACCCCAGGTTTTCAATTGTTCGTCAGTTAATTGCGCAACCTTGAGCGGTAAGGCACCGCTAATTTTAATGGGCGAGGCAGTAATGGGCGCAGTGTTGCTACCGCAACCGGCCAAGGCAATTGCAAAGGCAATTGCGAAAAAGGAGTTTTTAAAAAGTTTCATCTGTTTAAATTTATTGTTTTTTAAAGGTCAAATGGAATGCCCCTTGAACATATCGGTTGGTTTGATAAATCCGTTGATGGGCATTTCATATTTTACTAATTAATTAAAAAATTCATTAAGTGTAATTATTTGATCCAAGCGCACCCCTTTGTCGGTGTGCTTTACGGATATGATGGGGTTGTGGGCATCGTGCTCCAAAAACAAAAAATAATTATGAGTTGCCGCGGTATCGAGGAATTTTTCCTTTTCCGGCAAAGTTAATAGGGGGCGGGTGTCATAACCCATCACGAAGGGAACTGGCAAATGGCCTGCAGTGGGCAGGAGGTCGGCCATAAAAACAAGGGTTTTTCCTTTATAATTTATCTGCGGCAACATTTGTTTATCTGTATGCCCGTTAACAAAAAGGATCCCAAAATCCAGATCTTTTGCGGGGGAAAAATCTTCTTTGGGCATTTCCACGAATTTGAGATGCCCGCTTTCTTCCATCGGTAAAATGTTTTCTTTTAAAAAAGAAGCTTGCTCCCGGCGATTGGGTTGTGTGGCCCACTGCCAATGGTCTTCATTGCTCCAAAAGGTTGCATTTTTAAAAGCAGGTTCATATCCGGTTTTGTCGTTGTTCCATTTAACGCTGCCGCCGCAATGGTCAAAATGCAGATGGGTCATGAAAACATCGGTAACATCGTCACGCTGAAAACCATGTTTCTTTAATGAATTATCAATAGTGTAATCTCCCCAGGGAAAGTAATAGCCTAAAAATTTTTCGCTTTGCTTGTTTCCCATCCCAGTATCGATAAGCGTCAACCGGTTACCATTCTCAATTAGAAGGCAACGTGCGGCAATATCTATCATATTATTATTGTCCGCAGGATTGGTTTTGGACCAAAGCGATTTCGGGACAACGCCGAACATGGCGCCACCGTCCAATTTAAAATTCCCTGCTTCAATTGGAAATAGGTTCATAGTTGAAGAAATGAGTCGCAAAATACTAAATGCGTTACATTTCGATTGGTTTTCATCAACTTAATTATATTTTTTTTAACAGAATAAACTTTATAATATTTTAGGGCCTTCTTTTTTTAAACTTAAGATTTCTCCAAAACAGTTTAACTCATGCGAGGAAGCAATTATTATTATAATTTAGCTGAATTCAGAAAGAAACCGGAATGAATGAAATTTTAAACACCCTTGCCCACGAATTTCAGCTACCACTACAAAACCCGGTTCTGGTTTTTTGTCTTATCCTTTTCATCATTTTGGGTTCGCCGATTATTTTAAAAAAAATAAATATTCCCGGCATCATCATCTTGATAATTTCGGGAATTGTCATTGGCCCATTTGGACTTAATCTTTTGGAAAGCAGCCTTTTTGTGGATGTATTTTCAACCATTGGGCTACTTTATATCATGTTCATTGCCGGATTGGAACTGGATTTGAACGAATTTAAGGCCCACAAGAACAAAAGTTTGGTGTTTGGTTTCTTTACGTTCATTATTCCTTTGGGGATAGGATTTCCGGTGTGTCATTATTTATTGGGGTATGGTGTAAATGCAAGTTTTCTTACCGCCAGTATGTTTGCTACACACACATTGGTTACGTATCCCATAGTCAGCAAACTTGGCATCGCAAAAAACCAAGCTGTGGCCGTGGCGGTGGGCGGCACCATATTGACGGATACCGCGGTGCTTTTGATTCTGGCCATTATCATGGGTTCGCACGAAGGAGGATTGACACAGGATTTTTGGATCGGACTTATAGTATCACTCATCCTGTTTTCCATTTTTATGTTTTTTGTTATTCCGAGAATCGCAAAATGGTTTTTCAGAAAACTGGAAAGTGAAAAACACTCACATTATATTTTTGTGCTTTCGGTGGTTTTTTTGGCTGCATTCTTGGCAGAAATTGCCGGGGTAGAACCCATTATTGGCGCCTTCGTTGCAGGCCTTGCGTTAAATAAACTCATCCCGCACTCTTCAGCTTTAATGAACAGGATCCAATTTATCGGGAATTCTCTTTTTATCCCTTTTTTTCTGATAAGCGTGGGAATGGTGGTGGACGTGAGCGTTATCATGAGCGGGTCAACAGCATTGATAGTGGCCGGCACCCTTTCGGTGGTCGCGATTTTTGGAAAATGGCTTGCCGCTTTTTTTACACAATTGGTTTTCAAATATACCAACGGCCAACGGCAATTGATTTTCGGACTAAGTAGTGCTCATGCCGCAGCTACATTGGCAGTTATATTAGTGGGTTACCGGGCCGGAATAATAGATGACAATATTTTGAACGGCACGGTTATTTTGATTTTGATTACGTGCATCGTGGCTTCTTTCGCAACGGAACAAGCTGGAAGGAAAATCATTGTTTCCGCCGAGGAAGTAGCACCGACCCCCACAAAATTCCGGGGCTACAATGAACATATCCTCATGCCCATTGCCAACACCATTAATTTAGCTAAAGTTTTAGAGTTTGCCATTTTAATAAAGGAGAGAAAATCCATTCACCCGTTATCTATCCTTTCTGTGGTGCCCAATAATAAAGAGGCTGAAAAAAATATAGCCATTGCAAAAGAAAAGCTCGAAAATTATGTGAAAGATGCCACAGCGGCGGAAACTTCCGTTGAGGTAATTGCAACCATAGACCATAATGCGGCAAGCGGTATTGCCCTCAAGGCCCGCGAAATAACGGCTGATATAATCCTTTTGGGATGGCCACAAAAAGCCGGTTTTTTAGATAAATTAATTGGTGAAAAAATGGATAGTATCTTGGCAAATACCGATAAATCCCTTTTTATCTGTGATTTTGAAAACCCATTAATAAGTCATAAAAGGCTGGTCGTGGCAGTCCCGCCACGCGCAGAAATTGAAGAAGGATTTAGGGTTTGGATGACCAAACTAGCCAAGCTTTCCGGGGAACTCAGCCTTCCCGTTAATTTTCATTGCAACAGCGAAACCGAAATTGCAATTTTGAAATTTTCAAAAAAGAATAAACTGAACCTCACGTCCATATTTAGCGATTTCGAAGATTGGGATGATTTTTTTGTTCTTTCAAAAGAAATACTACCCACCGATTTTTTAATACTTGTTTCTGCACGAAAGGGCTACATCTCCCATTTTCCCCAGTTGGACAAGCTGCCCGTTAGATTAGAAAGGCATTTTCCAACTTTAAGTAAAATAGTCATTTACCCCCAATAAATTTATAAGCATAAAACTTATGGTCGCCGGAAGAATTGATCGCAAATAAGAAAAGCGTTCTACACACATTGGCGGTTAATAAATTAATTATAGTATTTTTAGCAAATCCTTAGGAATTAAAGGGCGTAAAATAAAGATATTTAGACGAAAACCCAACCAAATGGTAGAACTTGCGGGAATTGTTATTTTAGGAATATTGGCCCAATGGGTCGCGTGGAAGTTTAAGATCCCGGCCATTTTACCGCTCATCTTGATTGGCCTGCTTGTAGGGCCACTTTCCATTTTAATTTCGGCCGATGGGCATCAATGGCTACGCCCCATTTGGAACGGTGAAAGCGGTCTTTTTCCGGGCGAAAACCTTTTCTATTTTGTATCACTTGCCGTGGGGATCATTCTTTTTGAAGGGGGACTCACGCTGAAACGTGGCGAAATAAAAAAGGTAGGCCCAGTAATTGGGAAGCTTATAAGCATTGGGGCACTTATCACTTTTGTGGGCGCGGGAGTTGCGGCCCACTATATTTTTGGCCTTAACTGGCGGATTTCCTTTTTGTTTTCTGCATTGATAATTGTTACAGGGCCCACAGTAATTACCCCTATTTTAAGGAATATTCCTTTGAAAAAAGACGTTTCGGCGGTTTTGAAATGGGAAGGTATTTTGATTGACCCCATTGGCGCATTGGTAGCTGTTTTGGTTTTTGAATTTATAAGCGTTGAAGGAGATTCCGGTTATACAAAACAGGCACTTTTGGAATTCGGGAAAATTGTTTTGATAGGATTTGCTTTCGGTATTTCCGGCGGGCATGCGCTGTACCTGTCCATTAAAAAGAAAATAATCCCGCATTATTTGTCGAACGTAGTTTCGCTATCCGTGGTATTGGCGGTGTTTGTTATTAGCGACCTTTTGGCGCATGAGTCTGGACTTTTGGCCGTGGTGGTTATGGGAATGTACTTAGGCAATAGTGATTTGCCAAGCCTGAAGGAACTTCTTTACTTTAAGGAATCGCTTAGCGTTTTGCTAATTTCAATACTTTTCATTTTGCTCGCGGCAAATATAAGCCTAGAGGACCTGTACCTCATTTTCAATTGGCAGACGGCCATTTTACTTGCCATTGTAATATTTGTTCTCCGGCCGCTTTCTGTTTTTGCAAGTACCATAAATTCTTCCCTCAAAACAAATGAAAAATTATTCATAAGTTGGGTGGGTCCACGCGGGATAGTTGCGGCAGGTATTTCATCGCTTTTCGGAACGAAACTGGTTTTAAAAGGTGAAGTGGGAGCAGAGTACATAACGCCATTGGTGTTTGCCGTTGTGCTAACCACGGTTTTGCTGAACGCCACCACAGCGCGATTTATAGCCTCATTGCTGGGGGTTTTCCTCAAAAAATCTGAAGGTATTCTTATTGTTGGCGCTTCAAAAGTTTCAAGGTTGATCGGGACTTATCTTCAAAAGAATGATCGTCATGTGGTGTTTGTGGACTCAAATAGATTGAACATCAATAAAGCGCGCGAATTGGGGCTGGAAGCGCTTAATGCGAATATTTATTCGGACGACTTAACCGATAATATTGAACTGAACGATGTTGGTTATTTACTTGCAATGACAGGTAACGACGAAATCAACAAACAGGCCATTGCTACTTTCGGCCATGTGTTTGGCGAAAACGGGACATTTAGGCTTATGACTTCACATGAACTCAGTGACCGTCAAAATATTTCTGTCAAGGAATTGTTTTCACACACACACGATTTTATGAAGTTTACAGAGGTGGCGGAAAATTTTCCGAGCATCCAAGAAATCCCTGTGGAATCTGACGACCAATTTTTGCGGGTGCTTCAATTTATTGGCGAGAACGAAAACGCCATCCCTTTGTTTTTAAAACATGAAAATGGATTTCTGGACCTTATCAACACTACCGAGGAGATGGATGTGGAGGAAGGAAGCAGCTTGGTTTATTTGGGGAAACCCATGGATTTTGAAGATGTTGTAAACGCCACAAAACGCCAGAATAAAGAAAAACCAAAAAATAATAATTAGAAACCACCGTGGATGGAATTGCAACGATAGGCCACAATGCGGCAAGCAGAATTGCCCGCAAGACCCGCGTAATAACGGTAGGCATAATTCTTTTTGTGTCTCCACAAAGACATGTTTTTTAGACAAATTAATTGGCGAAAAAATGGACAGTATCTTGGCAAATACCAATAAATCCTTTTTTATCTGCGAATTCGAAAACCCGTTAATCAGTCATAAAAGGCTTGTCGTGGCAGTCAAATTAGAAAGGCATTTTCCAACCTTAAGTAAAATAGTCATTTACCTCTAATAAAATTTATGAGCATAGATCTTATTATCACCGGGGTAATTATTGCGATAGGCATTTTCCTTTTCGTTAAGGATTATTTTTCCATTGACACTACCTCCATTGTAATCATGGCGCTGTTCATTGTTGCAGGCGTGTTGAGCCCCGAAGAGGGTTTTTCGGGCTTTAACCACCCGGCAACTTTAACGTTGGGTTGTATGTTTGTAGTAAGTGCTGGGGTTTTTAATTCCGGGATTTTGGACGGGTTAAGCGGAAAAATTATCAAGCTTGCCAAGATTAATTACATTTTTGCCCTGATTGTTTTTTGCTTGATAGCAGGTATTTTATCTGCGTTCATAAATGATTCGGCAGTTGTTGCTTTGTTGTTGCCCATTGCCCTAACCGTCTGCAGGGAAACAAATATTAGCCCCTCGCGCTTGTTGATGCCCATTTCCTTCGCGGCACTTTTTGGGGGCACATGTACGCTAATCGGCACATCCACAAATATTTTGGTAAGCAGTTATGCCGAAAAAAATGGCCTGGCCCCTTTTGGCATGTTTGAGTTCACTGCAGCCGCATTGTGTTTAATGGTTATTGGGTTCACCTATCTTTTTATTGTGGCACCCCTGCTTTTGCCCAAAAATAAAGACTTGAACAATGAACTTACCCAAGTAGCCGAAAAATATATCACCGAATTGATTGTGGAGGAAGGAAGCACGGATATCAATATTCCGGTTTCCCAATCCAAAATTGTTAAAGATTATAATGTTCAAATTCTTACCATTTTAAGGGAAGGCTCTTTCATCAACAACGTGGGCCCGGAAACTTTCATCAGGCTTAACGACCGCATCAAAGTAATGGTCCCTCCACAAACGCTGAACAATCTTCGCGGTTTGAAAGGCTATAAAATTAAAGGCGACAAAACCGCTACAGATAATGTAATGGTAAACAACGAGCGGCATATTTACGAAACCATTATCCCTTTTGGGTCCAATTTGACCGAAGGTTCTTTGAAGAGCCTTAATTTTCGTAGGCAATTCAATTGTTCGGTCTTGGCAATACGGCAAAGGGGGGAAATTCATTTTGAAAACCTTTCAGGGGTAAGGCTAACGGAAGGCGACATGATGTTAATTTTGGCAACAAAAGAAGAAATAGAATTGCTGACGTCTCAGCATTTGGTGGTCTCGCTTTCTGAACACAAAAAAAGAAGGATAAATTTCAAAAAAGCTATCCCGGCCCTGGCGATTGCCGCGGGGGTTGTGCTTGCGGCCACTTTCAACATCACTTCCATTTTGATCAGCAGCATGGTGGGCGCCCTGCTTTTGGTAACAACCGCTACTTTAAAACCAAAGGAAGCTTATGAAGCCGTGGAATGGAAAGTAATTTTTATGATGGCAGGCGTGCTTTCAATGGGAACAGCCTTGGAAAAAACCGGCGGGGCAGATAAAATTGCTATTTTTATTCAAGAAACTTTGGGGCAGTATGATGCCCAGATCACTTTGAGTATTTTGTATTTGGTAACATTTTTATCAACCAATGTGCTTTCGAGCAAAGCCACTGCGGCACTGATGGCGCCAATTGTAATAAGTTTGGCCGCCGCAATGGAGGTGAGTGATAGACCATTTTTGATCGCCATTATGTTTGCTTGCTCACTAACGTTTATGACCCCGGTGAGTTACCCTACCAATACGATGGTGTACACCCCTGGGAATTATAAGTTTTCTGACTTTTTAAAGGTAGGCACCCCCTTGAACATCATTATTTGGCTGGCAGCGACTTTTATAATTCCTTATTTTTTCCCTTTTTAAGGGAATAATAATACGTCAATATTTTATCGATCTGCGAGGTGAAATTTTATGCCGTGTTTGACGTTTTTAATTTAAATTGATACATATAACAACCAAATCCTTAAAAACATACAAATGAAAAAAATTAAATTTGCGATAATAGGAATAGTATTGCTTTTGTTGGGTTGCAAGGATGATGATTCACGAACCTGTATCAATTGTTCTTCGCCAATAACCACTGATTTTGAACTTTGTCGCGAAAGCGACGGCAATGCTTCGGTTAATGGTCAAAACACAAACGTTTCTTATGATGTGTACTTGGACGGATTGATAGCTGAGGGGGCAAGCTGTGATTAAAACCTACTAGAATTAAGTTCGAGTAATAAATTTTTTATTAAATAAAACCCCAAAATTTTCGGGGCTTTTTCTTTTCTAATCGTTAAGTTTCAGCACAGCCATAAAGGCTTCCTGTGGGATTTCTACATTCCCTACTTGCCGCATCCGTTTCTTGCCCTTTTTCTGTTTTTCGAGCAGTTTTCGTTTTCGGGAAATATCGCCGCCATAGCATTTTGCAGTAACATCCTTTCGAAGGGCTTTTACGGTTTCTCGCGCAATTACTTTTGCGCCAATGGCCGCTTGTATGGGAATATCAAATTGTTGCCTGGGGATAAGTTCTTTCAGTTTTTCGCAAATCCTTTTGCCAATATCGTAAGCATTGTCCTTGTGCAAAAGCGCGGAAAGCGCATCCACTATATTGCCGTTCAAAAGCACGTCCACTTTTACCAATTGTGAAGTGCGCATCCCGATTGGCGTATAATCGAAAGAGGCGTAACCTTTTGAAACGGTTTTTAACCTATCATAAAAGTCGAAAACGATTTCCGCCAAGGGCATATCAAAATTCAGTTCCACCCGTTCGGTGGTGAGGTAGGTTTGATTGGTAATTTCGCCTCGCTTATCAATACAAAGCGACATCACAGTGCCCACAAAATCGGATTTGGTGATGATGCTGGCTTTAATATACGGCTCCTCCACCCGGTTCAATTTTGAGGGATCGGGAAGATCCGTGGGGTTGTTCACTAAAATGGGGGTTTCCGGATCTTTGTGTGTAAAAGCGTTATACGAAACGTTGGGCACCGTAGTGATAACGGTCATGTTGAATTCCCGCTCGAGTCTTTCCTGTACTATTTCTAAATGGAGCATCCCCAAAAACCCACATCGGAAACCAAAGCCAAGCGCAGCGGAACTTTCCGGCTGAAAAACAAGGGAGGCGTCATTAAGTTGAAGTTTTTCCATCGAGTTTCGGAGCTCTTCGTATTCTTCGGTATCCACGGGATAAATTCCCGCAAAAACCATGGGTTTCACATCTTCAAAACCTTCAATCATATTTGTGGTCGGGGTTTTGGAATCGGTGATTGTGTCGCCCACTTTTACTTCTTTGGCTTCTTTTATGCCGGTAATCAAGTAGCCCACATCGCCCGTCCGGACTACATCTTTAGGCTGTTGTTTTAATCGTAGGGTCCCCACTTCATCGGCATAATAGGAATTTCCAGTAGCCATGAACTTGATGTGCTGCCCTTTTCTAATTTCCCCGTTTAAAATCCTGAAATAGGTTTCAATGCCGCGAAAGGGGTTATAAACCGAATCGAAAATCAAAGCTTGCAAAGGTTGTTTCGGGTCTCCTTTAGGTGGAGGAATACGTTCAATAATTGCCCGTAAAATTTCATCAATGCCCACACCGGTCTTGGCGCTGGCAGGAATTACGTCTTCATGTTTGCACCCCAAGAGGTCAACGATATCATCGGTTACTTCTTCGGGATTGGCGGAAGGGAGATCAATTTTGTTCAGGACCGGAATTATTTCCAAGTCATTTTCCAAGGCCAAATATAGGTTGGAAATGGTTTGCGCCTGAATGCTCTGTGCGGCATCAACAATTAAAAGTGCGCCCTCGCAAGCCGCAATGGAACGTGAAACTTCATATGAAAAATCCACGTGGCCGGGAGTATCGATTAGGTTCAAGATATATTCTTCACCTTCAAAAGTATAGTCCATTTGGATGGCGTGGCTTTTAATGGTGATTCCGCGCTCACGTTCAAGGTCCATATTGTCGAGCAATTGGTCCTGTTTTTCACGTGAAGTCACGGAACCGGTGGCGTCCAAAAGCCTATCGGCCAAGGTGCTTTTCCCGTGGTCTATATGTGCAATAATGCAAAAATTGCGAATGTTCTTCATATCAAATTTCCTGCGCTAAAAGTAAGGGTGCAAATATAGATTAAAATGCCCGGTTTTATTATGAAGGATTTTTCCGATAAAAAGCAGTTCGAAAAATAGGATAGTTTATATAATATTAACATATTTGTAACATTAACATGTTGCGACTGTTTTTAAATCTTCCCCTAAAAAACAGTACGAATATCAATTAATCCATAGAGCGGCTATTGGCCCCAACTCATCTATTATGAGAAAAAACCTTTTCCTGATAATGGTTTTTGCTTCTTTCGCAAGTGTTTTTGCGCAGGAAGTTACAATTACAGGAAACGTGTTTGACGAAAACAATGACCCTCTTTCTTTTGTTAACGTGCTTCTTTATGAAGAGGGAAATGCCGAACCCCTGAAAGGAGCAACCACAAACGAACAAGGTTTTTTTGAGATTAAAAAGATTAAACCAAATCCATATCTTTTAATCATCAGCTTTATTGGTTTTCAAACCCATGAACAAAAAATTTCTCCCAGCTCCAATCTTGATGTTGGCGAGATAAAACTTCGGGAAGATCATCAGGTTTTGGGGGAAACCATGATTACCGCCAAAAAACCTACAATACAGAGACTGGCGGATCGGCTTGTTTTTAATGTTGAAAACACAACGCTTTCATCCGGCAGCAGTTGGGATATCTTAAAAAGAACTCCCGGCGTCATCACCATTCAAGATCATTTATTGATAAAAGGCGAAAATGCGACAGTTTATTTGAACGACAAAAAAGTGCAAATAACAGCCAGTGAACTTAAAGCACTTTTGGAAGGAATGTCCGGAGCCAGCGTGAAATCCATTGAAGTGATTACTAACCCGAGCTCAAATTTCGACGCAGAATCTGGAGCAATACTTAACATCAAAACCAGTAAAAATGTTTCCTTGGGATATAAGGGCAGTATCGATGCCACCTATACACAGGCTCTTTTCCCCAAATTCAATTTTGGTACCAGCCAGTTCTATAAAAATGAAAAATTGGATATTTTTTTGAATTACAGTTTTCAGCCCCACAAAGAATTTAAGGAAGATGACGCGGCTATAAATTTTATTGACGAATCCCAAAGTGTATTTGCGCGTTGGGAAAATGATTTTAACCGAACCACGCGTTCCAAGACCCACAACGCCAATATAGTTTTGGATTATACCATTAATGACCGAAATTCCATCAGCCTTTCTTCCAATCTTTTAATCTCTCCGGACAAGACTTTTAAAAACTATATCATTAACGAATCCTTAAATGCTCAAAATCAATTGGATTCCACTTTTATTAGTGAAAGCAATGTTTCTCAGGACTTAAATAATATTGCCGTAGATCTTGGATATGTTCACAAATTTAAAAAAGAGGGCGCAAAATTAAGCGCGATCGCACATGTAACTGATTATGGCCGAACCCAATACCAATATGTGAGTACTGATTATTTTGATGCCGGCAACACGCTTTTCAAAAACATTTCCTTCAACACCGATGCATTACAGGAAATCATGATTTATACCGGGCAATTGGATTTGGAAACCCCCGTGGGTAGCACGACTTTGAACTCAGGGACAAAAGTATCTTTTATAAAGTCTGAAAGTGGCATCGATTTTTTTGATCATGGGAGTGGCACACCCATTTTAAACGCCGGAAGGTCCGACGAATATTTATATAACGAAAAAATTTACGCTGGTTATGCAGCCCTTGCAAAAGATTGGGAAAAATTCAAAACCAAAATAGGATTAAGGGCAGAACAAACAGAGGCCGAAGGGAAATCGATTAGCATGAACCAAATAAACAAACAGGAATATTTTGAACTCTTCCCTTCCCTTTTCCTACAGTATCTTTTCAATGAAAAACACAGCATCTCTTTTGATTATAGCAGAAGAGTGAACAGGCCCAGATATGAAGATTTAAATCCCTTCGCCTATTTTTTGAATGAAAACAATTTCAATGTGGGCAATCCAAATCTTATTGCTGCGTATAGTAATAGGTTTACGCTTAACTACACTTTAAAAAGCAAATATTTCTTTGATGTTTATTATTATGATCGGGGAAATCAAATCCAAACCTTGAGTTTTCAGGATAATGATAATTTGACCGTTCGCACTTTTGAGCAAAATTTGATTAGTGCTACGTCATATGGATTCGATTTTCAACACATTAGGAATATTACCGATTATTGGTTTTTTTATACTTATATCTCCCTCTTTCATGAGGATTTATCTTTCGTGGCAATTGAAAGCGCAAACCAAATAGTGGACATGGATGTACAGGGAGTTTATGCCCAAATTTCCAATAGTTTTACGTTGACGAAAGACGGCACGTTTTCGAGCGAGCTAGGAGGAACCTATTATTCCCGATATCTTTTTGGTTCGTTCGAACGAAAGCCCATTTTGGACATATCCATCGGGCTAAGGAAAACCCTTTGGAATAATAGGGCCGTGCTTAGCCTGGCGAGCGAGGATGTTTTGGGAAAAGCAAATGCACGGGTCTCATCACGCTATCTCAACCAAGATTATAATTATAAATCAATTCCCCCAACCCAATTTATCCGCTTTGGATTCACATATAATTTTGGGAATTTCCGTTTGGCGGACAACAAACGCTCCGTGGAATTTGAGGAGCGCGACCGACTAAAACCACAATAAATTTTTCTTGGGTTAGAATTTCCTACTTTTGCAACTTAAAATCAAATTTCAGTTTGCCAAAAATAGGAAACATAGAATTGCCAGATTTTCCGCTGCTGCTCGCACCTATGGAAGACGTCAGCGACCCACCCTTCCGCGCACTTTGCAAGGAACAGGGTGCGGATGTCGTGTTTACTGAATTTATTTCCTCTGAAGGCCTCATCCGCGATGCCGCAAAAAGCGTGATGAAATTGGATATTTATGAAAAGGAACGCCCCGTGGGCATTCAAATTTTTGGCGCAGTGCTCGAATCTATGCTCCAAAGCGTGGAAATAGTGGAAGCCAGCGGCCCGGATATTATCGATATTAACTTTGGTTGCCCGGTAAAAAAAGTAGTTTGCAAAGGTGCCGGTGCCGGTATTTTGAAGGACATAGATTTGATGGTAAAGCTTACCAAAGAAATGGTAAAACACACCAAACTTCCCATTACCGTAAAAACCCGATTGGGATGGGATGAAGATTCAATAAGGATAGTTGAAGTTGCTGAAAGATTGCAGGATGTGGGCTGTAAGGCTATTTCAATCCACGGCCGCACCCGGGCGCAAATGTACAAGGGCGAAGCCAATTGGAAACCGATATCGGAAGTGAAAAACAATCCGCGAATGCACATTCCAATCTTTGGAAATGGGGATGTTGACACTCCTGAAAAAGCAATGGAAATGCGCGATGTGTACGGTTTGGACGGTGCGATGATTGGTCGGGCAAGCATTGGCTATCCCTGGTTTTTCAAGGAAGTAAAACATTATTTTGAAACGGGCCAACATTTGCCGCCGCCCACTATGCTCGAGCGGGTGGATGCCGCCCGGAGGCACCTTGAAATGTCGATTGCGTGGAAGGGAGAGCTATTGGGCGTTTTTGAAACCCGAAGACATTATACCAACTATTTTAAAGGCATCCCCAATTTTAAGGAACACCGCATGAAAATGGTGACCAGCGATGATGCCGCCTCCGTATTTCAAGCTTTTGAGGAAGTGCTGGAAATTTATGGCGATTATCAGTTTGCTTAAATTGTTTTTAAAATAGCAACTTTTCCCTTACCCTACTCGATGCAATCCGTGAAGCGATAATCCCTAAACCACTAATGGTTATAAAAACCACAAGAGCATTTATCGGTTTTAAGCTAACCGGATAGGGCAGAGTATCGGTGATGGCCACAAGCTCAAATTCAAGTTGGGCCCAAACCACAGCGATTCCCAAAATTATCCCCAGCAGGCCGCCCAAAACCGTCATCAGCGTGCCTTGCAAAAAGAAAATTTTCCGAACATCTTTCAGCGATGCGCCCAAATTATAAAGGGTTTGAATATTTTTTCGTTTATCCAAAATCATCATAATTATGGAGCCGATCACATTAAAAAGCGCGATGATAAGCACTAAAGTAAAAATGAGGTAAACCGCAATATTTTCGGTATTCAGCATTTTATACAACGCATCGTTTTGCTGGATGCGGTTTTTGATGACAACGTCTTCTGTAAAAATGGAATTTAACTTTGGAAGCATATCTTCTTCGGAAATGCCCGGAAGAAGTTTCAATTCAATGGAAGAAACCTTTGTGGAATCGAGACTTAACAAGGATCTCGCAAATTCAATATCCGAAAAAACAAACTTGTAATCGAGATCTTCATTTACCTGATAAACCCCTGAAACCACTACATTTTCTTTTGTAAAAGCCTCGGTGGGATCCAAGGCATTGATTTGACCCGTGCCCGGCTTAGGAACATAAATTTCCAATGGGTTAGCGTAATCGCGCGTGCCCAAAGAGAGTTTTGAAACCATGCCCAGCCCGATCACCACTTCGTTTTGGTTGGGCTCAAACCAGGTTTCATAATATAAAATGCTGTCCAGCGGATTTACTTTTCCATAATTTTCATCCACTCCTTTAATATATGCAATGTGATTTTTTCCCTTATACTGCAAAAAAACCCGTTCTTCAATTACTTTTGAATAATTCGCGATTCCTTCAATTTCCTTTAATTTTTCTTCGGCATTATTTGAAAACGAAATTGTTTTTCCGCTGGCAGGGATTATTTTAAGATCGCTATCAAAAACATTGGTGAATTTCAGGCTAAAATCCTTCAATCCCGCAAAACCCGAAAGCACGATGAACAAAGCCATAGCGCCCACCACCACCCCTGTAACAGCAATAATGGTGATAATATTGATAGCGTTGTTGCTGCTTTTGGAGAACAAATACCTTTTGGCAATGTAGAGCGGAAAATTCACCTTTAGGCCTTTTTTCGGTTTGGGAGTAGGCCCGGATTTTGAATAGGGTCTTCATCGCCCTTGGCGGCTTTGTCGATTTTATCGATATACTCTAAAGAATCGTCATTATAAAAACTCAAATCCGGCATTTTGCGAAGCTGGTGGCGGGTAAGCTGTGCTATTTGATGTTTTATTTTCGGCTTGTTTTCATTTAATTCCTTCACCATTACAACCGCTTTGTCAGCCGGAAAAACGCTAACATATACTTTTGCGATGGAAAGGTCCACGGTAACGCTTACCTTGCTTACCGAAATAATGATGCCTGCTTGTCCTGCCTCGCGAAGCATGTTTTGCAGCACATTTGCAAGATCGATCTGTAAAACCCCGGCAATTTTCTTTTGTCTGTTACTTTCTTCCATAGTGCAAAAGTAGCATATTTAAAGATTTGTTATTTTTGAAATACTTTTTAATATGAATTATGAAGAAAATAGAGCACATCGGGATTGCGGTAAAAAGCTTATCGGAAGCTAATAAAACCTATGAATCCCTTTTGGGGGTTGCAGCATATAAAACCGAAACTGTAATGGAGGAAGGGGTGGCGACGTCCTTTTTTAAATGCGGGGAAAGCAAGATTGAACTTTTGGAAGCGGTCAATGAAGAAAGTCCCATTGCAAAATTCATCGGAAAAAAGGGGGAAGGAATTCATCACATCGCCTTTTTGGTTGATGATATTCAAGCGGAAACGACCCGTCTAAAAAATGAAGGCTTTATCGTAATTAATGAAAAACCCCGCCGCGGGGCCGATAATAAATGGGTGGTTTTTTTACATCCCAAATCGGGGCATGGGGTTTTGATTGAGCTTTGCCAAGAAATAAATAACCAAAAATAGTTTTGTGAGATTTGCAAAGAGTTTTACATTTGCAGGCCTGTAGAGGGCATTAAGTAAAAAAGTTCTTTTCTACATTTAAAAAAAAATTAAAGGTCCCATAGCTCAGCTGGTTAGAGCATCTGACTCATAATCAGAGGGTCCATGGTTCGAGCCCATGTGGGACCACAATATTTTGGAAAAAGCCATTTGGGCGAGAAGTTTATCCCGAGCGCAGTCGAGGGAAGCCCATGTGGGACCACTTTTTTTTGAAAAATCCCCAATTGCGAGAAGTTTATCCCGAGCGTAGTGGTGTGAAGCCATTTGGGTCTACCTTTTTAAAAGAAAACATCTAACCCCGCTATTTTGTTTTTATAACAAAAACATGGGATTTTTCTTTTGCTTACGGCAATTTTAAAATCAAAATCGAGTTATTAATTTCTTGACAAACCAAAATTTTGCAGGATGTTAAAAAATAATGGTTACATTTGGCCGTAATTATACGACCCCAAATCGATAAAATTTAACTAATGGCTTTTTTAGCTGGATTGTTTTTCACTTTGATTTCCACCCTTTTAGGGCCGGAGCCACCTGCTCCTAATAGGGGTCCGGACCCGCCGCCGGAACTTCCCATCGACCAGTGGCTTTTAATTTTGATTTTGGCGGGATTGGTTTACGGCATCTTTGTTTTGAACAAGCAACGGAAAACTACAAATACCCTTTAATAAGCCTTTGCACATATTTCCCGATCACGTCAAATTCAATATTCACTTTCCCATTTATTTTTAAATCGATAAATGTGGTATGCGCGAACGTATAGGGTATTATGGCCACATTAAACGTGTTTTCTTTTGTTTTGACGACCGTCAAGCTAACACCGTTAATGGTAATGGAGCCTTTTTCAACAATCAAGTTTGAAGTCATTTCGTGCTGGAACATAAACACCCAACTGCCGTTTATTTCTTCAATATTAATGCAGGTTGCAGTTCCGTCCACGTGGCCTTGCACCAAATGGCCATCCAAACGGTCTCCAAGTTTCATGGCGCGTTCTAGGTTAATTTTTTCGCGCGCTTCCAACATATTTAAAGTGGTTTTATCAAGCGTTTCCTTGATTGCCGTAACGGTATACGAGGTTTCCTTTAATTCTACCACCGTCAAGCACACCCCGTTATGGGCGATGCTTTGATCGACTTTAAGTTCGTTCGTAAAAGGGCATTTTATTTCAAAACGAAGGTTTTCGCCTTCCTTTGAAACCTTTTCAATTTCGCCCACCGCTTCAATAATTCCTGTAAACATCGCAACATTTGGTTACATTTGTCTGGCAAAAGTAACAATTTAAAAAGCTTTAAAACCGCAATGAACAATCAGGAGAAAATAATAGTGGGGATTTCCATTGGCGATATAAACGGCATCGGGAGCGAAGTAGTGCTAAAAACTTTTGAAGATGCCCGAATGCTCGAAATGTGCACCCCCGTTATTTTTGCATCGGTGAAAATGATTTCCTTTATTAAAAAGGAACTTGGGTTGGAGCTTAACCTGCACGGGATTGATTCCTTAGATGATATTATCCCGAAAAAGATTAATGTTTTGAACGTTTGGAAAGAACAGGTTGAAATAAATTTTGGTGTTGAAAATGAAACCGGTGGGGCGTATGCAATTCAATCTTTGAAAGCTGCAGTTTCCGCATTGAAGGACAACAAGATCGATGTTTTGGTAACGGCGCCCATCAACAAATCTAATGTGCAGTCCGAAAGTTTTAACTTTCCCGGACATACCGATTACCTTGCCCAAGAATTGGAAGGTGAGAGCCTGATGCTTTTGGTTTCGGAAAATCTTCGCGTAGGTTTGCTTACCGATCACGTGGCTGTAAAAGACGTAGTGGCTAATATCACCCGGGAAAGAATCGACAAAAAAATCAATACCATTCACCACACTTTAATCCAAGATTTTGGGATTGAAAAACCAAAAATTGCAGTATTGGGCATCAACCCGCACAATGGCGACAATGGCGTTATTGGTACCGAGGACGATACTTTGCTTCGACCAGCGCTGGATAATTTAAGAAGAAACGGAAAAGTGGTGATGGGCCCTTATGCTGCCGACAGCTTTTTCGGCTCGGGGAACTACAAAAATTTTGATGCAATTCTTGCCTCGTATCACGATCAAGGGCTTATCCCTTTCAAAACCATCGCATTTGGGAAAGGCGTAAACTTTACCGCGGGTTTAAACAAGATCCGCACCTCGCCAGATCACGGTACGGCATTTGACCTTGCGGGGAAAAATGCCGCCAATCATGAATCGTTCAGGGAAGCGGTTTATTGTGCAATTTCAATTTATCAAACGCGGGAACAATTTTTCGAAATTTCAAAAAACAAATTAAAAACCACCCGGAAGAAACCACTTTCAAAAAAGAAATGATAAAACCATTTTACCATTAGAATATTTTTTTATCTTTGCACCCGCCTTATTTATAAGGAATGGGTCATAAAACGGTGTGGGTTATGAAGGAAATGAAAGAATTTACGATTCCCTTTGCGGGGCTGAAATTAGGAAAGCACCAATTTGACTTCAAATTAAAAAAAGCGTTCTTTGAACATTTTGAGTATGACGATTTTAACGATGCGGCCATAGACCTCATTGTTTTATTGGACAAAAAGTCAACATTGATAGAGTTTACCTTGAATTTTGAAGGTACTGTAAATGTCTTTTGCGATATTACCAACGAACCTTTCGATCAGGAAATTACCGGCGAATATCATTTTGTGGTAAAATTTGGCGAGGCATTTAATGATGAAAATGAAGATTTGCTTATCCTTCCACACGGAAGTTATGAAGTGAGCATTCAGCAATATGTTTATGAATCGATAGTGTTGGCACTACCTTCTCGGAACATTCATCCAGGGATTGAAGACGGCACTTTAAAAAGCGACATACTTGACAAACTCGAAGAATTAAGCCCAAAGGCAAATCAAGAAGAAACCCAGCCCGAAGGCGATACAACAGACCCAAGATGGGACACATTGAAAAAACTAATAACGGATAAAAATAAACAGTAATGGCACATCCTAAAAGAAAAATCTCGAAAACGAGAAGGGACAAAAGAAGAACCCACTATAAAGCTACTGCCCCAACATTGGCAACTGACCCAACCACAGGTGAAGCACATCTTTTCCACCGGGCGCATTGGCATGAAGGTAAATTGTACTACCGAGGTCAGGTAGTGATTGATGCCCCCGAAGAAGTAGAGGCATAAATCCAAAACAGCTAAAAACTAACTCTCACGATTTCGTGGGGGTTTTTTTGTTTTCGATTTTTTTGAATTTTTAAAAACAACTTGCTTTTTAAATCAACTTTGACGGATTTTTTAGTAATTTTCATTCTTTTTTAAAGGTTTTGGCCTTTTTTTGAATTTTAATTATTTTGTATGAATAATATCACGGCAGCAATTACCGCTGTGGGAAGCTACGTTCCGGAATACGTGCTTACCAATAAAATCCTTGAAACGATGGTGGACACCACCGATGAATGGATTACAAGCCGAACTGGAATCAGTGAAAGAAGGATATTAAAAGACAAGGACAAGGGCACTTCCTATCTTGCCATTCAGGCAGCAAAAGATTTACTTAAAAAAAGCAATACCGACCCCGCCGAAATAGACATGGTAATAATGGCAACTGCCACGCCCGATTTGCCCGTTGCGGCCACCGGAGTATATGTTGCCACCCAAATTGGAGCCGTAAATGCATTTTCGTTCGATCTTGTTGCGGCCTGTTCTAGTTTTCTTTTTGGGATGTCCACTGCTGCCAGGTATATTGAATCTGGGCGCTACAAAAAAGTCCTTTTAATCGGTGCCGATAAAATGTCGTCAATCATTGATTATACTGACCGCACCACGTGCATCATTTTTGGGGATGGTGGGGGCGCCGTTCTTTTTGAACCCAACCACGAAGGTCTCGGCTTGCAGGACGAATATTTAAGAACAGACGGAATAGGAAGACCGCATTTAAAAATTGATGCCGGCGGCTCTTTGCTCCCCGCCTCTGCCGAAACCGTGGCAAATAAACAACATTTCGTTTATCAAGATGGCAAAACCGTTTTCAAATTTGCGGTTTACAATATGGCAGATGTTTGCGTAAAAGTGATGGAGAATAATCACCTAAAAGGTGAAGACGTACAATGGTTAGTTCCGCACCAAGCCAACAAGCGGATTATTGATGCTGCTGCCAGCCGCATGAAGCTCCCCGATGAAAAGGTGATGATGAACATCCACAAATACGGCAATACAACATCCGGGACCTTGCCACTCTGCCTCAGCGATTACGAAAAGCAACTTAAAAAAGGGGATAACCTGATATTTTCTTCATTTGGCGGAGGATTTACATGGGGCGCCATTTATTTGAAATGGGCCTATAATTCATAATAATTTACAACGAAATAATTTAAACCTAAAAACATGGATTTAAAAGATATTCAAAATCTGATCAAGTTTGTCGCCAAGAGCGGCGCCAGCGAAGTGAAGCTTGAAATGGGCGATATAAAAATCACCGTAAAAACTGGAACACCCGAAAGCAGGGGTGAAGTTACTTATGTCCAGCATCTTCCCTCCAGTGGAGCCCAAAATTTTCAGCCTCCAGTTCAAATGCAAAACCAACCCGCGGCCCAAACTTCACCAGATGCTGTTACTCCTTCTGGAGAAAATTCAAAATACGTTACCATCAAATCCCCAATTATTGGTACGTTCTACCGCAAATCATCTCCAGATAAACCTGTCTTTGTTGAAGTTGGTGACACCATCAATAGTGGCGATGTGCTTTGTGTAATTGAGGCGATGAAACTTTTCAATGAAATAGAAAGCGATATTTCCGGAAAGATCATAAAAGTTTTAGTGGACGACTCTACCCCGGTGGAATATGACCAACCTTTGTTTTTGATAGACCCGTCCTAATTTAAACCCCAAACCCAAACTCTAAATTCCATTTTTTGGGATTTGAAATTTGAGCTTTGAAACATTAAAAAATATGTTTAAAAAAATATTGATTGCCAACAGGGGGGAAATCGCGTTGCGTATTATCCGAACCTGCAAAGAAATGGGAATTAAAACCGTGGCCGTTTATTCAAAGGCAGACGAGGAAAGCCTGCATGTTCGATTTGCTGACGAAGCCGTTTGCATTGGCCCCCCGCCCAGCAACCTTAGTTACCTTAAAATTTCAAGTATAATCGCAGCTGCAGAAATTACCAATGCAGACGCTATTCACCCGGGATATGGGTTTTTGTCTGAAAACGCTAAGTTTTCTAAGATTTGTGAGGAGCATAAAATTAAATTTATTGGCGCTTCCCCTGAAATGATCGAAAAAATGGGCGATAAAGCCTCTGCTAAAGCCACTATGAAAGCCGCTGGGGTGCCAACCGTTCCTGGGAGTGATGGCATTATTGAATCTTTTGAACAAGCAGAAATACTTGCCGAAGAAGTAGGTTACCCCGTTATGCTAAAAGCCACGGCAGGTGGAGGGGGAAAAGGAATGCGTGCCGTTTGGAAAAAGGACGAACTCAAAAAAGCGTGGGAAAGCGCAAGGCAGGAAGCCTCCGCTTCTTTCGGAAACGATGGGATGTACATGGAAAAATTGATTGTGGAACCCCGTCACATCGAGATACAAATTGTTGGCGACAGTACCGGCAAGGCTTGCCATCTTAGCGAGCGCGATTGTTCCATCCAAAGAAGGCACCAAAAACTGACTGAAGAAACCCCCAGCCCGTTCATGACTAAAAAATTGAGGGACGATATGGGATTGGCTGCTGTTAAAGCCGCCGAGTTCATTAAATACGAAGGTGCCGGCACTATTGAATTTTTGGTTGATAAAAACCGAAACTTTTACTTCATGGAAATGAATACACGTATCCAAGTGGAACACCCCATTACGGAACAGGTAATCGATTATGACCTAATCCGAGAGCAAATCTTGGTAGCCGCCGGAGTACCCATTTCCGGAAAAAACTACACTCCCCAATTGCATTCCATCGAATGCCGTATAAATGCTGAAGATCCATATAACGATTTTCGTCCTTCACCGGGAAAGATAACTGTTCTGCATGCCCCCGGCGGGCATGGCGTTCGGTTGGACACGCATGTTTATGCAGGCTACACGATTCCTCCGAATTATGATTCAATGATTGCCAAATTGATTACCACCGCTCAAACGCGGGGAGAAGCCATCAGCAAAATGAAACGCGCCCTCGACGAATTCGTGATCGAGGGGGTAAAAACTACTATTCCCTTCCATCGCCAATTGATGGACGAACCTGCTTATGTGTCAGGTAATTATACCACTGCTTTCATGAACACTTTTCAAATGAACGACCCCGAGGAGGAGGAGGAATAAATTAAAAAACAAAATTGTAAAAGCTCAACTTTCAAAGAAAAACATTTCTCTTGGAATTTGGGTTTTTTATTTAAAGGTGAAAAAAATTCCCACATTGAAAGGGGTCAAGGAGATTTTTTCCTGAGTATCTTTGAAATCTACTTTTATAATTTAGAAATGAATTTTTCGTATTGGGAGCTTAAAACCTGGTTAAGGGATATCGATTTCGCTGTTGTCGGTAGCGGGATCGTGGGTCTTTCCTGCGCCCTAAATCTTCGGAAAATGTATCCCAAAAGCAAAATTGTGGTTTTTGAAAAAGGTATGTTGCCAAGCGGGGCAAGCACAAAAAATGCTGGTTTTGCTTGTTTCGGAAGCCTCTCAGAAATATTGGCGGATTTGGAAATTAATTCCCAAGAAGAAGTTGTTGCCTTGGTTTCGGAAAGGATTGATGGGCTGAAAATGCTTCGGGAAAATTTGGGTGATGACCTTTTGCAATACCAAATGAACGGCGGCCACGAACTTTTTACCCTAAATGATGCCGAACTTTTTGAAACCTGCCGGGCCAAAATGGATTCCGTGAACAAAATGTTGCGGCCTGTTTTTAATGACGATGTTTTTAAATTGGAAAAGAACAAATTCAATTTTCAAAACATACTATCAAAATTAATCTTTACTAAATTTGAAGGGCAAATTGATACCGGGAAAATGATGCTTGGGCTTATCCAAAAATCCTCAAAAGAAAATATCTTGATTTTGAACAATGCTGAAATAACTTCTTTTTCCCATAACTCTTCCGGGCTGAACCTTCAACTCAATAAGGACATTGAATTGTCGGCAAAGAAAATGCTTATCGCAACCAACGGTTTTGCGCAACAATTTTTAAAAGAAGATGTAAAACCCGCAAGGGCTCAGGTGTTGATCACGAAACCAATAAAAAATTTAAAAATAAAAGGCACCTTCCATTTGGACCGAGGCTATTATTATTTCAGAAACATAGATGATCGTATCCTTTTCGGTGGCGGAAGAAACCTCGATTTTAAAAGCGAAGAAACTACACAGAACGGGCTAACTTCTGTGGTTCAAAATTCTTTGGAAGCATTGCTTCAACACACTATTTTGCCAAACTTGGATTATGAAATAGATACCCGATGGAGTGGCATCATGGGCGTGGGGAAGACAAAAAAACCAATTTTAAAACAAGTTTCCCAAAACGTATATTGCGGCGTACGCATGGGCGGAATGGGCGTGGCCATCGGGAGTTCGGTGGGGCAGCAACTGGCAAAACTAACAAGCTTATGATAAAATTTTTCCGCTTTTTGGCAAAAATCACATTTTGGTTCATCGTTATCAGCGTCCTGTGGGTGTTGCTTTACAAATTTGTTCCCGTGCCCTATACTTCGCTTATGGCGATCCGTTCTTTTGAGGCTGAAGGCGAACATGAAACAAAACATGATTGGGTGTCCATTGAGGAAATTTCCCGATACCTACAATTGGCGGTGATATGTTCCGAAGACCAAATCTTTGTGGAGCACAACGGTTTTGACCGGAAAGCAATTGAAAAAGCATATGAAAGTAATAAAAAAGGGAAAAAATTGCGAGGAGGGAGTACCATTTCCCAACAGACGGCAAAGAACGTTTTTTTGTGGCCCCAGCGTAGTTGGCTTCGTAAAGGGCTGGAAACTTGGTTTACTTTTTTGATCGAAACCCTTTGGAGCAAAGAGCGGATTATGGAGGTTTACTTGAACAGCATCGAAATGGGGAATGGGATTTATGGGGCAGAGGCAGCCGCCCAGGCTTGGTTCAACAAACCGGCAGCAAAACTCAGCCGCGATAATGCCACGGCCATTGCAGCCATCATTCCCAACCCACGAAAATATCGCGCGAACCCACCCGGTCCTTACGTGCAACGCCAAAAGAACTGGATTGCCCGGCAAATGCGGTATTACGGGCCGTTTACGCTTTATGGGAAATAGTGGGTAGTGGGAAAATGAAAATCCACGGATTAATAAAATCATTCAATTTTACTTCGCCAAAACCCCTTCAACCTCCATTATCGGGATTTCTACGAGGTCTTTATCAGAAATGCTGCCAGCTTCAAAAATAAAGCGGCGTTCAAAAAGTTTCCCTTCCTCAAAAAATGTAACCCAATATTCATTTGTCAAACCTAAAACTTCGCTGGAAATTAACTCGATTTTTGAAAAAGTTTTGGGTTCAAGGTCTCCCAGACCGTGGCGGAGGGTAGAAGTTTTTTGTTCGGCACTTTTGCCGCGGGACATAACCAAAACGGTTTCAATAATTTTTCCACGGTTATTTATGAGATACACGTACCGATTCTGCGACAGAAACTCTTTGTCCCATTCTTTTACTGCGGCAATATAAACATCATTGGCAACCGGAAATTCAATGTCCTTGCGCATTATTTAGCCCTTCCTTTTTTTCCATAATATCCAAGCTGCTAAAAGCGCCAGTACCATAACCCCAAGCATTATTGCCCCAAAAATAAACTCGATGGCGGCGATAATAAACGTAAAATAAATAATGGCAATTGCAATAACCATTACCAAAATTATGACAATTGCTTTCATAGTTTTCATTTAAATTAAAAACACTGCCCCTCGTGTTTGTGGGACTTTATACACTTTTAAACTGTTCCAAAAACCTAACATCGTTTTCGCTGAACATACGGATATCGGGGATTTGGTGCAACAAAAGGGCGATTCGGTCTATCCCCATCCCGAAGGCAAACCCAGAATATATTTCGGGATCGATGCCGCAGTTTTTCAACACGTTCGGATCCACCATGCCGCACCCCATAATTTCGAGCCAACCTGTTCCTTTTGTCATTTTATAGTCAGTTTCTGTTTCCAATCCCCAATAAACATCAACCTCAGCACTTGGTTCGGTGAAAGGGAAATAGGAAGGCCGAAGGCGTATTTTGGATTTTCCGAACATTTCGGTGGTGAAATATTGCAACGTTTGTTTCAAATCTGCAAAACTTACATCCTTGTCCACATACAGGCCTTCAACTTGGTGAAAGAAGCAGTGCGAGCGGGCCGAAATGGCTTCGTTCCTATAAACCCTGCCAGGCGAAATGGTGCGGATGGGGGGCTTGTTTTCCTCCATATAGCGAACCTGCACCGATGAAGTATGTGTGCGCAAAAGAAGGTCCGGGTTTGTCTGTACAAAAAAAGTATCCTGCATATCGCGGGCCGGATGGTATTCCGGGAGGTTCAAAGCGGTAAAATTATGCCAGTCGTCCTCGATTTCCGGGCCTTCGGAAACATTGAACCCGATGCGGGAAAATATATCGATGATTTTATTTTTAACTATGGAAATAGGGTGGAGAGAGCCCAAAGCTACGGGTTCGCCGGGACGGGAAAGATCGCCGTAAATGCCAAGGGTTTCTTGTTTGCTTTCAAGGGTTTCCTTCAAAAAATCTAATTTGTTTTGGGCGGTATTTTTAAGCGAGTTTATCACCTGCCCGAATTCCTTTTTTTGGTCGTTCGGCACGGTTTTGAAGGCATCAAAAAAATCGGTAAGCAAGCCTTTTTTCCCCAAATATTTTATACGGAAGTTTTCAATTTCTTCAGCAGTGGTGGCTGAAAAAGCTTCAACTTCGGCAAGGTGTTTTTTAATGGTTTCGATCATAATTTTTCCTGAAATTCATTTTTCTATTGAATCACTTCCCTTTCAACAAAATACTGCACAATCGCCTCCTTCATCAAAACGCTCTGTTCGCCAGCTTTTAGGGGCGGCAACTGTTCCAGTACAGTATAATGTGGCCAGCCTTCTTGATCAAAATAATCGAAGGCGTAATAGCCAAATGGTTCCAGCAGCCTGCAAATGGCAATGTGCATCAGGTTCAATTTTTCGTCTTTTTTGAATTTCCGGTGCAGTTGGCCCAGCTCCTGCACGCCCACCAAATAAATGATGGCGTCCAGATCCAGCTTTTCGCCATAGGCAAAGCGGTTGCCGAGCATGGCCACCACTGCTTCCCACCGTTCCTTTAATTGTTCGTCGCGAGCCATTTGATAAAATTAATTGGCTGTAAAGATACATTTTACAATTCTGAATTATGAATTCAGAATTTAGAATTTGGAAAATGGTATATTTATGAAAATTTTCAAAAATGAACACACTGGATATTGTACTTGCACTTATTCTTATCATCGCTTTTTTCGTGGGTTTTAGCAGGGGTTTTCTGCTTTCTTTGGCCTCTTTGGTTGGTGTAATTGTCGGGGTTTACGGGGCTTTTTATTTTTCCGACTATGTGGCCCGCCCCCTCACTTCATGGTTCCACATGAGCGCTGAAACCACCCATTTGATTGCATTTATAATCACCTTTTTCCTTATTGCCCTTATTTTTTCAATCATCGGGAATTTACTCACAAAAGTGGCGGATTTTGCAATGTTGGGAATTTTCAACAAAATTTTGGGAGCCGTTTTTAATGTCTTGAAATATGCCTTTATACTCAGTGTGCTTTTTATGTTTTTAAATAATTCCAATTACCAAAACCAATTTATTGAAGACAATAAAGCAGGCTCCGCCCTTTATATCCCTATAGCAGTAATTGTGCCTTTGGTCTTGCCACAAATTTTGGAAGAGATTGAAAGTTGGGAAACCGAAAGGGAAGATTCAAGTCCCGAAGTTATTTTAGAAGAAAATTAAAAGCACACTATCTAAACTATATCTTTTACATGGTTTTGTACATACATTATCGCTTCCCTGAAGGTTTTAAAAATTCGTTCATCGGGAACTAAATTTGGGATGATTTCAATACGCTCCATCATCATTCGGGGCTGTGGTTGCAAATTTTCCAACATTGGTTTTACCCCTCTCTCACTTAGGTTCATCAACACCTCTTCCATGGCATATAGTCCGGATTGGTCTATATATGACGTATTGCCCATGCGAATGATAACGTGGGTAGAAGTTTCCGGGATTTCCATAGCCAAAAGCTGAAAATCCGAAGTATACCCAAAAAACAAAGGACCCTCCAATCTTTTTATGTAAACTTCCTCTTTTAGGTTTTTTGGAAACTTGGATTCATCATCCCAAGCCGTATCCCACTCTTTGGAACCTCCAAGAGGCACTACTTTGGAATGTCCGGCCGTAACATCGCCGATTTTTTTCATAAAAATAAGGGAAGCCAAAACCAGCCCAATGCCCACGGCATAAACCAAGTTCCAAAATACTGAAAGCAATAATACAACTAGCATAATAATTATTTCCCCCTTCTGCATTTTTGGCACGGCCTTTAACCCTTTATAATCCATAACCCCAATCCCCACAGTTATTAAAATTCCCGCCAGCACCGCGGCAGGAATTTGTGATGCCACAGGCCCCAATGCCAATAATATCAATAAAAGCAAAACGCCCGCGATCATCCCAGAAAGTTTTGTGGTTCCTCCGGCCTTTATGTTGACAACGGTCCGAATGGTGGCTCCCGCCCCGGGGATTCCTCCAAAAATGGCCGCAATACTATTCCCAATTCCCTGCCCCAAAAGTTCGCGGTTAGGGTTGTGCTTGGTTTTTGTAACGTTATCTGCCACCACCGATGTTAGAAGGGAATCTATGGCCCCCAAAAAGGCGAGGGACAAAGCGGCAAAAATATAAGGTGAAATTTGATCGATGCTGAAATTGGTGAACATATCAAAATGTGGAAGCGGGAATCCACCCGGTATTTCCTGAATTGGGCGATAATCCAAATTCAAAAAATAAGCCCCACCCGATACTACCACTAGGGCAACTAAAGAACTGGGAACAATGCTCGTAATTTTCGTAAAGCCATAGATTATAAAAATGGTTAATGTTGCCAAAATGAATTCCAACCAATTGATATTTGAAATTGCGCGGGGCAAAACTTTAATGGATCCGTAAACCCCTGAAGTTTCATTTTTGGCCAAGGTTTCGGCTTGGGCAAGGATATCTTTTTCAGAAATTGTTTCGGCCTTTACAACGGATTCGCTAAAATTTTGAAGCGTTAATGTGCCTTTGCCAGCTTCGTCGGCCAATATTTTGTTGAGCAATATTTCTTCGGCCTTTGGCTTGAATTTTTCTATATATTCACGATCATCAACCGTATAATATCCCAATATGGGAAGCAATTGGGTTATTAAAATGATAACCCCAATAGCTGTCATAAACCCAGATACCACTGGATATGGGATATACTTTATGTATTTGCCGACCCCGCTTAAACCCAAAACGATTTGCATTAAACCCGCCATCAAGAAAACCAATAAAATATAGGGAAGGGCTTTTTCCAAACTACCCTCATTGGCAGCAATAATGCCAGCAATAACTACCATCGAAATGGCCGTCATGGGAGCTGTGGGTCCGGAAATTTGAGTATTGGTACCGCCGAAAAGGGATGCAAAAAACCCGATGAAAATTGCACCATAAAGCCCAGCATCGGGTCCCATCCCGGATTGTACACCAAAGGCTAGCGCAAGTGGCAAAGCGACGATTCCTGCAGTAATCCCGCCAAAAAGGTTGCCTTTTAAATTTGAGAATATTTTGATAAGAATGGAATATTAAGGTTGGAAATTGGTTTTCAATAATTTCAAAATTATGAATACCATTTTTATCAGGTGTTAATTAAATATTAAACCTACAACTGTTTGAGGCCTGAAAGTGGCATCCAGCCATCCTTTCCGTCTTCCAACTTAATCCTCGCCCAATCGCCTTCCTTGGAAATGATTTGAACTTTGGTCCCTTCGTGCAACAAAAAAGCGGAAGTGCTGCCCATGTTTGGCTCGCTTTTTATCTCTATTTCTTCAGCAAAAACAATTGCCGGTGTGTTGTTTTTAAAATCAGCGTAGGTTAAAAAAGCCATTGTAAAAGAAACAACCACTATTAAAACAGAAAGAAGCGAACCGGAAAAAAGCAGTCGCTTCCTTTTCTCGGAAAACGAAAAATAATATACCAGGAATAAAGTGGCAAAAATAATTGCGAAAACAACCGAGAGTAAAGCCCAGCCATTAAATGTAAAAACCCCCGAAACTGTGGAATACCATTTTGAAAAGATGGTTTTTGGCAATGGCTCTATGGCATCTATCCGTGCATTTTCAGCAAAGGCGAGGTTGTTTTTTATATCGCTGTCGTTCGGGGAAAGCTGTAATGCTTTTTCATAATAATAAATACTTTCGCCAATATTGTTAAGCTTATAATGGGCATTCGCCAAATTAAAATAAATGGCCCCGGAATGCTCTCCATTTTCCAATATTTTATTCCAGGCAGCCCTAGCTTCTTGGAAGTTTCCGTTTTTATAGCTTTCTTTTCCTTCTTCAAAAAGGCTTTCATTTTGTGCAAATGCATTTAAGCCATTAAAATAAAGCAGGATGAAAACCAAGGATTTTATGATTGCTGAATTTTTCACCGTATTTGTTTATCAATATTTGAAATTACGTTTGAAGCATTATTATAATCGGCCTGCACCGTCCCCGTGGAAGCGGAGGCATATCTTGAAAATTCACAGTTTTTGAGAAGTGTAATAAATTCTGAAACCACGTTTTCTTCAACATTCCTTTCTTTTAACAATCTTGAAATATGCTCTTTGGACATTTCGGATGTTTCAAGGGTTAGTTTTGCTTTTAGGTAATTGTGCAGGGCACGTTCCAGTGCATCATAAAATGCAGTTGGGTTCGCAATATTCTTTTTGGCTTCCGACAGGTATTTTTTTGCGAGTCTGTCTGCCTTCCGAAGTTTATTACCTTCCACGTCTGTTAGTCTTTCTTTTCGCTTTTTCCCAACCAAAATAAACAAGGGAATCAAAAGAAAAGATCCGCCCAATAACGACCAAAATAATGGAGAATTGAAAAAAGGGCTTTGCGCGATGGGCTCTAAATCTGATTCGGTTTTTATGTATTTAAATTGCTCTTCCGAAAGCACCACAGGTTTTTTTTTGGAGTTGGAACCGTTCGCATTTCCAGAAGTCGCTGGACCACCTTCCACTTCGATGATGATTTCTTTGGAGGTAATGGTTTTATATTGTTCCGTTGTCGGGTCGAAAAATGAAAAGGTTAGGGGCAGTATTGGATAGGTGCCCTTAAACTGTGGCACCACGGTATAGTTTTCCGTTATCGAACCCTGCAGTCCCTGTAAAGTAGTTGTTACGCTTTCATCTCGTTCGGGGTCGTACACTTCCAAGGAGCTCGGTAGTTTCAGGTCCGGCAAGTCGAAGAGTTTTAAATTTCCTTTTCCTGAAATTTTTACTCCGAGTTGTAAAGATTCATTGGTGTTCAAATTGGTTTTATCTGTAGAAACATCAAACTTAAAATCCCCAACCGCCCCGTTGAAATCATCTGGTTTTCCTTTTTCTGGTAAGGGTTTTACTTGAATTGTCCGGTTTCCGGCAGAAATCGTTTTGTTCACTCTTTCCATTAACCGCCGCCCAAAAAAGTCTTGCCGATTTCCAGGAACATCAATGGGGACATCGAGTGTTAAAGGTTCAATATTCAGTTTTCCTGTTTTTTGGGGATAAAGTACCGTGGTTCGCAAGATTACGTAGCGATAATCCTCGCCTTGATATTTTCCTTCATAAATTTTGAAATTCCCTTGACTATCAATATTCTGACTCCAGAAATCGGCATACTTTGGAGTGTCAATTTCGCGCCAGCTACTGGTAATGCTCACGTCGTGGGAAACATACATTTTATAGGTAACCGTTATTGCCTCATTTAAAAACGGATTCGCATTTGAAAGTTCCGCCACCAAATGCACTTTTTCCGAAGCCACATATTCTGCATTGTTACCATCTGTGGGCGTGTCTACAGCTGAAGTAACTTTTATGGAAACGGGAGGTGATTTATAAATTTCTCCATCAATCTCAATGGTGGCTTGCCCAATAGTGAATGTACCCGTTGCTTGGGGCGATAAAAAATAGGAATATGTTTTTGAAAAGTTGCGTTTCCCGTTGATGTAAGAATTGCTGATAGCTTGATTGGGCCCACCCACCACACGGAAATTGGAAAAAGAAGGCGGGTTGAAGTTATCGCCATCCATGTTCATCTCAAAATCCACGCGCAAACGCTCATTAATCCCCAAAGTTTTTTTGCTCACTTTAGCATTGAATTCCACTTGGGCCGAAAGAACGCCAAAGTTGAAAACAAAAACCATAAAAATTAACAAATGTTTTATTTTCATTACCAGTCTTTATTCGAATTTACTTTTGCACCCTTTTGCTTTTGGGCATTAACTTTTTCCTGAACTTTTTCCTCTTCGTTATTCATGGCTTCCAGCAAACTTTGTATCTGCTGGGGCGAAAGCTGTCCCGGAACAGGTTGCTGTTGTTGGGGCTGTTCTTCTTCATCGCCATCTTTGGGCTGTTGAGGCTTTTCATTTTCGCCTTTGTTCTCGTCTTCCTTATCTTCCGGTTCGCCCTCGTTGTTTTCTTTTTCCTGCTCTTTTTCTTTCTCTTTTTCCTCGTTTTCTTTTTTATCCTTACCGCCTCCACCATCGTCCTGTGGTGGGTTTTTCTCTAACATATCCTTCGCTAGGGCTAAATTATAACGGGTTTCATCATCCGTTGGATTATTCCGCAACGCATTTTTATAGGCATCAACGGCGGCAGCATAATTTTTTTCGTTCATGAACGTGTTGCCCAAGTTATGGAATGCCTTGTGTTTTTCAGCCTTTTTGGTTGCCACAGTAGCAGCTTGTTTAAATCGTAATTGGGCTTCGGCGTTTTTTTCTTTTTTATAATAGGCGTTTCCCAAATTGTATTTTCCTGTTTCGTTTTCAGGGTTTAAGGAAATGGCTTTGCGATAATCTGCCTCAGCGGCCGGAAATTGTTCCTTTTGAAGTAGAAGGCTGGCCTCGGACAAATAATTTTTGGATTGACGAAGTTCCTTTTCTTTCGTTTTGTCTTCTTGCGAAATGGCAGTTATCGAAAAAAAGAAAAAGCCGATTAAAAAGGGTAAAACATTTTTGGCTCTTAAAAAGAACCGGCTGTTTGTAAACTTTTCGAGAAAAAACATATTATTTTTAAAATCCATTTTAAACTTCCTTTTCATTAAATAGGTTCAATTTTTTCAACCATAATGTTTTTCGTTCCAACAAAAATACATCCAACACCAGCAAAAATAATGCCCCGCCTAGAAACCACTGGAATTGGTCTTTAAAATCGGTGAATTGTTTCGAATCCATTTCCATTTTGTCCATTCCGTTTAAAATTCCATTAACGGTTTCCACCACTTCTTTAGTGTTGCTGCCGTCGATATATTCTCCATTGGCCTGTTCCGCAATTTCACGAAGTGTTTCTACGCCCAATTTGGTGATTACTTTTTGACCATTTTCGTCTTCCAAATAATATTGAAGAATGCCATTGTTTTTTATGGGAATTTGACCCCCCCGTTCAGTACCAACTCCAATTGTGAAAATGCGAATTCCTTTGGAAGCGGCTTCCTCCGCGATTTCGGAAATATTGCCTTCGTGGTCCTCTCCGTCTGAAACCAAGAATAGTACGCGGTTGGTTTGTGCCTCGTCGTCATAATATGTTTCCGCCATTTTTATAGCCTCGTTAATAGCCGTGCCCTGTGAAGAAACCATGTTGGTGTTCATTCCCGAGAGGAACAATTTTGCTGAAGAAAAATCCGTGGTAATCGGCACTTGCGGGAAAGCACTGCCCGCATACCCTATGATGCCAATGCGGTCGCCCGCAAGGTTATTGATTATTTGGGTAATCAGTTGTTTAGATTTCTCGATCCGGTTTGGCGCAATGTCCTCGGCAAGCATGCTTTTTGAAACGTCCAATGCAAAAACCAAATCGACCCCGGAACGTTTAACTGTCTCTATTTTGGTGCCGATTTTTGGGTTTACCAATGCAAAGCCAACAAAGGTGATAGCCAAGCAAAGCACCAAAAGTTTTAATATGGATTTAAAAAACGAGCGGTTCGGGCTTAATTTTTTTAAAAGTGGGGCTTCGGCAAATTTATTCTGTGTCCTTTTTTTCCAGAACAAAATCCATAGGAAAAGTACCACTAACACCGGGATGGCGAACAAAATGTAGAAATATATGGGCTCTTCTAATTGGTACATTAACTGTGTTTATTCGTTTATTTGTTTTTATTTTGTCTACTGTCTACTGTCTACTGTCTACTGTCTACTGTCTACTGTCTACTGTCTACTGTCTACTGTCTACTGTCTACTGTCTACTGTCTACTGTCTACTGTCTACCGTCTACCGTCTACCGTCTACCGTCTACCCCCTTTTTCACACAAAACTTCGGAACAGGGTATATTTTAAAAGTAATTCAATTCCTAAAAAAAGAAACGCCAAAAGGACGAGTGGCCGGTATTTTTCATCGAAATTTTGATACCTGAATTCCTCGATTTCCGTGGTTTCGAGTTTATTTATTTCTTCATAAATCTCTTCAAGCTTTGATGTACTTGTAGCCCGGAAATATTGCCCCGAGGTGGTTTTTGCAATTTCTTTCAATAAAGCTTCGTCTATTTCAACCTGAACATTGCCATACTGAAAATCGCCATTGGGCTTGATGCCGATGGGCGAGAGCGCCATTCCGTTGCTTCCCAGCCCAATGGTGTACACTTTTATTCCAAATTCCACCGCAAGTTCGCTGGCAATTTTTGGGTCGATAAATCCGGAATTGTTAACGCCATCGGTCATCAAAATGATAACCTTGCTTTTTGCCTCACTTTCTTTTAAGCGGTTTACTGCTGTTGCCAAACCAGAACCAATGGCAGTTCCACCTTCAATCAGCGTATTGTAAACAATGTCGTTCAAAGACGAAAGCACTATGGTTTTATCGCTTGTCAGAGGAGTTCGGGTGTAACTTTCGCCCGCATATTCCACTAAGCCGATGCGGTCATTGGGCCTTTCTTTTATAAACTGCGCTGCCACGGTTTTCAAGGCTTCCAATCGGTTTGGTTTTAAATCGCGCGCAAGCATACTCGCCGATACATCTATCGCCATTACAATATCGATCCCGCTGGTGGTGCTGGTTTGAGTAGTTTCGTCCACCGTTCTCGGGCGGGCCAAAGCAGTAATGATTGCCGCAAGCGCCAATAACCTAAGAATAAATAAAACGGGGTAGAAACGGGCGAGCCAATTGGATTTTGGTGTAAACCCTTTAATGCTCGAAATTTTTAATGAAGCGGTTTGTTGCCCTCGTTTTAAATAATACCACACTACCAAGCAAGGCAGTAAAAGAAACAGCCAAAAAAATTCGGGGTTAACAAAGTCAAAATTCGGGCTCATTGCTTTTCTGAAATTTCGAGTTCCACGGAATTTAAAATCCGTTCTTTTATTTCTTCGGCGAACCTGCCATCGTTTTGAAAAACAATCAACACTTGCTGCAAACCATTCTGTTGCACGAATAGCAATAATTCGTAACTGCTGGGTTCATTCATCACTTTTTTATCGGAAACGCGGACATTGAATTCGCCATAGGCTTTGATGCCGGTTATCCCTTTGTCTGTTTGAAAACTTTCGGTTTTCACCAACATGTTTTCGGCTCCCGTTTTTTCCAATTGCGTCAAAGCTTCTTCCATGGCCGCTTCCAATTCCAGTTCCTGTGGTTCGTTAAAGCGGGTGGTTGAAACGTTTATATAAAAAGGGTTTTGCAGGTCGCCAAAAGTAAATATGTCTTTATTCTGCACTATTATATTCCCGGTTTCAGGGTTTTCAATTTCGGTTCGAACCAGCACTTCGGGGGTTTCCAAAATTACGGCCGGATAGCCGTATTCACTTTTTATCCAACGACCCTCCGCGAGTTCGCGGATATTGTTTCCGAAAACTAAATCTTTTAAACTGCTGAAACCCGCAATACTGCCATACACAATCGCGGTCAAAAGAAAAGCTACGAATACTCCTGAAATGGACAATATCCATTTTTTACGCTCTTTCTTTTTGCGGAGCGTTTCTTTATAAATCTCGTTTTCCAAAAGCTCTTCTTCCGATGGTTCGGGAATTACTTCGTGTGTTTCGTTTATTATTTCTTCAATGGTGGCACGGTCTGCTTCGGCTTGGCCCTGTTGCTGGCTCATTTTGGCGAATTTCACCAAATCTGCCCGCTTTAATATTTGATCCAAATGGGTTATGGTTTCCGAATCAAAATCGAAATGGCCCGCATCCTTGTGCATTTGAAGGCGCGTTATCAGTTCGTCGCTGGTGCTTTCCAAAACGGCATCATCTACCTCCCGATCCAAATATCGTTTCACGATTTCCGTTAGTTGGGTGTAATATTCCTTGCTTTTATTTTCCCTTAAAAAAGGCGTATTGTCCAAATTTTTCAAAGCCACAATGGCTTCTTCATAAGGCGGTAACTCCCGTTGTTCTTCAGCTTTTCTTTTTTTTCTTCGCAAGAAAAAATAAACCAAAACCCCAATAATCAAAATGGGAACCAGCCAAAAAAGAAGTTTTAAATAATCAAACGGCGGTTTTTCAACATCTACGGCAGCTTTTATGTCGAACATTTTTTGTTTCAAAGTATCCACAGCAACATCGCGGACCTCCACTTGAACAGAATCTGTTTCGAAAGTTGCATTGTTTATAATGATCCGTTGCCGAGGAATGGTGTATTTCCCGGAATCGAACTGCGTAAGGCCATATTTTTTTATAAGGCGATATTTTGCCTGTTCAAAAGTGGTATCAATTTTATAAGATTCAATTACTTCCAAAGGCAAAAAAGTTTGCCCTTCGGGGAAAACCACCAAAGCGGTGGTGTCCGCTTCAACTTCGATGGAATATTTTATTTCTTCCCCAATTTGAATACTGGTGGAGTCGATAGAGGAGGTTACTTGGGAATATGAGAAAAAAGAAAAAAGAAAAAAGAA
>JBBQKI010000002.1:0-112192 GCA_038326725.1 Flavobacteriales bacterium
GAATAACCCAAGGATTGTTTTTCCCTGGAAATACCCAAAGCCGTAACCACCACTTCGTCTAGCTCATTACCGGCTGCCATGGTTACGTTTATCCTGTCCGAAGCACCAACAAGTTGTTCCGCAGTGGTAAAGCCCACATAACTGAACACCAAGGTTTCACCCACGGGGACCGCGATGGTGTAGTTTCCATCAAAATCCGACTGCGTGCCGGTGGTGGTTCCTTCAATGATAATGTTAACTCCCGGAAGTGGTAAGCCTGAATCATCAGTTACTGTTCCGGAAATCGATTTCTCTTGCGCAAAAGAAAATTGCACAATTAACACTAGTAAAAGCGTTAAGATTCCACTAAACTTTGTTTTCATTTTTTTGTTTGTTTGAATTAGCACATCAAAAGTGCCACTAAATTCTTACAATTACAAGTTTTTACAAAATGGAGAATTCTTCCCAACCCTTGAATTTGTTAATAAAATCAACTTGCCGACTTTGAAATCCAATTATATTTTGCCCAAACCCTTGATATGGTTATGTTTCCCAATAGTTTCCCAAATGTTTCCAAAAGGTTATGCGGTTGAAAATTATTTTATTTTTTTTTCTTTTTTCATCGTTAAAGGGCTGAAATTGGCTCTCAACTATTTTTTTATTCTATATCTATAAAATCTAGCCTTTAAAAACCCACCGTTAACATGATTTAAAACTAACAATTTTGTTTAGATTTAAACAAAATATTCAAGCAGTTGAAAAAATCTACCATTAAATATGCCTTGGGCGAGATATTGATAGTATTCATAGGGATTACTCTTGCCTTCAGTATTAACAAATGCTCCGAAAACGGTAAGAACAGAAAACTAAAACAACAATATTTACAAAGTCTCTCCAACGATCTTGAAAATGATAGGCAACAATTGGAAATAAATATTAAATTGCTGGAAACCAAAAGTGGTGAAATAAAAGAACTGCTACAAAAGATAGATTCGGGAGGCACTAACCAAGAAATAGTAGCCCTCTTTTTTAAAGTTTCGCCATTAAATAGATTTAACCCAAAAGACGTTACCTATCAAACTTTGATCAATTCCGCAGATATGAACCTTTTTGAGGATTTTCAGTTAAGGGTGGCCATTGAGGAACATTATTCGAATACCTACGCAAACCTGAAAACCGATTATTCCCGAGTGGAACACATCCATAAAACCTATTTAGCCGACCTGTACATCCATGGTTTGGATTATTCCAAGCTTCCCGGTAACGAATTTCCCTTTAAGGATAAAAACACTTTGGTCAATATTCTGCAAAGCATGAACGGTGCCATTGGCATTAACATCCTGTCCTCTAAAATGGGGATGGAAAGTTGTAACGGTTTGATTGCGAAGATTCAAAAACATTGAGCCGTTAAAAAAATCCTCCTTATTTTTTTAAGGCTATCAATCAGTGCTAAAAAATATTGAAATCTTGCTATTCGGTAAGTTCAACCAAAACAGCTTCCGTTTTTATTTCAGAAATCAATTCCATTTCGCCTTTCATGTACAATGAATCTAATTGCTCCAGCTTTACAAGTGGTCCCGTTGGTTTATGGTTTTCATAATCCACAAAACGAATGCCCCCAACAATTCTTGGGTTAATGGCTTTCCGAAACCTGATGCCACCGTCTTCTGTAAAAAACCGATATGCCAAATAATCTACTGTGAAGTTTTCTTTGTGTACCCAATATAAAAATTCATCTTCAAAATCGGTCCCGCCACCTTCCTCTCTGAAAGTAACTTTAACCTCATAATAAGGTTCTCCGGCAATTTCGTCCTCGCCCACCAATTCTTTAACCGCGGCATCGGAATTCAGCACGTACGGCAATTGCACAAAATAATGAACGGAGTTTACCGAGTTGCTGAATTTTGTGGCCATCGAATCGTGTAGTTTTTCGGGGATATTATTTATAAACCTTTTAAAACCCGAATTGTCCAAAATATCGTGAATGCTATTTCCCAAAGAATCTTTAGTGAATCGCTCCAAACTGAACAATTCCCTATTGCGCTCACTTCTATATTTTATGCCCCGAAAATCAAATTCGATTACGGCATTTTCGTATTTCTTGCCGCCGGAGACTTCTATGCTTTTGGAAATTATTTTTTCACCATTCAATTTTTCTTTTGAATGTTCACAGGAAAAAAGAAATGCTCCGCCAATGATCGCGAAAATTAAAATAATGCTGTTGTATTTCATTTTATAAAGCTTCCCGATGTCCGTTCGAGCGCAGTCGAGAACTTCATGTTCCAAAATTGCGAATAGGATTCGACTGCGCTCAAAGTGACATCACTTAATTTTATTTCAAAACATATTTGTTCACTGTCCCGCTCCGGTAATTGATGATATGCAAAATCCCATCGTGGACAATCGCATCAGTGGGTTTATCAATTCCTTCGGTAAGTTCTTGTTTTAAATTGCCTACCAAATCAAAAACCAAAACCCGGTTGTTCTCAAAATCCGAAACAAAAAGTTCATTTTCCGAAAGAAATAATCCCGTGGCGGCATTCATTTTTTGTTCCGTGCCGATGGTTTTTAAAAATGTTCCTTTTTTGTCAAACACTTGAACGCGGTTGTTATAGGCATCTGCCACCCAAATGTTTTCTTCGGTAATTTGCACATCAGTGGGATAATAAAATTCGCCATCTGCTTTTCCTTCTTTTCCGAAAGTTATCCATTCATTTCCGTTGTTGGAATATAAAATCCGGTTGTTGTAAAAATCGGCTATAGCATATTCTTTTTCAAAAACAGAAACCGCTGCCGGGGCATCCAAGGAATCGTTCAATTTAAGAAATGAGCGTTCATTATTTGTAAAAATTGCAATTGAATCTTTCCCGTATTCCGGTACAAAAATCGTAGTTTTTGAAGCTGAAATATGCATTGGTCTTTCCATGGAATCGATGGTTTTTAGCACTTTTCCGGTTTCGTCAATTTGAACCAAGCGGTTGTGGTCACCATCCGAAAGCCAAAGTTCATCTTCCAAAAAGGCAATCCCGATTGGGTTTACGCCATCTACCGTAATGGTCTCGGAAAATTGCCAAGTTTTTTGTGTTTCTTCCTGTTTGCAACTTAAAAGGACTATTAGTGAAAAAAAGGTAATCAGTATATTTTTCATTTTTTTTAAATGTAAACCTGCAAAGTTTTAAAACCTTGCAGGTTTGGTTAAATTAAAATTTATAAGCGTTCGTAATGGCAGCAACCGGGCAAACCATCATAGGTAGAAGCTGGGGCTTTATGGTTTTTGGTATCGTGCCCAGCTTTTGCAACTGCTTTTTGAACAGCATCAACGGAGGTTTCTTTTCCATTAAAATTTATTTTAAGCTGTTTTGAATCTTGATTCCAACTTGCGGTTGAAACACCGTTTACCGAGGTTGCGGCTTTCACAATGCGCGCTTCGCACATAGAACAATTCCCTGCCACAAAAAAGGATTCGCTACTCGTTTGTGCATTTTCTTTTATGCCATTTTCTTTTGAAATTGAACTTGCGTTTGCCCCGGAACCGGAATTTTCAATTGTGCCATCGGTTCTGATAATTTTTGTGGAAATGGGCGTATATCCTGCTTTTTCAACCTGTGTTGCTACAGTGGCCAAAGCAAGTTTTTTCTCTGAAGGATACGCAAAAGTGAAAATACCGGTCTCAATTTCGATTTTCACATCTTCGATACCCTTTAATTCCTTGAATTTTTTCTCAAGGCCATATGCACAGAAAGGGCAGCCGAGGCCATCCACCTTCACCTCAAAATTATCCATTTTGCCCTGGGCAGTAGCCCCGAACATTGTTGCCATTAAAATTACGAATGTTATTATTATTGATTTTTTCATGATATTTATTATTTATTGTTCTTTTTTAATTATTAATACTAATTATTCACTACTCACTAAAAAACATATCGCCCTCCAAAAAAGAAACTGTGTTTGTGTTTTTCTTCTTCCGGCATATCCTGAATCAAGGGCAATTGAACCGCGGCCTCAACAATGAATTTTCCTTTTGCATATTGCAAACCCTGCGAATACAAAAGTTGATAATCGCCATGTTCCAACATCCAATATCCATTATATTCAAAGAAAAGGTTTAACTGTTTTACGGGATAAACCGGGGTTAGCAATGGTAGTCCGAAACCTAGTTTATGAACCACTTCATCGTGTTCATAATTGGGAACCCAGTTATATCCAATTTCATTGGAAACCCCAAATTTCAACGATTCGTAGGCCGTTACAAACCCGAAATATCCATGATAATTGCCGGTACTCATCCGGGGCAGGGCCAATCTTTCCCCTGTGGGTAGGGTTTGAACGGTCTTTGCCGCAATCCGAAAAGTTTTTCCCATCCCGTCCTTTCGGTACAATTGATATTTCCCCACAATGCTGATATCTCCCAAAGTGCTTCCGTTGGTGAAATTTTTTCCCCCATCATTTTCGCCCGGAAAAGGTACCCGCCCCAAATCAATCCCATCGGGAGTCACAGTGTGATCATGTTCGCCATCGTCATAAATGATTACTCCATCAATGAAATTATAATTTACATAAGGAATATTCACAGCAATCAACGAATTGGAAGTGGGCAAATATTGAATTGTAATCGGCACCGAAAGGAACGTCCCACTATTGGTGGTTCGAAGTTCGGAAAGCGATTGGGCCACAAAGGTTTTGCCCCCCAACATTATGGGAGCATCCACCGTCATTGGTGGGCCTTGTGCAAACAGAATCTGTACTGTTGATAAAACTGCAAGGGTTAAAAACCACAAGTTGATATTCATAATTGATTTGAATTTTATAAAATGAATTTGCCTTATTTGAAAATTAAAGGAATATACATAATATCCCCGCTTTTGCGGGAATTTTTCAAATCAAGAAAACCTGATAAAGCACAAGAATGTCTTTATCTAGTGGTGGTGGATTGTAATCTTTGTAAAGATTGGGTTTTGAAGAATTATATTCAAATTGCTGAAACACAAAAATTTGAACAAAAGCGGCAGCCCACGTTTTTTGAAATTCAATATTAAAAGCGGCCTTGGCAAAATTATCGTCGGTTTCAATTTGGGTAAATTGGTTTTCGCAACAATGGGCTTCCATATCAAGGGAGGCTTCATCTGCACAGCCGGGCAGTTCCATTTTCATTCCGCAGGAAAGGTGTTTTTCGCCAACGGTAATTTTTGAAAGCATTTCCATCCCACCACAAAAATGTTGGGCATACGCCATTCCGCTACTGCTGAGGACCAATAGGAGGGAAAGTACGATGGAAATGGTTTTTTTCATTTAATTCAAAGGTAACGCTTTATTTGATTTCTTTATCCACCCTTCCGCATTTCAGCATTCTATCACCAAAATAAGGGTTCATTATTTGTTTGCTTTCACTCAGCCAATAGCCACCGGTATTATTAAAAGCCATTGGACAATATTGTTTATAAATGGTGCCGGACTCTAAAGCGCCTGTCATTTGCATCTCTACATAATGTGTAACTTCCACAAAAGCAATGCGCTGTGTCTCGATTTCTTTGGAATCAATTAGGGTTTGTAAGGCATTTTTTGTAGTTTCATTTATAGTTGAAATATCGATAAGTTTCAAAATCTCTTTAGAGGATTTTGATGCTTTTTCAGCATCGGCATTTACCAAGGCGGTTTTAAGTTCTATATATCTTTGAAAAACAACTGCAGTATTTTCATCTTTAAATTTTGCATCACTGGTTTCAACTAAATATTCTTTCTTTTCGGAAACGGTTTCAACTGTCGTTATTTCCGGTTCGGCCTGCTTGCCGTTTTCTTTACAGGAAAAAAAAGCAGAGGAAATTATTATTGAATAAATAAGACAAGAAATTTTCATGATTTCAATTTAGAGCAACAAATATACCAAAATTCAGTGAACCGTTTTTCTATGAAAATAAAAAGCGGGCAATAAAAGTAGCAGTAACAACGGTTGAATCAAAAACCGACGGACATAGAAAAGAAGCATGTGGTTTCCAGTTTCAGAAGAAAAAAGCAGGATGTAAAAAACGATGAAAAGTAAAATAAATAATAAAATATAAAGCAAGGCCGAAAGTTTAATAATGCTGTTATCCTTAAAAATAACCCACAGAATTGCTAATGATATCAATGAATTGCACCAAAACCGAACTGCCGTATTAAACAAAATTTTCCAAGTTTCAAATTCCGGCAACGGCTCATTGGCATACCCCGATTTGAAAAAGGAAAGCAAGGGGTCATAAAACAAAGTTTCTTCGAAAAAGCGGATTAAAACCAAAAGCCCGACCAAAAAAATCAAAATCGCTATTTTGGATATTTTACCCATTTTGCCCAGGTTTGTTCAACATGCGCACCCAAAGCATCCACAGTAAAAAAACCATGCCGTAAATTATTCCCGGGAAAACCACGCCGTGCAATATATGTTCGTGCTGCGGATAGTTATATAAGCAGATGGACAGTATAGCAATTCGTAAAATATTGACAGCATAAATCAAAACCATGCCCGCTAATAAAAATAACAACGTTTTTTTTAATTTCTCCGAAAAAGTAATAACAAACGAAATAAATAAAATTATGATGCTAAGTGCATTACAACCTTCAACAATACGTGCTAAAGGGCTATCATTAATGATGAGGTCCATGGATGGGATATCGGTTGCGGGGATAATTTCGGCCTTATATCCTAAACTCGAAATGACTGCACTGCTTTGCTTTGCCACCAAATGGGTAACGAAATCAGGATAATAAGTCCCACCTTCGGAAACTTTCAAATAGCCCGAATAAAGCAAACTTAAAAAGATATAAGTTCCCAAAAACAAAGCGATAAATCGGAGGACGGAGCGGTATTTTAATAATAATGCTTTCAAATAAAAAAATAATTCTTTTAACAAAAATACAGTATTGTATCTTGGGGCATTACAAGGTTTTAAAATACTTTTGCTATAAATTATACACTATGCCATTTGCTGGACTTCGCCCAAAAATTAAAACAATTCTTGCCAACGAAAATGAAACCGTGGAGCAGCGGCTTACCGAGGTTTGCGAACTACTTCAATCTTCCGTGGGGTATTACGATTGGGTGGGGTTTTATTTTGCCAACGATGCCGAAAAAACGCTTTACTTAAAAGCCTTTGCGGGCGAACCGACCGATCACACTGTAATTCCTTTCGGAAAAGGAATTTGCGGACAAGTTGCCGTTTCCAATCAAAATTTTGTGGTTCCGGACGTAAAAGCACAAAATAATTATATCGCTTGCAGCCGATTTGTGAAAGCAGAGATTGTGATTCCTTTATTTAAAAACGATAAAAACATTGGCCAGATTGACATTGATTCCCACATCGAAGACCCTTTTACACACGAGGATGAACGATTTTTGGAATGGGTGAATGGAGAGGTAGCGGAAATATTACAATAAAAAAATGCTACTACCAACTGCCACTGAATACTGATCACTAATTTATATCCCCGTCCGTATCGCCTCCACCGGATCCAATCTCGATGCTGAAATAGCGGGAAGTATGCCCGCGATCAACCCAATAATCGCCGAAATTGCAGTGCCCAGAAACATGTTCCAAATGGAAAGGACAAATTCAAAATCGCCAGTAAATTGGGAAGCCAAAAGCGAAACCAAAAACACCAAAACCAAACCTATCAAACCCCCGATCATAGCTAAAATAACCGCTTCAAATAAAAATTGAAAGAGGATGAATTTGTTCTTTGCTCCCAAGGATTTTTGAATCCCGATTAAATTGGTCCGCTCTTTCACGCTTACGAACATAATATTTGCAATCCCGAAACCGCCTACAAGTAATGAAAAACCGCTTATCACCAAGCCCATAAGATTCAATTGCCCCGTCATATTATCAATAAAATCGGTAAAACCCTGGAGTTCGTTTACAAAAAAATTATCTATTTCCCCGGGTTTAACGCCACGGGAAGCGCGAAGTTTTTGCCCCACTATCGCTATGAATTCATCATTATCGATATTTTTTTCAGGTTTAATAATTATGAATGGAAAGGTAGATTCGTTATTATCCCCGTAAATTCTTCGAACCATGTTTACAGGTACAAAAACCGAAGTGTCTTTAGACCCACCAAAGAGTCCGCTACCCTCTTTTTCCAAAACCCCGATAACCGTGAATTTTTGTCCGTACATCCTCAATTTTTTTCCCATTGCCGCTTCCGCGGAACCAAATAAAGTGTTCGCAATCTCATCACCCAAAACAATAACAGGCGAACCACTGTTGGATTCCGGTTCATTGAAAAACCGGCCTTCAGAAATTTGAAGGGCTTCAATATCGTAATATTCATCCGTAACCGCCGCTACCTGAACGCTGCTTACAGATTTATCTTCGTATTTTAAGGTTTCCTGAGCCACATTGAGCGTGTACGAAGCCGCCAAAAGGTTAGGCACACTACGTTTTAAAACTTGATATTCTTCAAAAGTTACATCTGGGAACTGCTCCCGTTTCCAAAGGGGCACTTCAGTAGGCCCAAAAGAAAACTTACCCACATACAAGGTGCTGTTGTCTAAAGAACTGATACTTCCCTCAATTTCCTTTTTCAAGGAATCCACCGCCGCCAAGACTGCAATAATTGAAAAAATACCAATGGTAACGCCCACCAACGAGAGAAAGGTGCGCAGCTTATTGGTCTTGAGCGCATTGATGGCAAAATTCAAACTTTCTTTTAAAACCCTTAGGTAGATGATCATTTTGGGAAGTGTGATTTATGAGTGCTGATTTCCGATTTTTAAAATTAAATAATTATTTTAAAGAAAGCTTGTTTAAGATTATATATCCACAATTTTTAACCTGTTTGTAATTCGGATTTTAAAAAATTTGAAATTTCAATTCATTGGACGTTTTCTTCAAATTTATGTTACAAAGTACGTTCACGTTTATGTACTTTTGCACCCTAAAATTTACCCATGAGCCATTCCCTGAAAATAACTTCTGCCCTCATTTCCGTATTTCATAAAGACGGGCTTGCCGCAATTGTGAGAAAACTGGACGAACTTGGGGTGGAAATTTATTCCACGGGCGGTACCCAGGATTTCATCAATACCCTTAAAATTGAAGTAACGCCCGTTGAGGAAATCACCGATTACCCTTCTATTTTAGGAGGTCGTGTAAAAACCTTGCACCCCAAAGTTTTCGGTGGCATTTTGAACAGAAAGGAAAATGAAAAAGATGTGCTGGAAATGGCGCAATACAATATTCCGCAAATTGATTTGGTGGTCGTGGATTTATACCCATTTGAAAAAACGGTGGCCTCCGGTGCTTCGGAAGAAAATATAATTGAAAAAATCGACATCGGGGGAATTTCCCTTATTCGTGCCGCTGCAAAGAATTTTCAAAGCACCCTTTGTGTTTCTTCAATGGAAGATTATGGAGAATTTTTGGAACTGCTTTCTGAAAACAATGGGGAGATTTCCTTAAAAGATCGAAAGCGTTTTGCCGCAAAAGCTTTCAATGTTTCATCACATTACGATACCGCAATTTTTAATTATTTCAATTCCGATAAAGAATTAAACGTTTTCAAAATCAGCGAGACCAACGGACAGGAATTGCGCTATGGTGAAAACCCTCACCAAAAAGGATATTTCTTTGGCGATTTTGACGTCATGTTCGATAAAATTCATGGGAAAGAACTGAGCTACAACAACCTCTTGGACGTTGATGCGGCCGTGAATTTAATGGAGGAATTTAAGGACGATCCTCCAACTTTTGCCATTTTAAAACATAATAATGCCTGTGGCATCGCCCAGCGTGAAACCTTGAAACAAGCCTATTTGGATGCTTTGGCCGGAGACCCAACTTCTGCTTTTGGAGGGATTTTAATTTCAAACTCAGAAATCGACGAAGCTACGGCCGATGAAATAAATTCCCTTTTCTGTGAAGTAGTGATCGCACCTTCATTTTCAGAAAAAGCAATCGCTATTTTGGAAAGCAAGAAAAATAGGATATTGTTGATCCAAAAACTAGCAAGCCTTCCTACAACTATTGTACGCACCTGTTTGAACGGTATTTTGTTGCAGGACAAGGATACCCGAACCGATGCTGAAGAAAATTTAACCCATGTTACCCACAATAAACCTACATCACAAGAGTTAGAAGATTTGTTGTTTGCCTCAAAAATTTGCAAGCATACAAAATCCAATACCATTGTGATTGCAAAAGGCAAGCAACTTTGCGCCAGCGGAACTGGGCAAACCTCGCGGGTGGATGCTTTAATGCAGGCCTTGGAAAAAGCAAAAAGTTTTGGATTTAATTTAGAAGGGGCCGTTATGGCCAGCGATGCTTTTTTTCCGTTTCCGGATTGTGTGGAGATTGCCGACAATGCTGGTATTACTGCGGTAATCCAGCCGGGGGGCTCCATAAAGGATGATTTGAGTATCGATTATTGCAATGCTCATAAAATGGCAATGGTATTTACCGGGACCCGTCATTTTAAGCACTAAATTTCAGTACATTTGTTTCAAACTCAAGCTTAAAAAACTAACATTAGCTCTAAATAATATTTATGGGATTTTTTGACTTCTTAACCGAAGAAATAGCCATTGATTTGGGAACCGCCAACACCCTTATCATTCATAACGATAAAGTAGTAGTGGACGCCCCGTCCATTGTGGCGCGTGACAGAACTACGGGTAAAATAATTGCAGTAGGCCGCGAAGCCGCGATGATGCAGGGCAAAACCCACGAAAACATAAAAACCATCCGCCCTTTGAAAGATGGCGTAATCGCTGATTTTGATGCCAGCGAAAAGATGATCAATATGTTCATCAAAGATATTCCCGCACTTAAAAAGAAATGGTTGACCCCATCCCTTCGGATGGTAGTTTGCATTCCTAGCGGAATCACCGAAGTGGAAATGCGGGCGGTAAAAGAAAGTTGCGAACGCGTGAACGGGAAAGAAGTATATCTTATCCACGAACCCATGGCTGCCGCCATCGGGATTGGGGTGGACATTATGCAACCCAAAGGAAACATGGTGGTGGACATCGGGGGTGGAACCACCGAAATTGCCGTTATCGCCCTTGGCGGGATTGTTTGCGATAAATCAATAAAAATTGCGGGTGACGTTTTCACCAACGATATTGTATATTATATGCGGACTCAACATAACTTGTATGTGGGGGAACGCACCGCCGAAAAAATAAAAATACAAGTTGGCGCGGCCACCGAAGATCTCGAACTTCCGCCCGATGATATGAATGTTCAAGGACGCGATTTACTTACCGGAAAACCAAAACAAGTTCAGGCAACCTACCGTGAAATCGCGAAAGCACTCGATAAATCTATCCTTCGTATCGAGGATGCCGTGATGGAAACGCTGTCGCAAACCCCACCGGAACTTGCCGCCGATATTTATAATACAGGAATTTATCTTGCCGGCGGTGGTTCGATGCTCCGTGGTTTGGATAAACGATTGTCGCAAAAAACCGATTTGCCCGTTTACATTGCCGAAGATCCTTTAAGGGCGGTGGTGCGCGGCACTGGAATTTGCCTGAAAAACCTCGCCAAATACAAAAGCGTATTGATAAAATAAGGGATTGACGCCTCATGCAACAGATTATATTTTTCTTTATACGGAACAAAAACTTCCTATTGTTCGGCCTGTTGTTCGTTATATCAATAATGCTCACCATTCAATCACATTCTTACCATAAAAATAAATTTATTAGTTCTTCCAACTTTTTCACGGGGAAGGTTTTTACATTTAGAAATAGCATCACGGATTATTTTGGGCTGGGTAAAGAAAACCAACGTTTGGTTGAAGAAAATTTAAGGCTACGCCAAAAACTTGAAAATTTTTCAGAGGAAGAAAACATCCCATTTTTGGATACGCTTGTTTTACCAAAAAAATATAAATATTACACCGCAACTGTTATCAATAACAATTATTCCCGAAGCAAAAATCATATTACACTGAACAAGGGCAGCATCGATAGTCTGAAGGTGGATATGGGCGTTATTTCCGGAAGGGGATTGGTGGGCATTGTTAGCGATGTTTCGGAAAATTATGCCACAGTACAATCCATTTTGAACACCAAAAGCAGGATAAATGCAAAGCTGAAAAAATCCAACCATTTTGGGTCGTTGATTTGGGATGCAAAAAGCCCCCACCTCGTCCAATTAAATGATATCCCAAGAATTGCCGACATTAAAGTGGGCGATACGGTGGTTACCGGCGGCAGGTCCACCATCTTTCCCGAAGGCATTCCCATTGGTGCCGTAAAAGATTTCCGTTTAGATAAAGATGATAATTATTATTACGTCAACCTTGAAGTGTTCAATGATTTGACAAGCTTACAACATGTTTATTTGATTCAAAACAACCATGCTCAGGAAATATTAACCTTGGAAAAAGAAGCGGAAGATGCAGAATAACGAGCTTTTCCTAAATATCGTCCGGTTTATTTTATTGGTTTTCCTTCAGGTGCTTATTTTGAATAACATCAATTTTTTGGGATATATAAATCCCTATGTTTATATTTATTTCATCCTCCTATTTCCTTTAGATGGCAATAAAGCGCTGCTCATTTTTCTCAGTTTTTTTTTAGGACTTTCCGTGGATATTTTCGGAGATTCGGGTGGCGTGCATGCTGCCGCCTCTGTGTTTATAGCCTATCTCCGGCCCCTTGCCCTAAAATTTTCTTTCGGGGTGAGCTATGAATACAATACCGTAAAAATAAAAAAAGCCGATCCCTTGGAAAGGCTAACCTATATTTCGGTATTGGTTTTTATTCATCATTTAGTCTTGTTCGCTTTAGAAATTTTTAGTTTTGGCCATATACTTCTTTTGCTCAAATCCACGTTATTTTCTGGAGTGTTCACCATAATTTTAATTCTATGCAGTTGGATATTGTTTAGCAGGAAACCGTCATGAGAAAAATAGTACTTATAGCTTTGGTAATGTTAACTGGGATCATTTTTGCCGCCCGTCTGTTCTATCTCCAAGTTTATTCCTCATCTTCCGAAAATTTGACGGATAACAGCGCCATAAAAATAATGTATGATTACCCACAGCGGGGCTATATGTTCGATCGCAACGGGACGCTTTTGGTTTCCAACCAACCTTCCTATGATGTGATGGTGATTCCTCGGGAGGTGAAACCGTTGGATACTTTGGAATTCTGCAACTTGCTTAAAATTACCAAAGAAGATTTTATCGAAATTCTCGATAAAGCCCGTGTTTATTCCCCACGATTACCTTCGGTGATGATCCCACAATTGAACAAAGCAGATTATGCTTATTTGTCCGAAAAAATGCACAAATACGAAGGTTTTTATATACAGCGCCGCTCTCTAAGGGAATATCAAGTGGATCATTCCGCCAATGTGTTAGGCTATATTGCCGAAGTGAACGACCCCATAATTCAAAGCAATCCCTATTACCAAATGGGCGATTTGATTGGATGGCAAGGTGCCGAAAAGGAATATGAAGAAATGCTGAAAGGCATCAAAGGCGTTAAATTCATTCAAAAGGATCGGTTCAACCGCGACATCGGGCCCTACAAAGAAGGGGTTTTTGACACCCTTCCCGAAAGGGGCAATGATATTACCTTGACCATTGATGCAATTTTGCAGGAATACGGCGAAGCCTTGATGGTGAACAAGCGCGGCGGCATTGTGGCCATTGAACCCGCCACGGGCGAGATATTGGCATTGGTAACTGCCCCAAATTACGACCCCGCTTTATTGGTGGGCCGCGACCGATCTAAAAACTTCACCAAACTGTTTTACGACACCATCGCCAAACCCCTTTTCGATCGTGGTCTACAGGGTGAATATCCCCCGGGATCACCATTTAAAACCCTAACCGGCTTGATTGGTTTGCAGGAAGAAGTAATAGACCTTCAAGAAACGGTTGCCTGCAACGGAGGTTATTATTATGGAGGAAGAAAACCTTTGGGCTGCCACCGACACCCTTCACCATTGGCCATGATAGGTGGCATCGCGAATTCCTGCAACGCGTATTTCTGTACCGTGTACCGCCGTACCATCGAAAAATACCCTACCCCGCAGGAGGGAATAGATACTTGGAAAAAACACCTTTCCAGTTTCGGGCTTGGCGATTATTTGGGTTATGATATGCCCAGCGGGAAAAGGGGATTTATCCCCGATTCAAAATTTTATAACAGGGCACATAATTATCCAGAAAACAAATGGTACGCCACGGCCACCATTTCCAATGCCATTGGGCAGGGCGAGGTTTCCTTGACCCCCATCCAAATGGCGAATTTCACCGCTACCATTGCCAACCGGGGCTGGTATTATACACCCCACATCATCAAAAACGTGATGGGGCCGGACACCATTCCGAAAGCTTATACCGAAAAACACTATACTACCATAGATGCCAAGCATTTTGAGCCCGTGGTCCAGGGTATGTTTGATGTTTACAATTATGGAACCGCATACTCCGTTAGAATCCCCGGAATCGAGATTTGTGGGAAAACAGGGACTGCCGAAAACTATACCCGGGTGGAGGGCAAACGCATGCAACTTACCGACCATTCCATTTTCATTGCTTTTGCCCCAAAGGACAACCCTAAAATTGCAATTGCGGTTTTTGTGGAAAACGGCTATTGGGGTTCCCGTTGGGCCGGGCGCATTGCGGGTTTGATGATTGAGAAATACATTAAGGGCGAAATCACCCGTACCGATATGGAAAAATTCGTGCTTGAGGGCAGCTTGGAAGAGGAATACGCTAAACCCTACAGCGGGGAACTCTTTAGAATCAATAACTAATGGCAAGTGGGAATAGTTTTGTTCGGTTTGACTGGCTCACCATTTTTCTGTTTATCCTTTTGGTTGGTTTTGGTTGGTTGAACATTTATTCCGCTTCGTTGAGCGATTCCACAGCGGGCTTTTTCGATTTTGAACAAATTTATGCCAAACAAATGGTGTGGATAGCCCTCAGCATTTTGCTTATAATTTTTATACTTGCCATTGAATCCAAGTTTTACGAACGCTTTTCCAGTGTAATCTATATTGTGTCCCTCATTTCTTTGTTGGGCCTATTTGTTTTCGGGAAAAACATTTCCGGAGCAACTTCTTGGTACGATTTGGGAAGTTTCAACCTCCAGCCCAGCGAGTTCGCGAAAGTAGCCACGGCCCTGGCCCTGGCAAAATTTGTAAGCGATATTCAAACGAACATGAGCGACCTCAAGCATCAGGTTAGCGCCTTGGTTATTTTGGCGCTGCCTGCTTTGTTCATCCTGCCGCAGCCCGATCCGGGAAGCGCGCTCATTTATGCGGCCTTCGTTTTCCCGTTGTACCGAGAAGGGCTCCACTTTGTGTACCTGCTCTTGGGGCTTTTGGCCACGGTACTCTTCGTTTCCACCCTTGCTTTCGGGACCTTAGGGGTAGGGGTGGCGGTGCTTGTAGTGGCGGGGATACTGTTTTACCGGAACCGAAAAAAACGCCCTAACCCCATCAAATACATTATGATTGCCGTAGGGTGCATCGCCTTTGCTTTTTCGGTAAGCTATATATTCAATAATGTTTTTGACCAGCGGCACCGCGACCGTTTCAACATTGTGCTGGGCAAGGAAGTGGATGCGCGCGGTATTGGCTATAACACCAACCAAAGCGAGATTGCCCTAAGCAACGGCGGTTGGCTGGGCAAAGGCTGGACGCAGGGCACCCAGACCAAGGGCAACTTTGTACCGGAACAGCATACCGATTATATTTTTAGTACCGTGGGAGAGGAATGGGGTTTTGCGGGGGCAATGCTGGTGGTCATCCTCTTTGTGGCGCTCATCCTCCGCATTTTGTTCTTGGCGGAAAAACAGAATTCGGTTTTTGCGCGGGTGTATGGCTACAGTGTGGCCTCCATCATCTTCCTGCATTTTTTCGTGAACATCGGGATGGTAACGGGCATCTTCCCCACGGTGGGCATTCCGTTGCCCTTCTTTAGTTATGGTGGCTCGGCGCTTTGGGGGTTTACCGTCCTGCTTTTTATCTTTATAAGGTTGGATAGCCAGAAGCATGTGAATCGATAAGTTAAAAAGATTTTAGGTTTGTTGAAACCTATTTGCAGTTGAAGGCAATGTGCGAAATAAAACTGCGTTATCAACTGAAAATCTAAAAATAACTAAAATGGCATTACAAGAAGAATTTGAAGAACAAGGAATATGGCTTTTTAGATACCGAAGCATACTTCCTTTAATTATTTTGTTTATCGGTACCGTATTGTACCTAAGAACTGAAATATACCCCGAAACTTTCTTTTTGGAAGAAACACCTTACGAGATTTATTACGAAATGTTTTGTCTTTTATTAAGCTTAATCGGGCTGGGAATTCGTGTTTACACGGTTGGGCATACCCCAAAAAACACCTCAGGCAGGAACACCCGGGGGCAAGTAGCCGATACACTGAATACCACGGGCATATACAGTATAGTGCGCCATCCGTTGTACCTCGGCAATTTCTTTATGTGGCTGGGCCCAGCCATGATTACCGGAAATCTATGGTTTATAATTGCTTTTTGCTTTTTTTACTGGATATATTATGAAAGGATAATGTTCGCTGAAGAAAAGTTTTTGACAAGAAAATTCGGGGATATTTATACCGAATGGGCGAAAAATGTCCCTGCATTTATTCCAGATTTCAAGAAATTCGAACGTTCAGATTTATCTTTCAGTTTTAAAAAAGTACTTAAAAAGGAAAAAAACGGCCTTGCAGCAATATTCTTAATTTTCTTTGCTTTTGACCTCTCGGGCGAATTGATTGAAAACGAAACCAATTATAATTATTTCGTGATTGCCTCCTGCATTTTAACGGTATTGATGTACGTAGTGTTGAAATACCTAAAAAAACGCACAAAACTTTTAAACGAAATCGGCAGATAACGGGCATCTTCCCCACGGTTGGCATTCCGTTGCCCTTCTTTAGTTATGGCGGATCCGCGCTTTGGGGGTTTACCGTCCTGCTTTTTATCTTTATAAGTTTGGATAGCCAGAAGCATGTGAATCGGTAGGGCAAGGGGGTAGCATTTACTGGGGTTGGGGAAGTTGCTTATTGAGAGTTACCAGCAAGCGTATCAGACCGATACGGCCACCAACAGACGACACATAAAAGCGAAACGAAACAACCTAAAAAAAGCTGACAATTTCCGCTTTAAATTAAAACAAGCCCACCTAACTTTGCCGACCCAAATTGTTTAAATTTTTTTTCTTACCTATACATTTTAAAAATTAAATTTATGCCTGCCCGCATTTGCAGATTTGGGTTTGGCCCACCACAAAACCTGCCCCAAAGCAACCCAAAAGAGCCAATTTTCTAATATTGTTCATACCAAGAAAATTTATCTTGCACAATGGTTTTTATTTCTTTATTTAAATGGTCTAAAAATGCAGTTGAAACTGGAGTATGTTTTTTCCCTTTCAGCCATACCAATCTCCAGGTTGTTTTAATAGGAAGTCCTTTTACAGGTATAATTTGCAATTCCTTATTGTGCAATTCATTTTTAATACCAATTAAAGGCATAATAGAATAACCTAGGCCAGCCAATACAGCCTGTTTGACTGCTTCATTAGAGGAAAGTTCCATTTTTCTCAAAACGGATATTTTATTTTTTTCAATAAAACTTTCCATAGTTTGCCGGGTTCCTGAGCCTTTTTCTCTGAATATCAATGGCAAGTTTTCAAATATTTCTTTGGTTTTGAGTTCTTTCTTGAATTTTGAACTTACGTTACCTAATAAGTATAATTTATTCTGGAGTAAATCTAATTTCTCAATGTTTAGAGTAGTTGGTAAAATAGATACAAGAGCAAAATCAACTTCATTATTTTCTAAGCTCTCTAGTACTTTATTTTTATTAGTTACATCCATTAGCAACTCTATACCGTTATGTTCTTTAATGAAAGCAGAAAGAAAATAAGGCATTACATATTTTCCTGTTGAAACTACTGAAATTTTTAACCTGCCAGTCAATTGACCTTTATAGGCTAACGTTTTATAGTTTATAGCATAGACCTGATTGATAATATTTTCAGCCGCGTCGGCAATCTCTCTGCCAAAATCTGTTATGTAAATCTTACGACCCACCACTTCTGTGAGTGGAATTTCAAACTGGTTTTGAAAATTTTTAAGCTGAATAGAAACAGCAGGCTGTGTTAAATGTAACTCTTCCGAAGCCTTTGTAACGCTTTTTGTTTGTACAATTTTTAAGAATATTTGAAGTTGGTTTAAGGTATAATTCATAAATTTATTTTATGGATGACATTACAAAGATATATAAAAACTTATAGATTAAGATTGCCACTTTTGCAGTGATAAAAATCTAAATCTAAATAAAATGACAAAAATAACAGTGGCAAAAGGAGATGGCATTGGACCTGAAATAATGGAAGCCACATTGGAAATAATTTTAGCAGCTGGGGCTAAAATTGAAATTGAAGAAATTGAAGTTGGAGAAAAGGTTTATCTCGCTGGCAATACATCTGGCATTTCCGCGACATCTTGGGAAACAATTACAAAAAACAAAATTTTTTTGAAAGCTCCTATTACCACACCACAAGGTGGAGGTTATAAAAGTTTGAATGTAACCACACGAAAATTTCTGGGTCTTTATTCCAACGTTCGTCCTTGTATGAGTTTTCACCCTTTTGTTAGCACAAAGCATCCTGTTATGGATATTGTTATTGTTAGAGAAAATGAAGAAGATTTATATGCAGGTATAGAACATCAACAAACAGATGAAGTAGTACAATGCTTGAAACTGATTAGTCGCCCCGGATGCGAAAAAATCGTGCGTTATGCTTTTGAATATGCGAAGCAGCAAAACAGAAAAAAAGTCACCTGCTTTACCAAAGACAATATTATGAAACAGACAGATGGTTTGTTTCACCAAGTGTTTGACGAAATAGCAAAGGAATATCCTGAAATTGAAAACGAACATTGGATAATTGATATTGGTGCTGCTAAAATGGCTGATACACCTGAAGCATTTGATGTACTTGTTATGCCTAATTTATATGGCGATATTCTTTCAGATATTGCCGCTCAAATAACTGGATCAGTTGGGTTGGCAGGCTCTGCAAATATAGGTGAAGAGTGTGCGATGTTTGAAGCCATTCACGGTTCTGCCCCACGAAGAGCCGGGCAGAATGTAGCTAATCCATCGGGCTTATTACAAGGTGCCATTATGATGCTAAATCATATCGGACAAACAGACACTGCTGAAAAAGTGCAAAATGCCTGGTTAAAAACTATTGAAGCAGGGACGCATACCTATGACATTTTTAAAGATGGAACAAGTAAAGAAAAAGTTGGGACAAAGGAATTTGCGAAAGCAGTTATTGCAAATCTTGGTCAAAAACCAACTATACTTAAACCAGTTGTGTATGCCAACAATGCAGCTTTGAGTTTGCCTAAATATAAACGTAAACCTGCTGCCAGTAAACAACTGGTAGGAGTGGATGTGTTTGTGCACTGGATCGAAAACGACCCTAATGAACTGGCAAATAAATTAAAAAGGATTGAAAATAGTGGAATTAAACTTACAATGATTACTAACAGAGGGATAAAAGTTTGGCCGGATGGCTTTAAAGAAACATTTTGCACAGACCATTGGAGATGCCGATTCAAACCCAATGAAGGCAATAAAATAACTAAAGGGAGCATCATTGAACTTTTGAAAAATGCCTTAAATGAAAATATTGACACCATTAAAACAGAAAACCTCTATGAATTTGATGGCAAATCAGCATATTCATTAGGACAAGGGCAATAGATAAAAAATATACCGAAATGATTTTTTAAGTGGTGCTTTTGCCTCTTATCAATTTTCTAAATCAAACGCGTAATGAAATATCAACAAACATTTAAATTTATCGATGGCGATTTTTCATCAAAAGAAGGTCGTGAAATATTGCAAAGTGTATTCTCTAGTAAAATACAATTTCATCAAATAAAAAATTTCAGTTCACAAGAACGCTTTGGAGAGGAAGATATAACTGCTTTAAAAAGAATTCCTCAACTTAAAAAAAGTTTAGATGAAATTTTAAAAATGATCGAATCTGCCGAAAAGAAGGGCGAAAAGCTTGAGATAAAATCGGAGATAGAAATAAGTTTTATTAAGCAAACTAAAAATGTTTAAAGGCAGAAGTTTACTTGTCGCCACCAAGCATAATAAAGAAAAAGTGATTGCCCCTGTTTTAGAAAAAGAACTTGGCGTAAAGTGCATCGTTTCTTTAAACTTTGATACAGATGAACTAGGCACATTTACGGGAGAAGTTGAAAGAAAAGATGACCCAATTACAACAGCAAGAAACAAGTGTCTACTTGCTATGAAAATAGAAAATTGTGATATGGCCATTGCCAGTGAAGGTTCTTTTGGTCCTCATCCAACTATTTTCTTTGTGCATGCCGATGATGAGTTTTTGCTTTTTATTGACAAGAAAAACGACTTGGAAATAATTGTTCGCGAATTAAGTACCGAAACCAATTTTAATGCGGCAGAAATAAAATCAGAAAAAGAATTAATAGATTTTGCTAATGCAGCTCAATTTCCTTCACACGGCTTGATCCTTAGAAAGAATAAAGAAGATTATGCTGAAATTAGAAAGGGCATAACGGATTGGGATATTTTGTTAGATGTATATCATCAATTCCACAATACCGATGGGAAAGCATATGTAGAAACAGATATGCGGGCAATGTATAACCCATCCCGAATGAAAGTTATTGAAAAAGCTACTCAAAAATTGGTCAATAAAATCAATTCTAATTGCTCACAATGCAGTGCACCAGGCTTTGGAATTACAGAAGCTAAACCAGGACTGCCTTGTGAGTTGTGCGGTTTCCCAACACGCTCAACCTTAAGCTATATTTATAAGTGTCAGAAATGTGATTTCAGTAATGAAGTAAAATATCCATCTGGGATAACTAAAGAAGACCCTATGTATTGTGATCTATGTAACCCTTAAATAATGATTAGCAATAACATACATTTAGCCGCAACTATTTTAAAAGAGGATGGAATCATTGGCTTTCCCACAGAAACTGTTTATGGGTTAGCAGGAAATATTTTTAGCGAAAAAGCAATTAGAGCAATATATCATATTAAACAACGGCCTCTTTACAATCCATTAATTGTTCATATAAAAAGTATTGAAGATTTAAAAAAGATAGCAGTAGAAATACCGCCTATCGCAATTAAATTGGCCAATAGCTTTTGGCCTGGTCCATTAACATTGTTGCTTAAAAAAAATGCTTCAATACCAGATTTAGTTACATCAGGCAAACCAACCGTAGCCGTAAGAATGCCCAATCATTCAATCGCTTTAGCTCTTTTGAACCTACTTGATTTTCCTTTAGCGGCTCCTAGTGCAAACCCGTTTGGAATGATTAGCCCTACTAAAGCACAACACGTTGATGACTATTTTAAAACTAAAATAAAAATGGTTCTTGATGGTGGTATTTGCGAAACTGGAATTGAATCAACCATCATTGGATTTAATAATAATAAAGTTGTCGTTTATAGACTTGGAGGTGTTTCAATTGAGGAAATAAAAAGTATTGCTGGCGAAGTTACATTGTTCAATAAAAATGATAAAGCACCAGAAGCACCCGGTATGCTTTTAAAACACTATGCGCCTGCTACTCCATTGATTTTTACTGACAACATTGAAAAATATATCCATCAATTTAAAGATAAAAAAATTGGACTCTTGCTTTTTAATAAAGTTATTGATAATGTCCCAAAAAATTGTGTCCAACAGGTATTATCATCTAAAGAAAACTTAAAAGAAGCTGCAGCAAAGCTATATGATACACTACTCCAATTAGACAAAATGAATCTGCAGATTATCATAGCAGAACGATTTCCGGAAGAAGGGTTAGGAAGTGTAATTAATGATAAACTAACCAGAGCAGCTATAAAGAAGTAACTATGAAAACATGTATAAAGAACGCCACCATTATAAATGAAGGCAAATCTTTTATTGCAGATGTTTTAATTGAAGGAAATAGAATAGAAAAAATTTCTTCCGAAATAAATGCTAAAAACGCAAACATACTTGTTGCTGATCATCTTTATTTAATACCAGGCATAATTGACGACCAAGTTCATTTTCGTGAGCCTGGGCTAACACACAAAGGAACTATTCATTCAGAATCAAAAGCTGCAATTGCCGGTGGCATTACCTCCTTTATGGATATGCCTAATACTATTCCTAACACACTTACTCAGGAATTATTGGAAGAAAAATATGCCATTGCTGCAAAAAGGTCATTAGCTAATTATTCCTTTTTTATGGGAATAAATAAAGACAATTTAGAAGAAGCCTTAAAAACAGATACTGAGAATGTTTGTGGTATTACAGATGATGGATTGTATTTCAATAATGAGGAAGGAATTTTAGCAAACTATCCGGAATATCTTGAAAAACTTTTTTCGAGAAGCGAAACTCTCATTGCTTTACATAGTGAAAACGATTCTATCATCAGAAGGAATACAGATAGATATCGCAAGATTTACTGCGACGATATCCCCTTTAAGTATCACGCACTAATTAGGAGCGAAGAGGCATGTGTAAATGCTACAAAAAGTGTATTGGATATAGCAAGAAAGCACAATAACAGGCTTCATTTATTTCATATTTCCACTTTAGCCGAGGCAAATTTATTGGATTATAAAATACCTGTAAACCAGAAACGAATTACCACTGAAGCTTGCGTTCACCATCTTTGGTTTTCTGATAAAGATTATGAACGGCTCGGCGCTAAAATTAAATGGAATCCATCTGTAAAAACGGTAAAAGATAAAGAAGGCCTTCTATCTGCATTATTGGAAAACAAACTAGATGTTATTGCAACTGACCACGCACCGCACAGTATAGAAGAAAAGAGTGGCAATTATTTTAAAGCACTATCAGGAGGTCCTTTGGTCCAGCACGCTTTACCTGCTATGCTTGAATTGTTTCATCAAGGCAAAATTAGTTTAGAAAAAATAGTAGAAAAAATGTGTCATAATGTTGCTGAGATTTACAGAATTAAAGAACGAGGTTATATTAGAGAAGGATACTACGCTGACTTGGTTTTAATGGATTTAAATAATCCCTGGAAAGTGAATACTGAAAATATTTTATATAAATGCAAATGGTCGCCATTTGAGAATCAATTGTTCAGTAGCAAAATTGTAAAAACATTTGTAAATGGAAATTTGGTTTATAATAACGGCACCTTTAATGAAACTTATAAGGGTAGTAGACTAAAATTTTCAAAAATTAGATAAACATGTTACCAAAACCATTCATTGTGTGTCCATTCTCCTGCATGAAGTCCTTTTTAGAGAAAAAATACATGACGGATATATTCTTTCTAACCTTTTCTGGTGCTGTATTTAAACATCAAGCATTCGAGTATTTATCAGTAGTAAAAGACTTTATTGTTCAAGAAGATATAAAAAAAAAAGTATATCGTAAATGAACTTCATGCAAGCTTATTAATAGAGTGATTAATAAAAATAAATTAGTTGGGTTATTATCTGAAATAGCAATGGAAGAGTTGAATATCGAACATTATTTCACCCATTTCAAAGATCAACGTTTTTTAAATCAACAATACATATTAGCTGAATTAAATATTAAAAAGCAAGCAAATGAACTTATGAATTCCAAATTATTTGAAAGTTATATTTCTGAATTTACTTTAGAAATAAAAGGTCTCATTACTTCAAAAGATAAAGATATATTTAAGGAAATACCAATCGAAAAAAGCAATAACAAAATTTATGAATTATAACTTACTCCTCGAAAACTTAACAAACCCGGCATTACTTTTTTTTGTACTTGGCATTATTGCTGTTTATTTAAAAAGTGATTTGGAAATCCCCCCTAATTCTTCCAAATTTATTTCGCTTTACCTTTTATTTGCCATAGGATTTAAGGGTGGCCAAGAATTATCTCACGAGACATTTACAAGCGAAATTGGATGGTCTATGTTATTTGGAATGTTTATTTCATTAGTTATTCCTCTTTATACGTTCTTTATTTTGAAAAGTAGACTGAATGTCTATGATGCCGGTGCAATAGCCGCCGCTTATGGGTCAGTAAGTGCAGTAACTTTTGTTACCGCGGTTTCTTATCTTGAATCTCTAGAAATGAGTGTTCAGGGTCATATGGTCGCCATTATGGCTTTAATGGAATCTCCCGCAATTATCATAGGGCTAGTGCTTGTTTCACTTTTTAATAAGGATGACAGTGAAAAAATAAAGAAACGAATTGCGATTAAACATTCTATTACCAATGGTAGTGTATTGCTTATTCTTGGAAGTTTAATTATCGGCTATTTAGCTAGTGCAGAACAAGCACAAGGAATTAAACCTTTTACCAATGACCTGTTTAAAGGGTTTTTGGCAATTTTTTTATTGGACTTGGGAATTACCAGTGGCAAAAAGTTAAAGGCCTTCTTCTCATTCGGATGGTTTCCATTAATTTTTGCAATCTTAATTCCATTGGTTAACGGAAGTATTATTGCAGTATTAAGTTCGGTTGTAACCGAAGATGTTACCAATCGATTTATGTTTGCAATTTTGGCTGCAAGTGCTTCTTACATTGCAGTTCCTGCTGCTATGAAAATATCTTTGTCTAAAGCAAACCCCGGACTTTTCTTGCCAATGGCTCTTGCTGTAACCTTCCCAATAAATATCACAATAGGAATGCCTCTTTATTTTCTTATAGCTCAAAATACCTAAATATGCACGGATAGTTAATGCACAAGTGTAAGCACATTTATTTGCCGATTTTGTTTGTTTTTCAACGGCATTCATGTTTTCGAATTGCAAACCTACAACCTCCCCCTCTCCAAAAAATTGTTCATTAAATTATTACTTGCTTGATTTCACCATCACCTCCTTTAGCACCTCCAGTTGTTTGTTCAAGATCATCACCTCCTGTTCCAAGGCCGTAATCCTATCGTCCTTGGCTGTGTCCGGGGACACATTGGTGGTAAGGCCAAGGTGCATTTGGGCGTGCAGATAAGCAATTGCGTTGCTGAATTCCTCACTAAAATTCAAAGGGCAACCTTGGAACAAAGGGTTAAAATTTAATAGGGTTGGGGAAGATGCGTATATTTGGGGGATGTTGCAACATTTTAAAAAATGAACATAGATAAAAAAAGTTTAGAAAACGCATTTCGCTTGTTTGAGACCGGAGCTATTGATAAAATTGAAATTGGCACAACTCAAGGTTTACAGCAAATACATAAGTATCTATTTGACAATCTGTTTGATTTTGCAGGACAGCTACGCAATAATAATATATCAAAAGGAGGTTTTCGGTTTGCTAATTCTTTGTACCTCAAAGAAATTTTGTTAAAAATCGAACAAATGCCCGAGAATACTTTTGATGAAATCATTGCCAAATATGTGGAAATGAACATTGCCCATCCTTTTATTGAGGGCAACGGAAGAACCATGCGTATATGGCTGGATATGCTTCTCAAAACGAAATTAAAAAAGGTTGTAAACTGGCAGTTCATAGATAAAATACATTACTTGCAGGCAATGGAAAGAAGTCCAGTTAACAATTTGGAATTAAAAACCTTACTTTCAGCCAACTTGACCGATGAAATAAACAACCGGGAAATTATTTTTAAAGGCATCGAGCAATCCTATTACTATGAAGGATATGAAAAAAACGACAATGATGAGGATGATTTACTCGCTTAAGCTATCGTGCCAAAATTGTGCGTAAGGGCTATAACATTAATCCGGTCGATCAAAAAAATATTAAGAACAACACCAATTACCCTCTTTACTCCAAAGCCCTTTTAATCCTTTCCATAGCTTCCCATATGTCCTTTTCTGCGGCGGCGTAGGATATCCGGATACAGTTGTCATCGCCAAAGGCTTCGCCGGTTACGGTGGCCACCCCAGCTTCTTCAAGAAGGTAGAGCGAAAAATCTGAAGCGGTGTTGATGAATTTTCCACGAAGGGTTTTTCCAAAATAATAAGAAATATCAGGAAATACATAAAAAGCCCCATCGGGTTTGTTGGTCTTGAAACCTGGAATTTTAGAAAGTAAATCCAAGATTATTTTTCGCCTTTCCTTAAAGGCATCTACCATGTATTTTATTTTTTCGGGGGAACTTTCCAAGGCGGTTATTGTTGCCCGTTGGGCAATACAGTTTGCTCCGCTTGTAATCTGCCCTTGCATTTTGTCGCAGGCGCGGGCTATCCACTCGGGTCCGCCAATGTAGCCAATGCGCCAGCCGGTCATTGAAAAAGCTTTGGAAACCCCGTTCACCACCACGGTACGATTATACATATCTTCAAATTCCGCCATGGAAACATGCTTTCCGGTAAAGTTTATATGCTCATAAATCTCATCGCTTATTACGATGATGTCCGGATGCTTCACCAAAACATCGGCCAACGCGCGAAGTTCTTTGCGGGTGTAAACCGACCCGCTTGGGTTGCAGGGCGAACTGTAAATGATGAGTTTGGTATTGGGCGTAATAGCCTCTTCAAGTTGTTTGGGTGTTACCTTAAAATCGGTCTCAATGGAACTGGGTATTTCCTTTGGTACACCACCCGCAAGTTTGCAGATATCGGCATAGCTGACCCAATAAGGGGCGGGCAGGAGCACCTCGTCGCCATCATTAAGCAAAACCATGGCTAAGTTGGCCAAAGATTGTTTGGCCCCGGTGGAAACCACGATTTGTGAAGGTTTATAAGTTAAATTATTGTCCCTTTTGAATTTTGTGATAACGGCCTGTTTCAAATCTCCATATCCATCAACGGGCGAATACATATGATAATTTTGGTTTATGGCATCGATGGCGGAATCTTTTACGAAGTTCGGAACCGTGAAATCCGGCTCGCCCAGGCTAAGGCCGATAATGTCCTTGCCTTCTTCTTTTAAGGCACGCGTTTTAGCCGCCATGGCTAGTGTGGCGGAAGTGGCCATTTCCATAACGCGGTTTGAAAGTCTTGGTTTCATTGGATGGTATTGGTTTTTCGGTCAGAAGAAAATAGGAAACTACGTTGCCAAGGCCGGGTTCATGCCCATTTCTTTTAAATGCTTCAAATGTGCCAAAAAGGCCTTGCGGGTAGTTTTGTATTCGTAATAAGGCAAATTGAATTCCTTGGTCGTGCTTTTTACGATTGCAGAAATCTTGGTATAATGCACATGGCTAATGTTTGGAAAAATATGATGTTCAACTTGATGGTTAAGCCCTCCGGTAAACCAATTCACGATTTTGTTCTTTGTAGAAAAATTCACGGTGGTGAACAATTGATGTATGGCCCAAGTATTCTTCATGGTCCCCGTGGAATCTGGAAGGGGCATCTCTGCTTCTTCCACTACGTGGGCCAGTTGAAACACAACGCTTAATATCAAGCCCGCAACATAGTGCATAATAAAGAAGCCGATAAGAATTTTCCACCAAGCTATATTGAAAAACAACATTGGGATGACTATCCAAACACTGAAATATATGATTTTTGTAACTATCAAAAGGCTCCATTGGGCTGCGGGTTTTGGTAATTTCCCGTAAGAAAGTTTTCTGGAAAGATAGTTTTTGGTTTGTTTGAAATCGGTGGTTATAGCCCAGTTGAATGTAAGCAACCCATAGAGAAACACCCCATAATAATGTTGGAATTTATGGAACCAGTTCCATTTGGCGTGTTTTGAAAAGCGTATCACCCTTCCAGCATCCAAATCTTCATCGTGGCCGTGGATATTAGTATAGGTATGGTGTAATACATTATGCTGTACTTGCCAGTTATATACATTTCCGGCGAGGATGTAAATGCTCCCGCCCATGATTTTGTTAATCCATTTTTTGGAGGAATAGGACCCATGATTGGCATCATGCATCACGTTCATCCCCACGCCGGCCATGCCGATTCCCATAACAAGGGTTAAAAGCAATTGCGCCCACCAAGGGAAATTAAGCGTTAGCATTAAAAAATAGGGGGTAAGGTATAGCGAAAACATGATAAAGGTTTTCAGGTGCAATTTCCAATTGCCCGTTTTGGAAAGATTGTTTTCCTTAAAATAATCGTTGACCCTTTTGTTCAATGTTCTGAAAAAATTTGCGGAATCTACTCTGGGGAAATTAATTTGTGTGTAATTCAAAATTGTTTTTTTTATTCAGTATTAAAAAATGGGAAAGCACAAAAGTACATATCTTATACTGAAAACCGTCGGGCTACCTATAAATATTATTGAACTTAACTTACTTTTGTGACGTTATGGAGCTACTGTTAAAATATTTCAACCATCTTTCTGAAAACCAGAAAATTCAATTCCAAAATTTACAAGAATTGTACCAAGACTGGAACTTAAAAATCAACCTTGTTTCCCGTAAGGACATTGATGAACTTTACCTGCGGCACGTATTGCATTCACTTGCTATTGCCAAAGCACAGCCTTTTCTCTCCGGGGCTAGAATACTTGACGTTGGAACTGGCGGTGGTTTTCCGGGTATTCCATTGGCAATTATGTTCCCCGAGACCCATTTCCATTTGGTGGACAGTATTGGAAAAAAGATAAAAGTGGTGGAAGATGTTGTTAAAGGCTTAAACCTTAAAAACGTAAAAACCACCAACGCCCGTATTGAAACCGTAAAAGGTCAATATGATTTTATCGTTAGCCGCGCCGTGGCACCCATGGAAACTTTTGTACAATGGGTAAAAGGCCGTGTGGCAAAGAAGAGCAATCACCAATTGCAGAACGGGATTTTATATTTAAAAGGCGGTGATCTAACTGAAGAGTTGGCCTTGTACAAAAAAGCCACCGTATATCCACTGACCGATTATTTTGAAGAACCTTTTTTTGAAACCAAAAGCTTGGTGCATTTGCCTTTGAAATATAAGGGCTAAGGCATAAATTTTAAAATGAAAAAGCCCCGGTCATATTCCGGGGCTTTTTTTAAAATATGGAAGAAATAATTAATTGGTAATTAGGAAGGTTTCCGTTTTAATCCCTGTTTCGGTCATTATTTTTATAAAATAGGTACCTGTCTGTAAACGGGAAACATCAATATTTCCTTCATTTGAAAGGATATTTTGGGTAGCCATTTGTTTCCCTAAAACATCGTATATAGTTACTGAAGCGCCTTCGGCATTTTTAATATTCAAAATGGAAGTTGCTGGGTTTGGATAAATAACTATGTTTTGAAGTTCCGAACCATTAACGCCAAGTACTCCATTGGACCGGAACTGGTGGGCCACACCCGAGCCATAATTTCCATTGGTAAAGAAAAGCACTGTACCATCAGAATCGGTAAGCGTTACCGAACCCCCGCCATCGCCGAAAGAATCCATTAGGTTGAAAGTAATGCAATCATCTGGGAGATCGAAGGATACGTTTATAGTTTGATTATTTCCATAAGGTCCGCCATTGTAAAGTGTAGCGCCTGATGAATCTTTAATGTTCCAAGTACACTCGGAACCCCAACCATCGGTGTGAAGAACCATATCAACAGAGCCTGTTCCGGAATCCGGGGCTTCTTCAAAAATTAACTCAGCTGTATTGTTGGTGTTGTCGTCATCATTGGGAACGGTAACATTTATAGTATTGTTTTCTTCCAAAACGAAAGTTATTGCAGGAAGGTCAACCGTTTCGTTTTGCAATGAAGTTAAATTGCCTGTCCAAGTATATGTTTGGACTGCTCCACCATTTACAGAATAATCAATGTCCAAGCTGGTCAAAGGGTTTTGTCCGGTATTTTGAATGTTGACTTGAGGTGAAACAGTGGTTTTACAGGTTGGATCAATATCTTCAAGATACCTAACATTGGCATCATTTGCGTTCGTTATTCCAGTGTAGGTTGGAAAGGCACCGCTGCCGCTGATGATCTCTTGTTGGGTTTCGGTAATGAAGGCCACAATTTCCATCTCTGCCAATTCCACTGGAACGTTATTGTACATTGCCGGGATGGTATAGGTGAATGTTTGGTCAACAAAAGTCCCTGTTGTGGTTGTGGGGATGGAAACACCCCATTGACCAGTAATCAAATGTACCAATCTGTGCATGTGGTTATATTCATTGCCTTGGCCTCCGCCTGTTTGTGGCCCTTTGGTGTTGTTCTGCAACAAGGCAACATTCAATAAATTAGTGCCTTGAGGACTGTTGCCTGTATAATAGGCTTCCACATGGACGGTAATTTCATTGGTTTGGACATTAATGCTGGCTTCCACCCCAACATTAACATAAGATCCTAATGCCAATGTTTGGTTTGAGGCATTGACCCAATTTTGGCGGCCCATGGCCGTTCCATTGCTACCATTTTGTGCCATACCAGGGAAAAAATGACGGTTTACCGTCCCGGCAGGATACCCTACCAAACCTGATTGGCCTGCAATTGCATTTCCAAATGGCGTTCTGAAATCAGGCTCTCCGCCAGAAGGTACGGCGAAACTTCCTTGATGGATATTAATTAAAAAAACATTTCCAGGATTATTATTTTGAATGGATTGCGCAATGGCGTGACCGTCCGGGCAAAACACGCAATGTATACCCGTAAATTCTTCAAGGATTACTTTTTTGTTTTCGGGAGATGTGCTTACAATAGTTTGACCGATCATGCTGAAGGCAAACATAGAAAACACCATGGGTAATAGTAATTTTTTAAACATGGGTTTGGTTTTTAAAGGGTTTAATTTTTTAATAACTTCAAATATACCCAATTTTTTTAAAAATATTTAATTCACTAGAATTTTAAAGTAAATTGAAAGCGAATTCATTTTAGTTTTTAACTTGAAAGGCAAGGAGTTGTAATTCTCATGGATAGAATTTTGACGGTATGCAGATTAAAACTATTTTAGCAAAAATATTTCATTCCGCATTACAATAATAATAACTTAAAACAAAAAAAATGAAACTGAAATTACTTTTTATCAGTGCCCTCTTCGCATCATTTGTGATGAATGCTCAATTCACCGTGGAAACCCACGACGGCGACCCGATTGTTGATGGGCAAATCTATAGCACGGGACAACTTGGCCTAGATGGATCTTTGGATTTTTATGTACGGAACGAATCTTCAGAGGTGATCGAAATGAGCATAGAATTTGTGGATGCTATAAATGCCGATGGAAGCGAAATGGAACTTTGCTTTGGCGATTGCTACACGGGCATAACAGTGGGAACATCCTATCCAATTGGCTATTTTATTTCTATTGAACCGGGCGAAACGCAAACCTCAAACGGTGACCATTTCCTGAACAACGATCCAGGAAACGGGATCGACCAATTGGATTACATTTTTAAATTCTACCAAGTGGACGGAGACGGAAATCAGATCGGTACCCCATTGACCATGACATATCGTTATGATCCGTTATTGGGTGTAAATGACAACGAAAAGCTGGACATCAGTGTTTACCCGACTATAACTTCTGGCAAATTAACCGTAGAAACGGTGGAAGTTTTGGAAGTAAAAGTTTATGACCTGCAGGGTCGCCTTGTTAAAACAACCGGACTGAACGCTGGCCAAAACCAAATCGATATGTCCAATGTTGCTTCCCAAATGTATTTCCTTCATTTTAAAAATGAGCAGGGTCAAATACAAATAACCAAGATTATCATTAATTAAAAAATTAACCTTTATAAAAAAACCTTCCGTTATCAATTAACGGGAGGTTTTTTATTTCTTAAAAGCAATTTAAAAAGTAATGGCAATATTGGCACTCAATCCATTATTCTCTGGAACAAAGCGGCAAACGCCCCCAACACAGATCAAACCGCCCCGTTGGCGGCCATAATTCAAGGCTACGCGTGCGCGGCCTTTTGAATAGCTTCCGCCCACGTTATAATAATGTATTTCCCCTTCGCCTCCATAGTTCCAAGAATCGGCAACGTAAACTGTGAACGCTGTAGATAAATTATATTCTAAAACCATGGCCGCCCAATTTTTACGGTCTTCCTCGGACCATAAATGTTGCAGTTCGGCGCGCAGAGCCTTGCCGCCGCCAAATTTATATGTACCCTCAACCACACCAATCCGCGCATGAATATCGCCCTGTACCCCCAAGGGCCCGCCAAGTGTAACCCCCTTATCAACAAGTATATCTACGTATGTTATAACGGAACTAAAAGTTGGTGTCCAGGTATTCTTTATTTCCAAATTAAGGTCGCGGTAGTAGCGTGGTCCCGAGCCAATAAATTCGGGTTCATAGGAAAGGTCTTCATTGTAAGTGGCCTCAAGGCCGGCCCAATAAGAAAAATTTCCGGCAAGTTTGGTGCTGTATTTCCCAAAGAAACTTTCTTTTGGAAAAGTATAATAAATATCCCATTGCGTTCCCACTTCACCCGCACGCCTTTCAAAATTATCGGTTACCAAACGTGGCTGCGCATTGTATACATAAATATTGGTTAACAAATAATCGTGCTGTTTTGTTAATGCCGGAACATAATTTATCAATTGCTCATTGTAAATATTGCCTTCAGCCAACCGGTCGGCATAGAAGCTGAAATTTTCCAAACGCCTAAAAGTGGCATTGACGCCTAGTCCTTTTTGTGAAAATCCAAGATTGGCCTGTAGCGCCGTTCCATCATACAAACGGTTTGAGGTGAGTATCCCTTCATTGGCAAGCACGTCCTTGTCCTTGACGACTGCTTCCAACCCACCGTAAAATTTGCCTGCGGAAAGATCGAGCCTTCCAGCATAAGCATTTACGGTACTAGGGATCGAATCATTGGAACCAGTGGTTTGATAACGGCCCACATAGCTTCCGCCTACGTTTACCCCAAAACCGGTAATTTTCAATAGGGTGCTTACATTAAGATTGGCATCAAGGCCTTGGATAACGCCTTCCGAAATTTCAAAGCCGTCGCGTTGGTTGCCATAGACCCCTGTCATGTTAAAATAATCCACGGGGTTGTATTTTACCCGAACCCCTTTCAAAGCATTGTTTATGCCCAATTGCCGGTCTTCCCATGAGCGCAAAATTAGTCCACTGCCAAATTGCTCGTAAAAATATCCCCCCGTTACATCAAGGGTTTCGTTTTTAAAATTTAAATAATATGTTGCAATATTGTTTCCGCCGTCAAGTTTTGGGGAATATCCCAAGAGGGCTGAAGGAAGGTAAGCTTCATATTGAACACCTGCGGTAAAATTTCCTAAGTTGTAGTTTAACTGGAAATAATTGTTTGCCCGAAATTGATCTTCGGGCGCAATGAACATAAGGTCATCATCATCCAAAAGCCATTGGGAATTGGATTCAAAACTGCCATAAAAATTTCCGTTTTCTTGGGCGAGGACCGCTTTGGAAGATAGCAAAGCGGCAAAAATTAGTATATATTTCATCAAAAAAAAGGTTGGTGGTTAGTTGTTTTTTGTGGAAAATGAAAATTTTGTTCAATTGGAAAACTCCTTTATTTTCTCATAAAGTGCTAGTTCGGAACCGGGGGTGTAGCCCGAATGCTGGTAAACGATTTCGTTGTTTTTTACTATTAAGGTTAGGGGAACAGTGGCCGCTCCCAATGCACGTTTTGCATCGTTATTTGTGTCGAGATAAATGGTATAATCCCATCCTTTTCCATTTATGAGTGGCCGTACACGGGTAACCGTGCGGCTATCGTCCACCGATATGGCATAAAGCTGTACATTGGTTTCTGCCTGCCAATCGGCATAAACTTCGCTGATGGCATCTAGTTCCTTCAAACAAGGCACGCACCACGTGGCCCAAAGAGAAATAATGGCAATAGAATCATTTTTTGAAATTTCTTGGAGGTTAATGATTTCGCCTTCAATAGTAGTAAGGTTCACGTTCGGAAGTTCATTTTGAGAAACAGCGGAAATTGAAAAGGCAAGTGTTAAAAGTGTAAGAATTTTTTTCATGGGAATGGAATCTTTTTTATTAGTAAAAAGCAATATTAATTATTTTTTTAAATATAACAGTCTTTTAACAACTCAAATCTTGTTTCATCAATGAATTGTGCTGAAAACATTTTTTTTATAAAAAATCAGTTATTTTAGCGGAATATAATTATAATGAAAACCATGAAAGCAGCATTTTTTAAACCCTTATTGTTTTTGGCTTGTTTGATGATTATTTCTTGCAGCAAGACAGAAAGCTTCCCTGAACCCGTGGACCTTGTCCCGGACAATGATATCTTTTCTGGCCTCGTGTTCCGAGGAAAATCCTTGCAAGACCAACTAGTTACGTTTAAAGTATTTGACACTACAGGCGTTGAGCTTACGGCAAATACAACCTTTTATGTTGACGGAAATCCCATAAACGGGAACACGTTTTCCTCTGCATCCGAAGGCATTTTTGAAGTTTATGGCGAATATCTTTTTAACGGCGATCTGATTGCAACCGATATTGAAAATTTTGAGGTAATTGTCCCAAAAAGGAAAGTTGTCCTGGAAGATTATACCGGTGCTTGGTGCGGCTATTGCCCTCGGATGACCGCTGCCATTGAAGTGGTCCACGGTTTGACAGACGATATGATGGCCGTGGCAATCCACAATGAAGATGAAATGGCCCATCCCCAAGAAGAAGTACTCCGGCAGGAATTTGGAGTGTCTGGCTTTCCCCATGGGAGGATCAATAGGACCACAAACTGGGTATTCCCACATTATCCTGAAGTTGCAACTGCCATCGCAGGACAGCCCACCAATATAGCCATCGCTATTTCATCTGAAATAGTGGGCAATAATCTTGAAGTTGAGGTACGGCTAACTTCAGCAACTGCTATTGCTTCCGATAAACTGGTGGTCTATTTGCTTGAAGATGGTATCTTGAGCGACCAAACCAATTATTTTGATAATGATCCGGACAGTCCTTATTATCAAATGGGCAACCCCATTATTGACTTTGTGAACAATGATGTCCTACGTGAAAGTTTTACCAATATTTTGGGTGACCCAATTCCACAAACGGGGGCTTTAACCGAATATTCCCGGAATTTTACGTCTAGCCTTTCCTCAAACTACAATCAAGGAAATTTAAAGTTGGCCGTAATGGTGGTAACCAATGACAATACCGCCCGAAATGCCCAATTTGCCCCAGTAAATGAAGTTAAGGATTACGAATAATCAATAACCCTCAAAATAAAAAAACCCATCTCGGTATTTCGGGATGGGTTTTTTTTAAACTTTTTTAAGCTTCAACCTAAAAACGGATAACGGTAATCCGTGGGCGAAACAAAAGTTTCCTTTATCATCCTCGGTGAAACCCAACGGTAAAGATTTAGCTTGCTTCCCGCCTTGTCATTTGTGCCGCTAGCCCTTGCGCCGCCAAACGGTTGTTGGCCCACAACTGCCCCAGTAGGTTTGTCGTTGATATAAAAATTGCCCGCTGCATTTTCAAGGATTTTAACCGCAATTTCCAAAGCATAGCGATCTTCGCTGAAAACCGCACCAGTTAAGGCATAATCGCTAGTTTCGTTAACCAAATTCAATGTTTCTTGCCAAGCATTATCCTCAAAAACGAAAATGGTAACCACAGGGCCAAAAAGCTCAGTGCACATTGTAGTATATTTTGGATCTTTGGTCACAATTACGGTTGGCTCTATAAAATAGCCCTTACTTTTATCGTACCCGCCACCCACGATTATTTCAGCATTTTTATCTTTTTTAGCTTGGTCGATATACCCTGCAAGTTTGTCAAAGGAACCTTCATGAATCACGGCAGTTATGAAATTACTCATTTCTTCCGGCGAACCTATTTTAAAGGAACTTACATCGGCAACAAGATCGTTTTTAACGGCTTCCCAAATACTTTCTGAAATATAGCACCGGCTGGCCGCGCTGCACTTTTGTCCTTGATATTCAAAAGCCCCGCGCGAAATGGCGGTGGCCACCTGTTTAGGGTTTGACGATTTATGGGCAACAATAAAATCTTTTCCACCCGTTTCGCCAACAATGCGAGGGTAGGTTTTATAGTTATGAATGTTGTTCCCTATTTGCTGCCAAATGCTTTTAAACACATTGGTGGAACCGGTAAAATGAATACCACTGAAATCGGGGCTTGCCAAAACCGTTTCCGTGATCATTACCGCATCGCCCATCACCATGTTGATTACCCCGGCCGGCACTCCGGCTTCCCGAAAAACATCTAAAATAACTTTTGCGGAATAAACTTGACTGTCGCTGGGTTTCCAAATTACCACATTGCCCATTAATGCTGCACTGGCGGGTAAATTTGCAGCAATTGCCGTAAAATTAAAAGGGGTGATGGCATACACAAATCCTTCTAAAGGACGATATTCCAAACGGTTCCATGCCCCCGAAGTTGATTCGGGCTGTTCAGCATAAATTTCTGTCATGAACTGCACATTAAATCTTAAAAAATCTATCAATTCGCAGGCGGCATCAATTTCCGCCTGATAAATAGTCTTGGATTGGCCCAACATAGTAGCGGCATTTATCTTTGCGCGATAAGGCCCAGCAAGCAGTTCGGCGGCACGGAGAAAAATACCCGCACGTTGTTCCCAAGGCGTGGCTGACCAACTTTTTCGGGCTTCCAAAGAAGAATCTATTGCGGTTTCAATATTTTTTTTTGTTGCTTCATGGTAAGTGCCCAATACATGTTTATGATCGTGTGGGCAGGACATTTCTCCCGTATCTCCAGTTTTCACTTCTTTCCCGTTAATGTATAGCGGAACTTCAACAGTACTATCATACATTTCTTTGTACATTTTTAAAACTTCCTGCCTTTCGGGCGAGCCGGGAGCGTAGTTTTTTACGGGTTCGTTAACTGCGTTCGGTACTTTAAAAAATCCTTTTCCCATGGGGGTGTTTTTTACTTAATTTAGATTTAATTTTAAAAAAGCAAAGATACAGATAGCAAATTCCAAATCCCAATAAACAAATTCCAATTATAAAAGAATTTCGATTTTAGATTTTTTAAATAACAATAATCCATGTGTACAATAACTTTTATTCCCTTGAAGGAAAATGATTATATTCTTACCTCGAACCGGGATGAAGCTCCGGGAAGGGAAACCGTTCCTCCCGAAATCTATGTTTTGAATGGGGTGGAAATGTTGTTTCCCAAGGACGAAGTGGCGGGCGGCACATGGATTGGAACAAGCAAAAAGAATCGGTTGGTTTGTTTGATGAACGGTGGTTTTATTGGTCATGAGCGAAAAGGTAATTACCGTATGAGCCGTGGGCTGATTGTTACCCATTTGCTCACCGTTGATAATGCACTTTCGGAAATTGAAAGTTTTGATTTTTTAGGGATTGAACCTTTCACTATAATAATGGTAGAGTGGGGCAGTTCGCTTAAAATTTACCAATTGGTTTGGGATGGAACGTTGGCACATCTTGAAGAAAAACCCTTGAAACCACAAATCTGGTCTTCCTCTTTATTATATATTGAACTCATCAAGAAAAAAAGGGAGCTTTGGTTTTCGGAATTTTTAATCACCAATGAAAACCCTACGGAAATGGATTTATTGGATTTCCATAGAACCGCTGGAGAAGGCAACCCAGCCACCAATTTAATTATGAATCGCGATTTTGTAAAGACAAAAAGCATTACCCAAATTATTAAAAAGGGGTATATGCTTTCGATGCGTTATGAAGATTTGGAAAAGAGGGAAATAAACAATTCAAATTTGTACTTAACAATAAATTAGTCCTTCAATTCATTGAAAAAGGCACGCTAAGCTTAAAGAGTGGAATCTGCACCCGGAATTTTTTGGTGGTAGTAAAATTCACCATATTATAATAACCACGCATCGCCCCAAATGGCGAAACCAAAAGGCAACCGCTGGAATAGGTATGTGTTTCACCGGCCTCTAAAACGGGTTTTTTCCCAATCACGCCTTCTCCTTCAACGATTTCAGTTTGGTTCAAGGCATCTTTAATTTTCCAATAACGAGAGGTAAGTTGCACGGTATCACGACTTTGGTTTTCGATAGTAACGGTATAGGCAAAGCCGAACTGCATTTTATTATTCTTATAAAATGTGCCTTCAAAATGGGTTTTCACCGAAATTTTAATGCCCTGTGTAACCTGTTGGATCATTATTTAATAGATGACTGCGTAAACAGAAAAAAACAATAAAGCTGCAAAAGTTGCGCTTATAAAAAATATCCACGATAAAAATACAAATTTTAAAAGGGTTTTCAACCTGCCCTGCACATAAAAATTACGTAATGCTTTATAAAAGTAAAATGGGCCAATAATTAAGAAAAGCAAGCCAATAAAGAAATCTGTTCCCATTATTGCATCGGGTATCAAAAAAACCATCATTGCCAAAAACAGGAAACTAAAGATGTGATAGTTGAAAATAACGTGTTCCGAATAGGCGTATTTTTTTCGGGAATAGAGCAACAAATAGAAAAGCGTATAAAATGGTGTAAAGAAAAAGATAAAGAATGGTGTTTTCCGCAAGAGGTAATTTATAAATTCCTTGGGATTGTTTTGAATCTTTTCGATAACCGGATTCTTATTGTAAAGCCATCTATTGAAACGGGTGTTTGGGTGTCCCATTTCGGCAAGGGCAGTAACTGCAGGAACTGTTTTGTTTTTATTGTAAAATAATTCATAGGTTTTAAATCTTTTAATAAAGCTTTCAATGCCCGAAAGCGAGTCTAAACCTACCTCAGTAATATATTTTTTACCATTAGCTTGTTCAGTACTATCCCGGGAAAAGAGGGTTCGCAGTTCAGGATTTACAGCAGATGTTTCCTTTTTCACATCTAGAAGGGGATCGGCAATAAATGTTTCCACCAAGCCTTGCATGATAAAATAGATGATGGAAACACTAAGGAAAAACCGGAAGGGATTTGCATATTTCAACCGTTGCCCTTTAATGTAGTTCCTCGTCATTCTTCCGGGGCGGAACAGCAAATCGCGCAAAGTGTTCCGCAAACGGATATCGTAAACTATTTGGCTGTTGGCAAATTCTGCTAAAAAACCCCAAAAGGTAAGTTGCTCGTTTTTATTGCGCTGCGAACAATAAGGGCAGAAAACATCACTTTTATCCAGTGGTTGTTCGCAATTTAAGCAGACGGTGCCCCGGTATTTGAAGCTTTTTTTATCGCTTTCCTTGGGTTGGTCGTTCGCTTGCATGGCAAATTATGATCAAAAATAAGTGCCGTTTAATTATTGGTTATATTGATAGAATTCGCAAAACCCATCCCGATGATGCGGTCATAGCGCGCGCCAAGGTCGCGGAAATAAATCACGACAGTATAATCGTTTTCGGTCTGCCAAAAATCACCACTTATGGCGCCTTCATCAATGCTGCCGTCGCGATCTACCAATACATATTTATAGTTATAGAAACCCTGTTTAAATAGCCGTGCATTTTGGTAGGTATCGGTTTCACGGTTATATTCCATATAGGTGTTACCATCGATGGTCCAATTGTTGAAATTCCCGTAGAGGTGAATTTCTTTGTCGCCTATGTCTTCATAAAACTGAAGGTTAAAGAACATCCGGACATATTCCGCCTCGGTATCGGGGTTTTTCGCGTCGATGTTACGAACCACAAAATTCCCGTTTATGTCCGGGTTATAAGTGTAGGGCCGATCTTTGCGTGAAATATCTGTGAACAAATAATTCTCATAAATGTCCTTCAGTTCGATGCGCCGTACACCGTTGCTGGCGGAACGTTCGTCCTTATTGTCGAAGGCCAAAAACTCATTGCCGCCTCCAAAGGCCGATTCTTTGTCATACCTATAAATCAATTCGTTGCCAATGGTGTATTGAGGCACCAAATTGGTAATTGCGGACTTCAAATTACTGTTTTGCAACACCAATGTTTTCACTGTTTCCTTCGGGTTGATTAACAATAAATCTGGGGAATTCACCGAAAATTGCACCACTTGCCTTTCTTGTATGAATTTCAGGTCACGGGAGCGTTTTATCTCCACAGGCACGTTTACCAAGTTTTCCATTACCAAAAACTTTCTTGAAAAAATAAGCTCCCCATCATCCGTAAAAATGCTTAACAGGTAATTCCCGCTTTTTGTAATAGCACGGGTTTCACGGTTAGGGACTACAAGGTTGTAATGTGAGAAAATTTGCAATGTGTTATATGAATTCTCGTAAGTTTCGATGCGTACCTCGTCAAAGCCATCCAAATATTCGCCTTTAGAAAGGTCGCTGGGGGTCCAATCAAAATTGTGGTGGGTTATGGTGTAATAGTAATCTTCCTCTTCGCCATTGAGCGCATCAAAAGAAAGCTGAAGCCTTTCGCCCAAACGGATCATCGGCAATTGGCTTTGGGCAGTGGTGCCACGAAACTCTATGGTGCGGATGTAATTTGGTTCAACTTTTTCGGCCATTTGCGCAAAAGCTGTGAATAAAGTAAAAACAAAGAAAACGAAGGCTATGGTTTTTTGGAACATAAAAAAGTTTTAACGGCTAAAGATAAACAAAATTTGAAGTTTGGAGTTATTCGGTATTTTGAGAAGGTAAGGTTTTCAAACTTTAAATAAATTCAAAAAATTAACAATTAGCATTGTCAGTTCGCAAAAAAATATCTCCCATTAATTGCTCGTTCCTATATTAAATTTATAAATTTGCACTCCCGTGATAATTACCTATTATGGTCCCGTTATCAGGTTTCTTAAAATACAATGTTAACAACCCCTTTTATGTCCAAAGACATTAAAATCAAAAAAGGCCTTGACCTCAAACTTAAAGGCGAAGCAGACAAAACCCTTACCACCGCGCCAAGATCAAAAACCTACGCCATAAAACCCCCCGACTTTCATTCGGTGGTGCCCAAAGTGACTTTAAAGGAAGGTGCCAGACTATTGGCCGGAGACGAGATTTTCTTTTCAAAATATACCGAAGGTTTGCGTTTTACATCGCCCGTTAGCGGGGTTTTAAAGGAAATCGTTCGTGGCGAGCAGCGTCGGGTACTTGAGGTTGTGATACAACCGGACCCGGTAAACTCTTATAAAGATTTCGGAAAATCTTCAGTTGCTTCCCTTGATGCCAAGACTGTAAAAAGGAAGATATTCGAAAGCGGATGTGGTGCCTTTTTTATACAACGCCCTTACGCTATTGTTGCCAACCCGGAGGATAGCCCCAAAGCAATATTTGTTTCCACCTTCAATTCCGCCCCCTTGGCCGCGGATATGGGTTTTGCTTTAAACGACAAACAGGCCGCTTTTCAGGAAGGTATTAATGCTTTGGCAAAACTTACCACAGGAAAAGTTTATGTTGGCATTGATAAAAAAAACCCTTCATTTTTTAAGGATATTCACAATGCCGAAATATTAAATGTTTCCGGCCCTCACCCCTCAGGAAATGTTGGGGTGCAAATACATAAAACCGAACCTATAAATATGGGCGAAAAGGTTTGGACCGTTGGCCCTGAAGATGTTGCCATCATCGGGAATCTTTTCCTTACAGGCAATTTTATGGCAGAGCGTACCATTGCAGTTGTTGGAAGCGATGCCAAGGACAGGAAATATTTTAAAACATTTATTGGTGCCAATCTTGACGATTTGATTGGAACGGTTTCCGAAGACACCCGCATTATTTCTGGCGATGTTTTTACCGGCCAACAATTGAGCAATCACCAGCATATCGGTTTTTATGACAATACGCTAACCCTGATTCCCGAAGGCAACAAGCATAGGCTGTTGGGCTGGGTGCCTTTTACCTATAACAACATCCCGTCCATGTCCTGGACATCGCTGTCGTGGATGTTCCCTAATAAAAAATACAAAGTGAACACCAACTTGAACGGCGAGGAGCGTGCCTTGGTGGTCACGGGCGAAATGGAACAAGTAATGCCTATGGATATTTATCCGATGCAATTGCTGAAAGCCTGCATGTCCGGAGATATTGAAAAAATGGAAAACCTCGGCATTTATGAAGTTGCGCCCGAGGATTTTGCCTTAATAGATTACGTGAATACCTCAAAACTTGAAGCCCAGGAAGTAATTCGCCTTGGTTTGGATTTAATGATTACTGAAGTTGGATAAACCGAATATTATGGAATGGATTAGACAAAAGCTCGATAAATTTAAAGAGCCTTTTTCCCACGGGAAGAAATTCGAAAAATTTGCACCCGCCATCAATGCGCTCGATACATTTTTGTTTGTACCGAACCACACTACAAAAAAAGGCGCGCATATTCGTGATGCGGTAGATTTGAAACGAGTTATGATAACTGTGGTTATCGCACTGATACCCGCGCTCATTTTCGGGATGTGGAATACGGGCTATCAGTATTTAAGCCAAGTACAAGCCGATGTAACATTTTGGGAAGCTTTTAGTTTGGGGTCTACCAAAATCCTTCCTATGATTATTGTATCGTATGTAGTGGGATTGGGGTTGGAATTTGCCTTTGCCATTTTTCGAGGGCATGAGGTCAATGAAGGTTATTTGGTTACAGGTCTTTTGATTCCCATGATCATGCCGGTGGGGATCCCACTTTGGATGGTCGCCTTGTCCGTTGTGTTTGCCGTGGTTATTGGAAAAGAAGTTTTTGGCGGTACCGGAATGAACGTTTTAAACCCTGCACTTACTGCTCGGGCTTTTGCATTTTTTGCGTATCCATTGTACATGTCCGGCAACAAAGTGTGGATCATGAACTCTGATGTTGATGGTATTTCAGGGGAAACCATTTTGGGCAACCTCGCTATCGGAAATCCTGTTGATTTCAGTATGTCCAGTATGTTTTGGGGCACCATTCCTGGATCCATTGCAGAAACATCCACATTTTTGATATTGATTGGCGCGCTCATTTTGTTGATTACCAAAGTGGCTAGTTGGCGTATTATGCTGGGAGGTTTTCTGGGGGCAGCCATTATGGCATTCATCTTTAACCTATTACCTTCCATTGGTATTGAGGGCAGTGATTTAAGTAACTTTCCGTGGTATCAGCATTTGTTAGTAGGAGGCTTGGCTTTTGGGATTGTCTTTATGGCCACCGATCCGGTATCGGGGGCTCAAACCTTGAAGGGAAAATGGATCTATGGCTTCTTAATCGGAATACTTTCCATCATGATTCGTGTTTTCAACCCCGCCTATCCAGAAGGGGTGATGATGGCAATATTATTGATGAACGTTTTTGCCCCAACTATAGATCATTACGTGATCCAAGGCAATATTAAACGAAGGATAAAGAGGCCAAAAATGGTAATGCAACAAGTTAATACATCAGTGTAGCTATGGACAGAAACAGTAATTCATATACGTTTATATTTTCAATCATTATGGTAATAGTGGTTGGAAGCGGTTTGGCCTATACGGCCACCTCCTTAAAAGGCTTGCAGGACAAAAATGTTTTAGAGGAAAAGATGCAGAATATCCTTGCTACGATAGGGATTCAAACTGAACGTGCGGATGCCCCTGCAAAATATGAGCAATATATTCAAGAAGCAATTGTGCTCAACCACAACGGAGAAGTTGTAGAAGGAGTGGAAGCTTTTGCAGTAGATTTGAATAAAGAAATGGATAAACCTGTTGAAGAACAAGCCTTTCCATTATATGTTGCAGATGTGGATGGTGAAAAATATTACATTATCCCTCTTTACGGTTCCGGCCTTTGGGATGCCATTTGGGGATATGTGTCACTTAAAGAAGACGTAAACACCATTGCAGGAGCAAGTTTTGGGCATAAAGCCGAAACCCCCGGCCTTGGTGCCGAGATTACAAAAGAATATTTTACCAAACGATTTGTGGATGAAAAAGTGATGGACGAGAGCGGGAACATGATAGGGGTTTCCGTGGTTAAAGGTTACACGGGTGGTAATGATAAAGATGATAGTAAAGTAGATATCATTTCAGGGGCAACCATTACAAGTGTTGGTGTTTCGGATATGATATCCGAACGTCTAAAACATTACCTGCCCTATTTTGAAAAACAAGGAAACGTTAAGGTGGCTAACAATTAATCATAATGGAAAAAGAAACTTTAAATACCGGGGAAAACAATAAAGGCGGAAAGAAAGATGAAGTTATCCTTTTTGTTTCTACTTCAAAAGAAAAAGAGCATTTCCTTTCAAAAAGGAATCGGAAACTCCTTTCGGACCCCATAAATGATGACAACCCAATTACCGTTCAGGTATTGGGGATATGTTCAGCCTTGGCTATAACAGTTCAACTGGAACCAGCAGTGGTTATGGGAATTGCAGTTATTGGAGTAATGGTTTTTAGTAATTTGATAATTTCTTTATTGCGAAACCTGATTCCCAACCGTATTCGTATCATCGTGCAATTGGTGGTAGTGGCGGGATTAGTTATTATTGTGGACCAGATACTGAAAGCATATGCATACGACGTTAGCAAGCAACTTTCCGTATTCGTAGGTTTAATTATAACTAATTGTATTGTAATGGGAAGGCTTGAAGCTTTTGCCTTAGCCAACAAACCTTGGCGGTCCGTGCTGGATGGAATTGGAAATGGTGCAGGATATGCCCTTTTGTTAGTAATAGTAGCATTTTTCCGTGAACTTTTTGGTTCCGGAAAATTATTTGGATATGAAGTATTGGGTCATAAAGGCGCTTCGCTGGCAGAGTCAACAGGACTTTACGCGTTGGGGTATGAGAACAACGGTTTTATGTTGCTTTCGCCCATGGCTTTAATTATTGTAGGGTTGATCATTTGGGCACAACGTGCCAAAAACAGGAAACTGATAGAAGAAAAATAGAGTAGTATTACTTAAAAAAGTTCACAATGGAATATCTTAATTTATTTGTAAAGAGCATCTTCATAGAAAATATGATTTTTGCTTACTTTTTGGGAATGTGCTCCTATCTTGCTGTTTCCAAAACCGTAAAAACCGCAGTAGGTTTAGGGGCCGCGGTCATCTTTGTTTTGGCTATAACCGTGCCCATCAACTTTTTGCTGGATAAATATCTTTTAAGCGCCGGAGCACTCTCTTGGCTGGGCCCTAATTATGCCGAATTCGACCTTAGCTTTTTAAGTTTCATTATGTTCATTGCCGTTATTGCCGCAATGGTGCAATTGGTGGAAATGATAGTAGAAAAATTTGCTCCTGCACTTTATGGCTCTTTGGGGATATTCCTGCCATTGATAGCTGTTAACTGTTCCATTATGGGGGGCGCCTTGTTCATGCAGCAAAAGGATTTTTCGGGAGTGGACTTTGCGGTAACTTACGGTATCGGTAGCGGGGTGGGATGGTTCTTGGCTATCTTGGCAATTGCAGCCATCCGTGAGAAAATTGCTTATTCCAATGTTCCGGCTCCTTTAAGGGGGTTGGGAATTACCTTCATCCTTACCGGGTTGATGGCAATTGGGTTTATGAGCTTTATGGGAATTAAATTATAACATTAAAAACGAAATAGATGTTCATTAATGCATTAAGTATTTTCGAAATTGTTGGGGTAGGCATTGTTGTTTTTTTGGTGATTACGCTTATTTTGGTGGGTGCCCTTTTGTTTGCAAAAGCAAAACTTATTCCTTCGGGACCCATTACCATAAATATTAACGGGGAAAAGGATATGGAAGTAGCTTCCGGCTCTACACTGCTTTCCACACTCAGCGAAAACAAATTATTCCTTCCCTCGGCTTGTGGTGGAGGGGGTACTTGCGTACAATGCAAATGCATTGTTACAGAAGGCGGGGGCACTATTTTGCCCACAGAAGAACCACATTTTACCCGAAAGGAAATTTCTCAAGGCTGGCGTTTGGGTTGCCAAGTGAAGGTGCGCAGCGATATGAAAATTCAGATTCCAGAAGAAATATTCGGCATCAAAAAATGGGAAGCAACCGTTACCCGAAATTGGAACGTGGCTTCTTTTATTAAGGAATTCGTCGTGGAACTCCCCGAGGATATGGATTACCATGCCGGAGGTTATATTCAAATCGAAATACCAAAATGTCAAATTGATTTTAAAAAAATCGATATATCGGCCCATCCCGATGAACATCCGGATGATGTAAATAAATTCCAGAAAGAATGGGACGCTTTTAAGCTTTGGGAATTGGTGATGAAAAATGATGAAGTAGTGGAGCGCGCCTACTCTATGGCATCTTATCCCGCTGAAGGTCGTGAAGTCATGTTGAACGTTCGTATTGCCACCCCACCTTGGGACCGTGCAAAAAATACATGGATGGACGTAAACCCGGGAATAGCAACATCCTATATTTTTGCTCAAAAACCCGGCGATAAAGTTACCGTTTCCGGGCCTTTCGGGGAATTCTTTATCAACCCCAGTGAATCGGAAATGCTTTATGTGGGCGGGGGTGCTGGAATGGCCCCAATGCGTTCGCACTTGTATCAACTTTTCCGTACCCTTAAAACCGGAAGGAAAGTTACGTATTGGTACGGTGGCCGATCTAAACGCGAATTGTTTTATACTGATCATTTCCGAGCCCTTGAAAAGGATTTCCCCAATTTCAAATTCTACCTTGCGCTTTCCGAACCTGTCGAAGAGGATAATTGGAAAGTAAAGGATGGAATTGAAGGCGAAGGGGATGGTTTTGTGGGCTTCATCCACCAAGTTGTGATCGATAATTATTTAAGTCTCCACGAAACCCCTGAAGATATTGAACTTTATTTTTGCGGCCCACCATTGATGAATCAAGCTGTTCAAAAAATGGGCGAGGATTTTGGTATCCCGCAGGAAAATATACGCTTCGACGATTTCGGAGGATAGGTTTGATTTATGATTTAAGATGTACGATTTTTAGCGTCCACTGAATTTAACTTAAGGTTATCTCCAAATACTCATTCTCAATACTCAAATGAACTCACAACTCACCCCTCAAGAACTTCATAACCTTGCGATGAATATCGTTGGCAAGAATCTCGAAGAACAGGGATTTGAGTTCATGGCTGTTAATTCCAAATTGAAAAAAGACCCCCAATTTGTCGCTTTAAAAAATAAAATCCTTCATTTTGTAGTTGTTCGCGCCGTTGTCTATCCAAACGATGTTCATCATTACGATCCGGTTTTTATGCAAACCATAAAAGAACAAGCCGAAAAATTTAAAGCAAAAACCTATTATGCCGGTGTGGGCCTGGGACACGGCAGCGATTACGGAAAACCCGTGGTCAAAGATGAAGACTACACGATGATTTATAACGGGCTACAAGAAATTTTATGAAAACCTGCAGTTTGATTTTATTTTTCATTTTCATTGTTTCCTGTAAAAGTGAAACCCCACAACCCCTTGTTTTTACTGGTAATGCCCAAGGCACCACTTTTAATATTACTTATTTTGACGAAGCCAATTTTGATGCGCAAAAAGGGATTGATTCTATCTTCCGTGCGGTGGATAAATCTATGAGTACATATCTTCAGGATTCCGATATTTCGAAAATAAATAGTGGAGATTCCACGGTTGTGGTGGATGACATGTTTGCTGAAGTTTTTAATATTTCCAAAATAGTGCATCAAGAATCCGAAGGCTATTTTGATCCCACGGTTGGAAAATTGGTGAATCTTTACGGATTTGGGCCGGAAAAAAACTTAATTAAAATTGATAGCATTACCATAGATTCCCTGATGCAATATGTAGGGTTTGGTAAAGTGAAACTTTCCCCGGATAATAAAATCATTAAATCAGTACCTAATTTATACATGGATTTTAATGCCATTGCACAGGGCTACACCGTGGACCGCCTTGCCTTATTTTTGGAAAGCAAAGGAATAAAAAATTATTTGGTGGAAGTTGGAGGCGAATTATTGGCAAAGGGAAAAAACCTCGAAAAAAATAAAACCTGGTCCGTAGGCATTGACGATCCCCAACAAGAATCCGGAAAAAGGGAGTTTTCAATCATAGTTAATTTGAAAAACAAAGCCCTCGCAACATCCGGGAATTACCGAAAATTCCGCATAGATTCCCTTACGGGGAAAAAATACGTGCACACGCTAAATCCACTCACTGGGTCCGCAGAAATGAGCGATGTTACGAGCGCTACAGTGGTAGCACCCACTTGCGCCCTGGCCGATGCCTATGCCACGGCATTTATGGCTTTGGGGTTGGAAAAATCGAAAATACTATTGGAAAACCTTTCCGGGATTGATGCGCATTTAACGTATACCAATGCCGAAAACGAAACTGGCGTTTTTGTTACGGAGGGAATAAAAAAATTGATAGCCAACTAATTTTTCCTGCACACCGGAATCACTTCCCCTTTCGCAAGCCTGTATTTTTCGATTTCCATTTCTGAAAACTTTTTGGTGTAATCCACTTCTTCAACTGCAAATCCTGCATTGCGCAATCTGTCAAAATAATCTTTTCCGTAAATGCGGACGTGGTCATATTGCCCAAAAATTTTGGCTCGTTCTTTTTTGTCGGTGATGCTATTGTCCTCAAAGGTTTTTACCCTTGAAAGGTCTTGAGGTACTTGAAAAATTCCCATGCCGCCCGGTTTTAAAACGCGATAGAGTTCATTCATGGCTTTCGTATCGTCGGGGATGTGCTCCAAAACATGGTTACAAAAAATATAATCAAATTCATCGTTTTCAAAAGGCAGTTCACAAATATCCGCTTTTACATCTGCCAGCGGTGAATTTAAATCGGTGGTTATATAGTCCAAATGTTCCATTCTTTTGAAGCGGTCATAAAAAGCTTGTTCCGGCGCAAAGTGAAGCACTTTGGAAGGTTTGGAAAAGAAATTGGTCTCGTTTTGAAGGTACAGCCAAAACAATCGGTGCCGTTCCAAAGACAAAGTCCCGGGGGCAAGCACGTTTTCCCTGGTTTTTTCATAACCATAAGGCAAAAATTTCTTGAACGATTTCCCGTCTATGGGGTCCGTATAATTATTTCCTTTTAAATAAGCGGCCAAAATTGGGCGAGCCAAATAACTTAAACGGATTAGCAACGGGCGGGGGAAAAGATTAAGGAAAAATTTAAAGGTTTTTTGCATCGGTTATAATACAAATTCCTTTTGCCGAAATTCATTTTCTTCATTGGAAGTAATTCCCAATGCCTCGTAAACATAAGCAAAAGTGGAAAGCAGTTCGGGTTTTCCATTTATCAGCGCGATGTTATGCTCAAAATGCGCACTGGGTTTTGCGTCCAAAGTTACCACGGTCCAGCCGTCCTTTAACTGTTTTACTTTGTGCGTCCCCATATTGATCATGGGCTCGATGGCTACAGTCATTCCTTCGATGAATTTTTTGCCGTGGCCACGCTTTCCATAGTTCGGCATTTCGGGGTCTTCATGCATTTTGCGTCCCAACCCGTGTCCCACAAGTTCGCGGACCACACTGTATCCGTGGGCTTCGCAGAAATTTTGAATGGCAAACCCAACATCACCCACACGATTGCCGTTCTTAAATTCGCGAATTCCCAAATACAGGGATTCTTTGGTAATTTGAAGCAGTTTTTTTATTTCTGAGGAAACTTCACCAACCTCAAACGTATAGGCGTGGTCGCCATAAAATTCGTTTTTTATTGCGCCACAATCGATGGCAACAATGTCCCCATCTTTTAGCAAAGTATCGTTTGGAAGCCCGTGCACAACCGCTTCGTTCACGCTCGTCAATAGGGTGGAAGGACAATTGTACAATCCCAAAAAACCCGGAATGGCATCCTCTTCCCGAATGAAATCCTCGGCAAGCTTGTTTAAATATAAAGTGGAAACGCCAGGTTTGACTTCCTTTGCCAGCATCCCTAGGGTTTTGGAAACCACAAGGGCACTTTCCCTCATCAGTTCAATCTCTTCGTTTGTTTTGGAAATAATCATTATTGAATTTTAAAATGGAAACCATTTCTTTTTTGACTTTTTTGAAACTGAAGGTGGAATTTCGGCACCAATCAATTGCTGATAAATTTCGCCCCAACCTACCAAACCGCCAATATTCCGGTCATCAATAAAATAATCGGCGTTTATTTTGCGGCTGTAGTTCCCATCAAATTCCTCTTCCGGAAAACTTTTGTTGACACTGTAAAAAACCACTCCGTTTTCTTTACAGAAATTAACTGCTTCGTCTAAGTATTTTCCATTTCGATAGGTCCAAAGGATAAGCCGATGGCCCTTCTTTTGAAGTTCCTTCAATGTTTCAAATGCGAAAATAACGGGCTTGCCAATTTTAGGATATTCATCCTCAACAATAGTTCCATCAAAATCAATCGCAATAGTGTAAGTTGCCGTAATCATATTATTTTTCAAAGCGCAAAATTACGAAGAAATATAGCGTTGCTAAAGATTTAATCTTCGTAAGTGTGCTTATAATCTGCCCCACTTAAGATAGCAACCATATCCTTTTCCAATGATTCCACCGTGGATTCCACGATGCGGCCCATTTCTTTCCCTTCGCGGGAAAAAATTATGGTGGGAACATACTCGATATTTTGCCCTGCCTCATAATTTTGGGGGGTATCTTTTTCTTCCGAAACGGCGATGATTGTGAGCTGTGATTCATTAAAATCAGTGGCTTCCAAAATGCTATATAAATGTGGGATTTCCCTTTGGCTGTCCTCGCACCAAGTTCCCATAAATACTTTTATGTCAACATTTTTAAGCAATGGTTTCAGTTTTTCGATGGTTTTGGGATCTGAATTATAATTTTTAAAACCCTCCGCGAACCAAATCCTGAAAGGGTCTTGCAGGAGCCCTTCCTTATTGGCTTTTCCCAATAGCATGATGGATTCTTCGTAAGCCACCGTATCGTTTATTTTTTCTGAATTTTTTTCGGAAATCATTTCTGTTGAATTTTTTTCGGTTTTTTTATTTTTTGCACAACTGTAGCCAATCAAAATAAATATTGAAAGAAGGAAAAGCATTTTTTTCATAAAAATTTATTTTAAAATTAAAGATTCCCGGTTCATTGCTGCCGGTTTTTCAATTCCTATCAAATGTAAGATTGTTGGGGCAATATCCGCCAAAATCCCATTTTTAACAGATTTTATTTCTTTGTCCACAATAATAATTGGAACGGGATTGGTGGTGTGCGCGGTGTTTGGGGAACCGTTGGCGTTCCGCATTGTTTCGCAATTGCCGTGATCCGCCAAAACTATCGTAGCATATCCATTTTCCAAAGCAACCTCCACGATTGTTTTGGTACAACTATCCACAGTTTCGCAGGCTTTTATGGCGGCTTCGAAAACCCCGGTGTGGCCCACCATATCAGGATTTGCAAAATTCAAGCAAATAAAATCGGCTGTTTTTCCATGAAGCTCGGGGATTATTTTATCCCTTATTTCATAGGCGCTCATTGCGGGGTGCAGGTCATAGGTAGCAACTGTGGGCGAGGGGCAGAGAATCCTTTTCTCTCCTTGAAAAGGAATTTCGCGACCCCCGGAAAAAAAGAAGGTAACGTGCGGGTATTTTTCGGTTTCTGCAATGCGTATTTGTTTTTTTCCGTGCTTTTCCAACACTTCCCCCAAAGTATCGCGCAGATTTTCTTTGTTGTAAACTACCGAAATATTTTTAAATGAATCGTCGTAATTGGTAAGGGTTATAAAATTCAGCTTCAGGGTTTTCATTCCGAAAGCTTCATAATCCTGTTGGGTCAAAACCTCGGTGAGCTGCCTTCCACGATCGGTACGGAAATTGAAGAAAATCAAGATGTCATCTTCTTCAATTACGGCCACCGGCTTATTGTTTTCAATCAAAACGATGGGTTCTATAAATTCATCGGTGATGCCGTTTTTATAGCTTTCGATTATACTTTTTAAAGCATTATCGGATGGTTTTCCTTCCCCAAAAACCAAAAGATCGTAGGCTTTTTTTACCCGTTCCCAACGTTTGTCGCGATCCATAGCATAATACCTGCCAATTATAGAGGCAAGTTTCCCGGTTGTTTTTTTCATGTGGTTTTGGAGTTCTTCAACAAAGCCCAGCCCGGATTTTGGGTCCACATCGCGCCCATCGGTAAAGGCGTGCACAAAAACGTTCGAAAGACCTTCTTGAGCCGCGGCCGTTAGCAAGCCTTTTAAATGATCTATGTGCGAATGCACTCCGCCATTGGAAAGCAAACCAATAAAATGGATTTTTTTATTGGTGGATTTTGCCAAGGTAAATGCTTTTTGCAATACAGGCTCGCTTTGAAAAGTGTTTTTTTGAACAGCCAAATTGATTTTTGCCAAATCCTGATATACAATCCTCCCGGCGCCCAGGTTCATGTGGCCCACTTCGCTATTCCCCATTTGGCCGTCCGGCAGGCCCACGTTCATGCCGTGGGTGAGCAATTGAGCGTTCGGGTATTTAGAATATAAGGAATCAATAAAAGGGGTTTGGGCCTGAGTAATGGCCGAAACCGCAGGGTCTTGGGTAATTCCCCAGCCGTCCAAAATCAATAACAGCACTTTTTTGTTCATGGGGCAAAGGTAGTATTTTGTTGAGAGGTAACATCCCTCCCCAGCCATACCTTCAAAAGGGAGGGTGTTTTTTCAGCAATTCGTAATCAAAATCAATTTCCCCCATATTCTTCAATAGATTCCTTTATACGCTCTATCCGGTTATCGGGATCGGGGTGGGTGCTTTGAAATTCCGGGGCCCGGCCCGGCCCAGAAGCGGCTTTTAAAATTTCCATTACTTGTATCATTTCATTGGGATCATATCCGGCTTCTATCATAAATTTCACGCCTAAATCATCGCTTTCCAATTCATCATCCCGGCCATTTGTTAATAATGTGTTCTGCCCAATGCCCGCTACCAAGCCACCGGCATCGGCACCCACCGAGGCGCCCGTGGCCAAGGTTTGCCAAAACTCGCTGTCCGCAATCCGCTCGGCAGAATGACGGCCCAGTACATGACCTATTTCGTGGCCTAAAATCCCCGCCAATTGATCTTCATTTTGAAGTCTGGAATACAGCGCATAAGTTATAAAAACCTGCCCGCCAGGTAGTGCAAAAGCATTCACTGTTTCTGGGTCTGCAAGCAAATAGAAATCGTATTCATAGGGAGTTTCCTTTGCAACGCTGCTGGCCACCAACAGTTCGCCTACCCTATCAACAGTGGCTTGAAGGGTGGGATCGGGGTGCAGGCCGCCGTATTCCTGAGCCATTTGAGGTGCGGTTTGCAGACCAATGGCAATCTCCTCGTCCGTGGACATTGAAATTGATTGGGATTTTCCGGTATATGGATTTTCTTCGGTGTTCGAACATTTATTGAAAAAAGCGAAGCCCACAATGGCCAAGCCTATCACAATCCTAAGCATCCAACTTTTTCTCATAATTTCCGGGTTTTAATTTTTAAAGCAATTTTGGATTAATGTCCAAAATGTTTTCGTTCATATATTTTGAAAGGAAGGTATCCGAAAAATGAGCGTGCCCTTTTATTTTTTCTTGGGAAAGCATTTGTTTAAGATTAATTTCTTCCCGGTATGCTTTCAACATTGGAACTGAAACCGGGGAATAACTGAAATGCCAAGGTTCATATTTAAAACCTTTGCGGTTGCCGTTATTGGTGTAAACTTCGTAAAAACCAAAACTTTCCGAATGCTCATTGAGCCAGTCTTTTAATTTGCAAAATGGGCCTTTGCCATGAAAATTTTCTGGCTCCAAAACACTATTCGGTTGCGGGGCGTTGGCATCAATAATGTCGATATCCGTGCCCCAATGATGGCGGGAAGTGCCTGGAATTGTGGAATATTCTATTATTTTGTTAATGGCCTTGGCGGGCGATAGACCTTCCTTTGTGAATTTTTGGTATTTTCCCTCAAAAATTTGTTTCTGCCTTTCAAAACCGCGGTGGGCAGAAACCACTTGAATGTTGATATTTTCTCTGGCAGCCTCCGTTTTCATTTTTGTAAATGAACCGAAAGTTTCTTTTTCCATTTTAAAACCCGACCCCAAAAAATCTTGATTGCCCTTGCCGATGAGCTGATCTCGGGTGTACGTTTGCTGCAGGGAACCAAATGAAATATGAGGAAAAATGGCAATGCCCATTCCCACTAGGGTAGTAGTTTTTATAAAATTTTTACGGTTCATTTTTTAAATTTAATTGTCTCTAAAAATACTCTTTTTTAAATCTAATTTAAGACCTCACAAGCTTTTAAAACTAGTGAGGTTTGCCAACTCATAAGCTTCTTTACCTTGTTCAAAAACACGGGCGGCTATTCCCCCTTTTAAAACTATATTTTCACCCTTTACCCGAAGCCAACTTCCTTCGCGCAAACCCACTACAGGAATATTGCTTTGGGTATGAAATTCCCGGATACGGGTTTCGCGGGTTTCGCCCATGTGATTGCTGTTTAAATCTGGGTCCAAAAAATGGGGGTTGAGGTTAAAAGGAATTACCCCCAAAGTTTTAAATGAAGGCGGGTAAACTATGGGCATATCGTTGGTAGTCTGCATTGTGGGCCCGCAAATATTGCTGCCCGCGCTTGTTCCCAAATAAGGAACCCCTTTGAAAATGATTTCGCGAAGGGTTTGTATTACATTATATTTATACAATTGTGAAACCAAAACGAAGGTATTGCCGCCGCCGGTAAAAATTCCTTTTGCATTTTGCAAAGCGTTTTCAGGATTTTCAAAGGTGTGCAACCCTATAATTTTTTTGCCTATTTTCCGAAATGCTTCGGCAACTTTTCCGGTATAAACATCGTGGGAAATACCGCCGGGCCTAGCGTAGGGGATAAAAATGATTTCTTCAATTCCTGAAAATAATCCATCGATTTCTTCTTTTAAATAATCGAGATATTCTCCGTTATAAATCACGGAGCTACTGGCGATAATCAGGTTTTTCATTTTTCGTGAAATGATTTTTATTAATATTTATTATCTATAAAAAGCTAACGACAACGGTAAAATTAACAATTAGCCCCCACACCTTTAGGATTTACAATGAAAACAAAAACGTATTTTTAAAAAATGGTAAGGAAACTACTTTTGGTGTTAACGGTTTTGATTCCCATCCTTGTTTCTTCACAAGATATTGACCGTGTTTTGATAGACGGAAAAATAACCGCGCCAGCCCAGGAAGATTTGGAAGGCATAACCATTTATAACACCTCTTCGCAAAAAGGCACTGTTACCGATGTTTCGGGGGAATTTAAGATTGAAGTGGGAGAGAACGACAGGTTGCTCATCACCGCATTGCAGTTCCAATCTTTTACAGTGGTTGTTGAAGAAGGGATTGTCAATACTCGGACAATTATCATTTTTTTAAACCCAGCAATAAACCAATTGACGGAAGTGATTGTTCGGCCCTATGACCTTTCGGGAAATATACGAGTGGACGTAAACCGAATAAAAACCTATGCCCCGCTGGAATTGGACCTGAGCTATGAAAACATGGAATTTGGATATGATTTTGTGCCCGATGCGCAAACCACCATTCGTGGGAACGCAGCGGAAGAAGCCTTGAACAGCAATGCCCTTAAAAATGGGATAAATTTTATTTCCATTCTTGGAGGGCTTGCCAGTTTGTTTATCCCAAAAACCACCTATAAATATGGGATTTCGGAAAGACAAGCCTTGACAACCAATTTGAAACAGCGGTTCAGCCCAGAATTTATCTCAAAAACTTTTGAAATTCCTGCCGAAAACGCATTTGATTTTCTTTATTTTGTTGAAGAAAATGGGATAGAGCTACAGTTGCTGAAACCCGAAAACGAAATGCTTTTGATGGAAGTTTTGTTGCAGCAAAGTTTAATTTATAAACAGAAGCTTGAAGAAAAATAATCTACCTGTTTTTTTTGTGTTCTTTTTTGTAACCCTATTTTCAATGGGGCAAGAAGTGGTTTTGGCGGGTAGGATTATGAACTTGAGTGAAGTGGAGGGCATCCATGTTTTGAACAAATCTTCAGGTTTTAATACAGTTACTAGCGAGGGTGGAGAATTTTATATCAAAGCAAAATTGTTGGATACCCTTTTTTTTTCCTCCATAAAATATGTACCGGCAATAGTGGTTGTTTCAAAAGATATTTATACTACTCAAAAACTTTTATTGACCCTTGCAGATGAAAATCAACTTGAAGAAGTTTATTTATGGCCAAACTTAACCGGGAATATCGCAACCGATATAAAGAAAATAAAAATTGAAGAACAAATCACTGCATCAGATTTGGGAATTCCAGCATTTGAGGGAATACCGGAAGAAAAAATTGTTCCAATAGTTCCCTATCTTGGAATCGCAAGTGCTGTAGATCTTGAAGCACTCTACAAACACCTCAGCGGTTATTATAAAACCCTCAAAACAAAACGGAAATGGGATAAGGAAAATACCTCGGTGTCAAGCATAATCAATTTTTACGGCCCTTTTTTTTTCGAAGAGGCCTATAAAATCCCTGAGGACAAATTGATTGATTTTTTACTTTTTTGTTCGGAAACCTCGGATCTTACAAAGAATTTTAATAACGCAAACTATGCCAATGTTTTGGAAATTTTTCATGAAAAGGCACCTATCTATCTATCGAGGCGCTCCGAAAAAGGGGAATGATTTATGTAACATTTTGAGTTTGAAAACGTCCAATCTTCTATTAAAATAAATAAATGAAGTTAATAAAACTGTCTTTTTTAATCTTACTGTTTCCTTTGATAACAGCCTTTTCAGCGCATAAATTTTATGTGAGCATCACTAAAATAGAATATGTTGCCGATAACAATTCCGTTCAAATAATCACCAAAATATTTACCGATGACATGGAAACCGTGTTAAGTGAAAGATATTCGCGCGACATTTCCCTCGGTACAAAAAGGGAAACACAAACCGATTTGGACCTTCTTCAAAAGTACATGCTTCAGAAAATAAAAATCAGCATTAACGGTAAACCCGCTGAATTGAAATATTTGGGACAGGAATATGAAATGGATATGGTGGTTTCGTATATTGAAATTTCGGATGTTAAAAATTTAAAATCTATTGAAATAGCGAATAGTACTTTGATAGATATTTATCCGGAGCAGCAAAACATAGTTCATTTTAAAACCCGCGACAGCCGAAGGAGCTTGATTTTGGATAAAGATGAGCCAAGGGGGGTATTAAATTTTGATTAATGAAGCAAAAGCCCCAAAAATAAAGTATTTTTAAAAAAATTTAATTTTCAAATTCCTCGATTATATGAAAGTATTTAAATATTTTTTCCTTGCCATCATTTTTTTCTCCTCCGGAATTGTAACCGCACAAGAGCCCGAAGTTCAAGAACGGGAGGGAGGTCATTTGAACAACAACCGTTTCAAGCAAATGTATGAAGAGTTCGCAACGCCCAATATGTTTCGTACCGCGAGCGGTGCTCCGGGGCCAAACTATTACCAACAACAGGCGGACTATGTGATGGATGTGGAGCTTGATGATAAAAACAAAAAATTAACAGGATTCGAAACCATAACATATTCCAACAATTCCCCCGATGTATTGGAATTTTTGTGGGTGCAGTTGGATCAAAATTATAAAACGAAAGATTCAAAAACCCCTTTGATAGAACCTTCCAATGCCTTGCCTGCGGATGAAGTTTCTTCTTTTGTGGAATCTTATATGAACGAACCTTTTGATGGGGGCTTCAATATTATGGAAGTTAGAGATTCAAAAGGTGGCCCCTTACAGTACACCATTAACCAAACCATGATGCGTGTTGAAATGCCTAAACATTTGCAACCGGGCGAAAAATTTATTTTTTCAATCAAATGGTGGTACAATATTAACAACCACGTTACAGATCGGGCCCGAAGCGGATATGAAGAATTTGAAGATGGCAATCGGGGCTATGTTATTGCCCAATTTTACCCCAGAATGGCAGTATATAATGATGTGGAAGGTTGGCAAAACAGCCAGTTTTGGGGTCGCGATGAATTTGCTTTGCCCTTCGGGAATTTTGAAGTGAACATTACCGTGCCCTCCGATCATACCTTAGATGCAACCGGAACGCTTCAAAACCAAAAGGAAATTTTTTCAAAAGAAATGACTGACCGATATGAAAGGGCTAAAAAATCTTATGACAAGCCTGTAATTATCGTTAGTCAAGCAGAAGCAGAAGCTGCTTCGAGAGGATTTGCCACCACCAAAAAAACATGGAAATTTAAGGCAGAAAATGTCCGGGATTATGCTTTTGCGACTTCTCGAAAGTTTATTTGGGACATGATGGCAGTGAAAATGGGTGCCAAGGATGTGATGGCCATTTCACTTTATCCCCCGGAGGGCAACCCGCTTTGGGAAGATTATTCCACCTTGGCCGTGGCAAGCACTTTAAAAACCTATTCGCGCATGACTTTCGATTATCCCTATCCCAAAGCCATTTCGGTGCATGCCCAAAACCAGGGAATGGAATATCCCATGATTTGCTGGAACTACGGCAGGCCCGAAAAAGATGGCTCATATAGTGATCGTACCAAATATGGGATGATTAGTGTAATTATTCACGAAGTGGGTCATAATTATTTCCCGATGATCGTGAACAGCGATGAACGTCAATGGACGTGGATGGATGAAGGGTTAAATACCTTTGTGCAATATGTGGCGGAGCAGGATTTTGGTGAAAAGTATCCCGCTGCCATTGCACCCAACAAAGAATATCCTTCGCGCCGAGGCCCTGCTAAATTGATTATAGATTATATGGCTGGCGATCAAGCCTATTTGGAACCGATAATGACAAAAGGTTTGAACGTGCACGATTTTGGCGCGAATGCATATTCAAAACCTGCAACAGCACTCAATATTCTTCGGGAAACCGTTATGGGCCGCGATCTTTTTGATTATGCATTTAAAACCTACGCCAACCGATGGATGTTCAAGCACCCAACGCCCGAGGATTTTTTCCGCACAATGGAAGATGCTTCCGCAGTGGATTTGGATTGGTACTGGAGGTCGTGGTTTTTTACAACCAATTATGTTGACATTGGGATTAAAGAAGTAAAGAAATTTTTTGCCACTTCCAAAATGAATACAGAGATACGAGAGATGATCGAAGCCCGTGGCATTAATGAAAATGATCTTCCGCCATTGGTTTATATGGTTGAAGAAGGGAGTGAAGATTTTGAGGAGGGAATGAAAACGAGTAGTTTGAACGATGTTGTTACACTTCAGGAATATTTAATGGATAATCTTTCCCCCGAGGAACGAATGAAATTAAAAAAACCCAAATATTTTTACGAAATAACTTTCGAAAAACCGGGAGATATCCCCATGCCCATCATTGTTGAATATACCTATGCTGATGGGAGAAAAGAACGAATAACTTATCCCGCTGAAATTTGGAGGAAAAATGACGTGACCGTTAGTAAAGTTATTGCTTCCGAAAAGGAAATCACCACAATAACAGTGGATCCCGACCTAGAAACAGCGGATATAGACACTTCTAACAATACGTGGCCCCAACGAAAAAAATTGGGGGCTTTCGATTCATTTAAAAATAAAGTAGAACAGGATTGATTTTTTATAAAAATTTAAAGCCCTTTCTTCACTTAAATTTGGGAAAGGGCTTTTTTTATTCTGCCCGCAACTTCGCTATCTTTGCCTTATGACAGCTCAAGCAATTTTTTTATTTATAAGTGGCGGCGAAATTGGTTTTATACTTTTTGTTGCCCTTTTGGTTTTTGGTGCCGACAAAATTCCTGAACTGGCACGCGGTTTGGGAAAAGGGATGCGGCAGTTGAAAGATGCCACCAACGATATTAAAAGTGAAATCACCAAAAGCGCAGAAGAAAACGGATTGGATTTGGACATAACTAAAAATGTTCGAAAGGAAATAGACAAAGTAAAAGAAGATGTGGGCGATGTTACCGGCCCAATTAAAAGAAACATGTAAATGTGGGAAACCCTGAAATTATGGGATCGGGAACTATTCGTTTTCTTGAATAGCCTTGGAATTGATAGGTTTGACGCTTTTTGGATGTTTGTTACACAAATCGAAACTTGGGTCCCGCTATTTGTTTTTTTCTCATTAATGATTTTTTATTACTATAAAGGAAGAAAAGGGCTGTTGGTCCTTTTTTTTATGGTGCTAACCTTTGGAATCACGATTTTATTTACCGGGTTGGTAAAAGATTATGTAGCTCGCCTGCGCCCCAACAATGTGGAGGCTTTTGCTCAAGTGATCCGCATCCTTCAAACCCCTTCTAATTACAGTTTTTTCTCCGGGCACGCTTCTTCCAGTTTTTCAATTACCACCTTTGTAGTTTTTTCCTTGCAAAACTTTACCAAATGGATTTATTGGGCATATTTATGGCCGTTGCTTTTCGTGTCGAGCCGCATTTTTATTGGGGTACATTATCCAAGCGATATATTGGTGGGAGCTTGCGTAGGAGTCCTTTTTGCTTTTGGATTCCATTATTTATGTCAGAAAATACTATTAATGGAAAAAAGGTCTTTTAGATCATTTTACCCTCGAAAGCGTTAGCCCGTCCCGGATTGGAAGTATCACGGTTTCAAGTTTAGGGTGTTCGTTCAAGAGTTTGTTGTAAATTATTAAGGCTTTTGTATCAAGATCATCTTCATTTACTTTTTCCAAAACCTTTCCGCTCCATAAAACATTATCGCTTAAAATCACAGAACCAGCTTTCAGTTTTGGCAGAATCATCTCCAAGTAATTGGGATAATTTTCCTTATCGGCATCAATAAAAACAAGGTCGAAGGTGTGTTGAAGCGTGGGGATAATTTCCAATGCATTCCCCAAATGCTGAATGATTTGTGTGCCAAAGTTGGATGTTTCAAAATATCTTCGTTGAAGATCGAACAATTCCTCGTTCACATCTATGGTGTGCAATTCGCCGTCTTTTTGCATTCCTTCCGCCAAGCACAAAGCAGAATAACCGGTATAGGTGCCAATTTCTAAAATATATTTTGGTTGAATTATTTTCGATAGCAGGCTCAAAACACGCCCCTGTAAATGGCCGCTCAACATACGTGGCTGCATCACTTTCTGCCAAGTTTCCCTGTTCAGTTTTTGAAGCAATTCCGGTTCGGGTTGCGAGTGTTTTTCAACGTATTCGTTTATTTTTTCGGGAAGAAAATCCATTTTTTTCAATCAGTTTCCCCTTTGGGGGATGGGGGGCTTATTCTGTTTAACAGTTTTTGCTTTGCCTTTTCATCATCTCCGCACAGCCATTGTATTACGTTATCTTCCCAAATGGCATTACATTCTGTTTCTGTAAGTATATTTTGTTCTTGGGCTAAATCCAAAATTTTTCCGGGGTAGGAAGATTGTTGAGCACTCTCCATTTCGCCAAGGGGGTAGGGGTCATCAAGCCCCATTAACACCTGTTTATAGGTTTGATTTTTAACTAAAAGCCCCAGAGATCCGGTGTCGTGTACTAAAGTATCGAAGAAAATATTTTTATGCCCAACGGCTTTTCGGGGATGGTGCTTACCTTCAAAAAGATCCGGTCTGCCATCAAAACCTTGGATACGCCTTCCTAAATTGATTTGCGCCAACTGTCCGCCGTGAGCAAAACACGTCCGCATATTCGGGTATTTATCTTGGTAACCGTTCAATGTCAAAAAATGATAGGCATCCGCACATTGGGCCAACATCCAAATCAAGTGGAACCGCCACGAAGTATTTTTTAAAAGAATAAATTTTTCGCCATCATACGGATGTATTTCCACAGCCAAATTGTATCTGCTCGCCATTTCAAAAATAGGCTCGTTTTCTTCGTCAAAAATGCAGCGCCAAGTACCTATTGTATCCATATAATGGGTTGGCAAACAAAGAAGTTGCATTCCCAATTCTTCAACACAGCGCTCAATTTCCCATAGGGCGCCTTTAATTAAACCCGGGTGGACCACAAAACCGCAAGTGAATTTTGATGGATTTTCGCGCTGTATTTTTGCGTTGAAATCATTCTGAAACCTAAGTGCCTGCTTCATTTCTTCAACCCGCAAACCATTTCCGTAAAGTTGGGAAAGGTTTAAAACCACGGCGTGATCAATTTTGAACCGTTCCATCCATTCCAATTTTTCCTTAAGAAAAAAACTGGAATCGGTTACCGGACGGCTCCAGTTTTTTTGAAGCATGAATTTCCGGTCTTTGTCCACCCAAAAGATTTCCTTGTCCACCATGAATTGAGGAATTTCCTCCGGATAAGGGAGCAAGTGCGAATGACCGTTGATGCGTAGTTTTCGTTTCATGTTATCCCCCTGCGAACGCAAGGGTCTTTTTAATTCAAAATAAATTTTGCTTAAAGTTACAAACTTTTCGTCCGCCCACCATCCACCGGCAGGTTAATCCCGTTGATATAGCTTGCAGCTTCGCTGGCCAAAAAGGCAACGGCAAAAGCTATTTCTTCCGGTTGCGCAAAACGTTTGGCGGGGACAAGGTTTTTCATAAATTCGCTCGCTTCCGTTTCAGTTTTGTTGGATTTTTTTGCAGCGTTGGCAACAATATCATCAAGCCTGTCCGTTGCGGTAAAGCCCGGCAAAATGTTGTTCACTGTTATTCCAAATTGCCCAAGTTCATTGGCAAGAGTTTTGCTCCAACTTGCCACTGCGCCGCGAATGGTATTGCTTACGCCCAAACCATCGATGGGCTGTTTCACCGATGTTGAAATAATATTGATTATACGTCCGTAACCCGCTTGCTTCATTCCGGGAACTACTGCCTGTACTAAAATTTGGTTGCAAATCAAATGTTGCGAAAATGCCTTTTCAAACTCCAAAACATCCGCAGAAAAAATTGGCCCGCCCTTTGGCCCACCAGTATTGTTCACCAAAATATGAAAAGTTTTGTTTTGAACGGCATCGGAGAGTTTTTCTTTTAATTCCAAAGGATTATCAAAATCCGCGATAATATATTCGTGGCTTTGGCTATCTTTTGATGGGAGTTCCGTCAAAACAGCTTTCAGTTTTTCTTCGTTCCGTGCAACGAGAGTTATTGTTGCCCCCAAAGAAGCTAGTTCAATAGCCGATGCTTTTCCAATTCCGGCGGAACTACCGCATACGAGAGCGTTTTTGTTTGTTAAGTCTAAATTCATATTTCATTGTCCGGTCGAGCGCAGTCGAGACCTTATTAATTAGCATTCATACTTCAAAGTAACCCCTCGACTGCGCTCGGGGAGACATTTCATTCAGTATTTAATTTCAATTTCAATTTCAATTTTGATTTCACTCATATTTAATACAAACATTCTTCGCTTCGGTAAAAAACCGAAGCGCTTCAAATCCGCCTTCCCGGCCTACGCCGCTGTCTTTCATTCCTCCGAAAGGCGTTCGTAAATCACGGTTTAACCACGTATTTACCCAAACAATTCCCGCTTCAATTTCTTTTGAAATGCGCATCGTCCGGTTTAAATCTGATGTCCAAAGGGTAGCGGAAAGACCGTATTTCACCGAATTCGCCATTTTCAATGCTTCTTCTTCCGTTTCAAAAGGCATAATTGTAACTACGGGTCCAAAGATTTCTTCTTGATTTATCCGGCAATCATTAGTGGTGATTTCAATTACCGTGGGCTCCAAATAATACCCATTTTCAAAACCCTTTACGGTTACTCTTTTCCCACCGCAAAGGATTTTTCCACCTTCATTTTCAGCTATTTTTATATACGATTCCACCTTTTCCAAATGCGGTTTTGAAACCAAGGCGCCAATATTTGTTTCGGCATCAAACGGATTGCCTATTTTCATTTGTTTTACCTTTTCAACAAAATCTTTTTTGAATTTTTCATAAATCGGTTTTTCCACAAAAATTCTACTTCCGCAAAGGCAGATTTGCCCTTGATTTGAAAAAGAAGAATTTAGGGTAACGGCCAGCATTTTTTCATAATTACAATCTGCGAAGATGAGGTTTGGGTTTTTTCCGCCGAGCTCCAAAGACAATTTTTTGAACATTGGCGCTGCGTTTCTGGCAATATTTTCACCTGTTTTAGTTCCTCCGGTAAAAGAAATTGCTTTAATATTTTTATGTTCAACAATTGCTTGTCCTGCGGAAGGTCCAGTGCCATGAACAATATTCAAAACGCCCTTTGGAAGGCCGGCTTTGTTGCAAATATCTCCAAGCAAAAAAGCCGTCATCGGTGTAATTTCGCTGGGTTTGGCAACCACCGTATTTCCGGCGGCAAAAGCTGGTGCAATTTTCCACGAAAATAAATACAACGGAAGATTCCAAGGAGAAATGCATCCAACAACTCCCAGCGGTTGCCGAAGCGTAAAATTCATCGTGTTTAAACCCACACTCTCGTGGGCTTCGCTGGAAAATTGTGTAATGGCATTACCGAAAAACCGAAAGTTTGCAGAAGCTCTTGGAATGTCAACTGATTTTGCAAGACTCAAAGGCTTGCCGTTATCTTTGGATTCCGCTCTTGCAAGTTCTTCCAAATTTTCATCAATCAATTCCGCGATTTTCAGCATAATCCGGCTGCGTTCGTCAATGGTTGTGTTGCTCCATTTTGGAAATGCATCTTTGGCGGCTTGATATGCGTTTTCAATATCTTCGGAATTTGAATTTGCTATTTGCGAATACACTTCGCCATTGGAAGGATTGTAGTTATCCAGCCATTTTTTTGAAAGTGGTTCAACATATTCACCGTTTATGTAATTTAAGATTCTTTGCGTATCAATCATAACTCTGCACTCTTAACTCTTAACAGGAGAATAAGCCATCGCCTTAATCTCCACCACCAAATACGGGTGTGGCAATTGGTGCACGGCAACGGTTGTACGCGCTGGTCCAGTTTCCTTATTAAAATACTCTGAGTAAACTTCATTGTAGCCTGCAAAATCGTTCATATTCACCAAAAAGCTGGTTACATCAACTAAGTCGGACATTGTTGCGCCTTCCGTTGCTAGATAATCTTTTATATTTTCAAGTACGGCACGGGTTTGTTCTTTTATGTCGAAATGCATCGTACCCATTTCGTCAATTTTATGGGCGCCAGCGAATGTATTATTTGGCAAACGTGAACTTGTTCCGCTGATAAATATAAAATCTCCCACGCGTTTTACGTGAGGATATGCGCCGCGCGGTGTTGCTTTTCCCTCTACCAATCTGCTTTTGTTGCTCATTTCGTTTTTAAATTATGTTATCGCTTTGACTCCTTCCGTCCCCGATGAAAAATCGGGGCCACCTTCCCCTAAAAAAGGGGAAGGAGTCAGTTGGTTTTTATTTAAATGAGTACTACCCAAACGCCACTTGATCATCATGAAGAATGGCTTGAGTTTCTTTTTTCACCAAATCTAGTTTTATCCCCAAATCCATTTCATCATTTATTTTCCCCTTAGCAAATAAATCCAAAATTGCTTTATCCTGCGCCCTTCCGCGTTTCATTGCTTCGGAATAGGGGATTGATTCCTTAAAGGTAACCAAAGAATATTTGCTATAATAATCTTCGAGGAATTCAGCTTCAAAAGCGGTTTCGAGCTTACGCTTTTGTTGGAACAAAGGATCTGCCGTGTGTTCTTTCATTTCATGGAAATTGTCCACGGCCAAATCTGCAATCGCATCGGTGTCTTTTTTTCTGTTTTTTTCATATTCTTCGAAAATAGATTTCCAATCCATTTTTCCGGAATTTTCAATAGTATGCTTTTCTAAAATTTCATCAAAAACCACAACATCCTCAAAACTTGCATTCATTCCCTGTCCGTAAAATGGCACGATGGCGTGGGCGGCGTCACCCATAAGCAAAACTTTTCCGTCGCTGTGCCAAGGCGAACACTTAATTGTGCCTAAAGGCCCAGTGGGGTTTCCAAAAAACTCTTCGGTTAAATTGGGGATCATTGCCACGGCATCGGGATACTCTTTTTTAAAATATTCGTGAACCATTTCTGGCGTGGTCAGGTTTTGGAAACAATAATCGCTGTTTGTGTAGGGAAGAAAAAGCGTCACGGTGAAACTGCCATCCAAATTGGGAAGTGCAATCAACATATCTTCTCCCCGGGGCCAAATGTGCAGGGCGTGTTTTTCGGTTCGATGGCCCCCATCTTCCGCCGCAGGAATTGAAATTTCTTTGTATCCGTGACTAAGCCATTCTTGAGAAAGGTTGAAACTTTGGTTTTTTGACATGCTTTGTCGGACCGCGGAGCCTGCGCCATCCGTGCCGAAAATAATATCTGCGGATACTTTTAATATTTCTTCGTTTGCATAATTTTTGAAAGTGGCGGAAACGATTTCCAAATCAACATGTTCACAGCCATGATTGAAAATAATAGTTACGTTCGGCATTTTTTCTGCGGCATCCAGCAAAAGCATATTTAAACCCGGTCTCGATATGGAATTGATATACTCATTTTTACGTCCGCTATATGGGCTTAAAAAGTTATTTCCGTGAACATCATGTATCATCCTTCCGTTCATGGGAATACATAGTTTTTTGGCAGCTTCTTCAACTCCCGCCAACCGAAGCCCGCGCAGCCCACGATTGGATAGCGCAAGGTTTATAGAGCGGCCCGCGTCTTGTTTGGATTTCCGAAGGTCCGGGCGTTTTTCCACAAGCGTTATTTTATAAGCCCGTTGCGCCATTCGCAATGCAAGGAGACTGCCGCAGAGGCCGGCACCGATGATTAATATATGTTGTTTATTGTTCATTCTTATTTGTCTGGTCGAGCGCAGTCAACCTTTTATTCGAAATTTTGCTGAAGCTTGACCCCTCGACTGCGCTCGGGGAGACGTAAGTATTATTTTAAAACTTCTTTTAATTTTTCCGAAAAGCGATACACATCCTCAAAACTATTATAAAGCGGGGTTGGGGCCACACGGATTACATCGGGTTCCCGCCAATCACTAATCACGCCGGCTTCGGTTAATTTTGTGTGTAGGCTTTTATCTGCGTTATTTACTTGAATTGAAAGTTGACAGCCACGTTCCTGAGGATTTCTCGGTGTGATAACGTTGATGGTTTCGATTTTCATTTCGTCCAATAGAAACTCTAAATGACCCGTAAGCTTTTCAGATTTTTTGCGAAGGTTTTCAAATCCGGCTTCTTCAAAAACATCCAATGAAGCTCGAATAGCAGCCATCGATAAAATGGGCGGATTGCTTAACTGCCAGCCCTCGGCTCCCGAAAGTGCATCAAATTCCTGCCGCATATTGAAACGGGTTTTTTTATTATGGCCCCACCATCCAGTGAAACGTTGGAGTTCTTTATTATCGGCGTGCCGTTCATGAACAAAACAACCACCCAAACTACCGGGACCGCTGTTCAAATATTTGTAACTGCACCAAATGGCAAAATCGGCTCCGGTTTCGTGGAGATTTGGCTGAATGTTTCCAGCTCCGTGAGCTAAATCGAAACCAACCATACAATTATATTTATGGCCCAATTCTGTAATTTTTTTCAGCGGAAAAGATTGACCTGTGTAATAATTGGTGCTGCCAATCATCAAAAGTGCGATTTCATTTCCGTGCTCTTCCAATATTTTTTCGAGGTCTTCAAAACGGCAAAGCACTTCGCCGGGGCGAGGTTTCCATAAAATTAGTCCCTCATCTTCATCAAAGCCATGAAACTTCAATTGGCTTTTCACTGCGTATTTGTCGGAAGGGAAGGCGTCGCTTTCCACCACGATTTTATATTTAGTTTTGGAGGGTCGGTAAAAAGAAACCATCATCAAATGAAGGTTTGTGGTGAGGGTATTCATAAAGACCACTTCCCCCGGTTTGGCACCCACGATTTTTGCCATTTTTTCGGTCAAAAATTCGTGATATGGAAGCCAAGGATTTTTCGCTTCGGTATGCCCTTCAACTCCAAGTGTTGCCCAATCTTGAAGTTCCTGTTTTATATATTCCGATGTAATTTTGGGTTGTAGCCCCAGGGAATTCCCGCAGAGGTAAATAAGTGTTTCGCCTTTTTCGTTTTTCGGGATGTGGAATTTTTCACGAAAAGAAAACAAAGTGTCTTCGGCATCTAATTTTTTTGCAAAATTTAAATTGTTTTCGAACATTTGGAAAATCTCGTTTTTCTTTCCCCAAAAATAACGATTTATATTCTCTTTACTTTTGGGTTTTCTTTATTTCACCGAAATATTCGTGAAGTTCAATTTAAAATTTTCGGTGCCGTCTCGGCGCGTTTTTGAGATATTAATGCCGTTGAAATTTTCGTAATCTTCCCAAGTGGTGCTCATGGTCGGGAGGCTGTCATTGCCCTGCCGAAAAGTCCATTCCCGAATGGTGAAACTTTCATCATAATAAAAATCGTAAGCATCACCGGGAGTGTAGCCGCCTTCGTTTCCGTAAACAATGGTCAATTGGTTCAATGTGTCCTTGGAAATGAGGGCAATGGTATTTTGGTATTCTGAAAATGAAATCCCATCATCCCAAACAAGATTAAAAGGTGCCAGCAACCAGTATTTATCATTGATGAATGCTGCATCGGTTCGTTGGGTGATGCTATCCATTTTATTGCGATTGTAGTTTATGGTATCTGTTGGGGAAATCAAAGTAACATCATTCGTTTTGGGATTCCAAACCCACGAACGTTCAGAATGTTTTTCAACCCGGTCTACATTGAAAGTGAATTTTATTTCGGAAACATTTTCCCAGTTTTCAAAGCCATTTTTGTTGGCGATACGTTTTGCGGTAGTTGAACTATCAGAAATGCTTGGCCCGGTGATTTCATTTTTTTTATTTACTTCATTACAAGATGTTATAATTGAGAAAACAATTAAACATGGAAGAATAATTTTCATAGGATGGATTTTCAATAAAATTAAGGAAACTTCAATAAATAGAAAATCCCTTTTATTTTTGATAAAAGGGATTTTACTTATTACTATAAAAGAAAATTAATCTACCGCATCTTCCATATCATCAACTGCATCTTCCACATCATCGGTTGCGGTTTTGTTTTCCCTGCAGCTAATGAAGCCAGTACTTAAAATTCCAGCTGCGAACAACAATAAAAATAACTTTTTCATAGGATTTTGATTAGTTTTAAATTTTAATAATTACAACCTTCTGCCGGTTGCCAATTTGTAAATAATAGCAATAATGGCGAGTACTAAAAGAATGTGAATTAGGTTGCCTACGGATTCGCCAAAACCGAAAAAGCCGACCAGCCATCCAATGATCAGAATAACTACGATTAACCAGATAATGTCTCCCATAATGATTGTTTTTAAGTTTAATTAATGATTGTTTTAGTTTTAATTTGATTAAATCTACAATAAAAATTTTAACCCGAGGATTTTTTTAACCTCTGTTTAACGAATGTTGTATAATTTATAAATTGGTTTTTATCAATTTTTTAGAAGATTAGGAAATTTTTCCCGGAATTTTTCATAACGTGGATTGGATACATTTTTAATATATGGGTTGTTTGGATTGTTTTTCTTATAATCTTGATGATATGCCTCTGCAACCCAGAATTTTTGAAAGGGCATCACTTGTGCCGCCACTTTTTGGCCACCCAATTGTTGGTTTAGCAATTCTATTTTTTTATTGATGATTTTTTTCTCTTCTTCATTTTGGTAAAAAATTATGGAGCGATATTGGGATCCATTGTCCGGCCCTTGGCCATTTACTTGGGTAATATTTTGCGACCCGAAATAAACATCAACCAATTGGCTGAAAGAAATTATTTCTGGGTTATAAATAATTTCAACAGCTTCGGCATGGCCGGTTGCTCCGGTATTACTACTTTCATAAGTAGGGTTGTCCGTGTGCCCCCCAATATATCCAGAAATCGATTCCTGAACGCCCTTTACGTTTTCGTAAACTGCTTCAACACACCAAAAACAGCCGCTGGCAAAATAGGCTTTTTTCATTCCGTCCTGTGCTTCTGTTTGGACAGGTGATTGGTTTTTCTGAGCAACGGCTTCGGCCTCCCTGTTTTTTTCATTGGAAGGTTTGCAGGAAACGGTCAATAATATTGAGATTACAATAAAAAACAAATACCTTTTCATGTGAAAATATTTTATATGAATTGGGAAAGTACAAAAAAAGCCTTCACGGTTTGTGAAGGCTTTGTTATAATTTATAATGTGGAATCCCTATTTTATTTTGTTAAAAAGGGAATCCATTTTTGCGCGTTCTTCATTGGCAAGTTCAGGATCCACTAAAATCCTTCCGCTATGCTCATCGGTAATTATTTTTTTGCGCGAGGCAATTTCCATTTGTACCTGTGGCGGGATTGTAAAGAAAGAACCTCCAGAAGCTCCCCTTTCCACGGCAACTACGGCCAAACCGTTCTTAACGTTACCACGAATCCTTTTATAGGCCTGAATCAAACGGTTTTCAATGGTGGCTTCAAAATTTTGAGACTCCTTCATTAAAGATTTTTCTTCTTTTTCGGTTTCTTTTAATATTTCGCTAAGCTCACTCTGTTTGTGTTTCAAGTGTTCCTTGCGCTCATCGTAGCGGCCTTTAGTTTCTTCGATCACTTGGCTTTTTTGCTCGATCTGTGCACGGTATTCTTTTATATTTTTATCGGCTAATTGAATTTCAAGTTCCTGAAATTCCACTTCTTTGGTCAATGAATTGTACTCGCGGTTATTGCGGACATTATCCTGTTGCGAAGAATATTTTTTGATCAATCCTTTTGCTTCATCAATCAGGTTTTTTTTCTCCTTGATTTGCTCCTCGATCGTTTCAAGGTCCGATTTAAGTTTTTCTAAGCGGGTGTTCATGCCTGCCACTTCATCTTCAAGGTCTTCAACCTCCAAAGGAAGTTCGCCGCGCACATTCCTGATTTCATCGATGCGTGAATCTATAAGTTGCAGGTCATACAATGCCCTTAATTTCTCTTCAACTGTAATTTCTGTTTTTGTTGCCATGTTCAATTATAAATAGCTAATCGGGTTTGTGTTAACTTGTGATAAAAGGATTGCAAAATTAGGGTTTTTTTCCTTAAGAAATGAATGTAAAATTTCTTTTGTGAACTGTTCACTTTCATAATGGCCGATGTCCGCTAAAAGAATTTTGTTTTCAGCTTTGAAAAAATCGTGGTATTTAAAATCCGCACTCACAAAAACATCTGCGCCCGCTGCTTTTGCAGCATCTATTGCAAAACTGCCACTACCGCCTAAAACGGCAATTTTTTTTACTGGTTTGTCTAAATAATGTGAGTGTCGAACACATTCGGTTATCATTGTTTTTTTTAAAAAATTTAAAAATTCTTTTTCAGCCATCGGCTCGTTCAATTCCCCCATCATTCCCATCCCGATGTGTTGGTTGGTATTTTCCAGTGTAGATATTTCATAAGCTATTTCTTCGTAGGGATGATTTGAAAATAGTGCCTTTAAAACCGCATTTTCCCTATCTCGCAAAAAAGTAATTGAAATACGTGTTTCATCCTCAAAATTGGTTTCGCCTTTTTTTCCTTTTGTGGGATTTGATTTTTCGTTTCCACGGAAAGTTCCTTTTCCAACGGAATTGAAACTGCAATTACTATAATTACCGATGGAACCGCCACCCGACGCAAAAATTGCTTCCCGAAGAGTATCGGCATTTGAGACTGGCACATAAGTAACCAATTTTTTAATGGCCCCCTTTTGAGGGATTAAAATTTGCTTGTTTTTCAACCCCAGTTTTTTTGAAATCATCGCGTTCACTCCGTTCCATGCATTGTCCAGCGCGGTATGGATAGCAAAAATGGCGATGTCGTGTTTTATGGATTTTTGGGCTACACGTTCCACATAGTTTTTTCCGGTGATCTTTTTTAAACCAGAAAAAATGATGGGATGAAAACTAATGATAAGGTTGCATTTGTTTTGAATGGCTTCGTCCACCACACTTTCGAGCGTATCCAATGTTATAAGGATTCCTGTTACCTCTACATTTTCGTTACCTATCAAAAGCCCAGTATTATCAAAATCTTCTGTGTACGCGAGGGGGGCAAGTTCTTCCAAAGAAGAGATTATCTCTTTAATTTTCATTCCTTATTTATTTAAGGTTAAAGATAGAAATTTTAAATAGTGCGAAGGGCAATTCTTGACTTCGCAGGAAATTGTTACTTTCGTTGGATGAATTTTTTAAGGAAAATCCTTTTCCCCATTTCGTTGCTCTATGCAGGCATTACTGCACTCCGAAATTTTTTTTATGACAAAGGCTGGCTGGAAAGCACAGCTTATGATTTTCCGGTAATATGTGTGGGAAATCTTTCCACCGGAGGCACGGGCAAATCGCCAATGATCGAATTTTTGATCGAAAGTTTAAAAGAAAATCATAAAATCGCGGTTTTGAGCCGTGGGTACAAAAGGAAATCGAAAGGCTTTTTGGAAGTTTCCAAAGAAAGTAATGTTGAAGACGTAGGCGATGAGCCACTTCAATTCAAAAATAAATTTCCCGAAATTACTGTTGCCGTTTGCGCCGACAGGCGTGAAGGAATTTCATTGTTAAAAGATAAATCGGATGTTATTTTACTGGACGATGCCTTTCAGCACCGAAAGGTAAAGGCTTCGATGAATGTTTTGCTTACACCCTATTTTGATCTTTACATTGATGATTTTGTATTGCCAACGGGAAATCTTCGAGAACCAAAAAATGGTGCAAAGCGTGCTGATATTGTGGTTGTCACAAAATGCCCGGGCAATATTTCAGTTTTAAAAATGAATGAAATCCAATGGAGATTAAATTTAAGGCCAGGGCAGGAATTATATTTTTCCACCATTGGCTACCATGCTTATATTTATGGGAAAAACGAAAAATGGGTTTTGGAAAGTTTAAAGGATAAAAATTTTACACTTATAACTGGAATCGCCAATGCCAAGCCACTAACTGATTTTTTAAAAAAAGAGGGTTTGGTTTTTGAACATCGGGAATTTTTGGATCACCATCATTTTACAAAAAATGAAATTGAGAGCTTTAAAGTGTATGATCATATCCTTACCACCGAAAAGGATTATATGCGGTTAAAAGATAACCTCAACTCCGAGACTTTGTTTTATTTGCCTATTAAAACATTATTCTTAAATGAAGGGAAAATGGAATTTATAGGACATATTGAAAAACATATCCATTAAGTAATTTTGGGAGAACCAGCTTCTGCCTTTAGTAAAACCCTTTGAATCTTTTCGAAGAAATCCTCTGCCTTAAATGGTTTCGGGACAAATTCATTGAAGCCTGCCTTAAAGAATTCTTCCAAGCTTTCTTCTAAGGTAACTGCCGTTAGTGCAATAATGGGAACTTCTTTATTAAACTCCCTAATTTTTTTCGTAGCGTCAATCCCACTGATGCCGGGCATGTGAATGTCCATTAAAATAACATCATATTTGCCTTTTTTTACATATTTTACCGCATCCATGCCGTTGTCCACGACGGTACAAATCATTTGTTTTTTCTCGAGAATTTTTTTGGTAATCATTTGGTTGATCTTGTTGTCTTCCACAATCAGTACTTCCTTATTGATCAAAAAGTCATAATTTATATCTGTAGGGATTATGATTTTATCCGATTTTTTAGGTTTTTCCATGAGCCCAAAAGTTAGGTCAAACCAGAATTTTGAGCCTTTTCCTATTTTGCTTTCCAAATGTATTTTGGTGTCCATAATCTCCAAAAGGTTTTTAACAATGGAAAGGCCCAGCCCGGTTCCGCCAAATTTCCTGTTGATTTGTAAGGAACCTTGAGTGAAGGTTTCAAATATATCCTTTTGTTTGTTATTCGATATGCCTACCCCGTTATCTTCAACCTCAAAACGAATCATGATGCTCCTGTCGGTTTGTGTCAAATTTTGTATACGAACCCAAACAGTTCCCTTTTCAGTAAATTTTATGGAATTGCTGATCAAGTTTATAAGGATTTGCGACAATTTTAAGGAATCGCCTATAACCTGAGTGGGGAGGGTTGGGTCAAATTCGAAGAGAAGCGTATTTTTTTTATCATTGGCATATTTTTTCAAACCAGTTACAACACCCTCCACGCGTTTTCTTAAGTTAAAAGGGATTTTTGCAATTTCTACTTTGTTGGCTTCCAGTTTGTTTAAGTCCAAAATATTGTTGATGAGCGACAAAAGATATTCCCCGGAAAACTTGAGGGAATTGAGATGCTCCTTCTGTTCCGGTTTAGGGTCTTCTTCCAATAATAAATGTGTAAGTCCGGTTACGGTGTACATTGGAGTCCGGAGTTCGTGTGTTATGGTTGATAAAAATTGGGCTTTGACTTGTGATGCTTTTTCAGCCTTGTCTTTTGAAATGAGCAATTCAGTGTTTTTATCTTTTAAAAGTTGGAATGTCTTGTTTCTTAGGTTGTTGTTTTTATTTAATGAAAGGGCAAATAACGAAAGGATAATGATTAAAGCGATGCTGAGCCACCCGGTCAATTTCCCAAAAAAGAGCGATTTTTGTAGTTCTTCATTATCACGTTTTTGTGCAGCTATTATTTCGTTAAGGCTAGCAATGGTCCATTCCCCCTTTATGCCCTCTTCAATACTCGTTAAATAAACTTGTTTAATGGAATCCTTTTTATTGAAATATAATTGCAGGTCTTCTTCCGCTTTTTTAATATTGTTTTCACGTATGGCTATTTGTGATGAAATCCTGTAACCATCAATAGAGAGTTGTATATCGGATATTTCACTGTTGATTTCAAGAGCATTTTGCAGGGCGGATTTAGCATCTTCCAATGCAGTAGAAATTTCATTGTTTTCGCCCCATTTCATATAGGCATCTGCTTGGTTGATGTTTGTGTTAGCTTCCCTGAGTTTTAAATTATTTTGCTTAAATATTGGGATTACCGAATCAAAATAGCGTACCGAAGTTTCATACTTCTTTTGGTTAAGCGCCAGTAGCCCCTTGCCGTGCAGGACAATCGCTCGGTTTATTTCATCGTTTTGACTGGTAAAAAGGGAATCTGCTTTTCCCAAATAAAGTGCTGCAGTATTGAAATTGCCTGTTTGGATAGCGGACAATCCGAGTAGTTTGTATGCGGTAGCTCTTTCATTAATCCCTAATAAAGAATCCGATTGTGCAATCATGTTTATTGTTTCATCATATGTCTTAGCGTAATATTGAAGTTTATAATAAAGATCCGCGATTTGAAGTTCTACGCCGAGTTTAAAATGATTGAAATTGGGTGCAGCAGCCAATTTATTTGCAAGACTGAGTTTTTTTATGGCCAATTTATAATTTTGCCCATCAATATTTTTTATTGCACTTTTCTGTAAATTTTTAATGACCAGGGTAGTGTCTGTTTCTTTTGTTTGCGACACGGCTGAAATACTGATGAAGTAGAAAAGGATTAGCGGGGCTACTAATCTATATTTCAGAAAAAATTGTCGCATGCTTTTTTGGGGGTCAATAAAACTTTTAAATATACTTATTATCTTGATATTCTATAAATTAAATCCACAATTCTGGAAGAATATCCAATTTCATTATCATACCATCCCACGGTCTTTACCATCTTGCCAATAACGGCGGTCATCTCCGCATCAAAAACACAGGAATGGGTGTTGCCAATAATATCTACCGAAACAATGGGATCTTCAGTATATTCCAGAATTCCTTTTAAAGAAGTTTCCGCTGCCTTTTTAAATGCATTATTTATTTGATCACGGCTCACTTCCCTTTTTACAATAAAGGTAATGTCCGATAACGATCCGTTGGGCACTGGCACACGGATACCGAAACCGCCGATGGCATTGGCTAAGTCGGGGAAAATCTTCGTCAACGCTTTTGCCGCCCCGGTGGTGGTTGGTATTATGGATTGGGCTGCAGCACGGGCGCGGCGGAGGTCTCGGTGAGGCTGATCGTGAAGGCTTTGGTCGCTGGTGTAAGAATGTATCGTAGTGATAGAGGCCTTTTCAATCCCGCAAAGCTCGTTCATTATTTTGAGCATGGGCGCAGCATTATTAGTGGTGCAGGAAGCATTTGAAATTATGGTGTCTTCGGCTTTTAAAATTGCATCATTAACACCCAAAACCACTGTTTTAATGGATTCGTCATCGGGTGGGACGGAGAGGATCACTTTTTTTGCCCCATTTTTTAAATGTTTTTGAAGTTTTTCACGTGTTTTAAATTTACCACTGCATTCCACCACAACATCAATTCCCTTCCAAGAAATTTTTTCCAAATCTTTTTCTGAAGAAAACCGGATCTTCTTTCCGCCAACGATCAGTTTCTTTTCAGAAAATGAAATTTTTTCTTTTAAAATACCGTGGATGCTGTCATACTTTAAAAGATGGCTCAAGGTTTTTGCATCGGCAAGATCGTTGATGGCCACCACATTGATCTCGGGATGTTTCAACATTAGTTTAAAAAGATTCCTGCCAATTCGGCCAAAACCATTTATTCCAACAGTTATTTTTTTTCCCATTGTGTTAAATTTTCTTAGGTAAGATGTTTCTGTGCTTTATATGAAGAACGAACCAAAGCACCGCTTTCCACATGGCGGAAGCCCATTTGGAGCCCAAGGGTCTCGTATTTTTTGAACTGCTCCGGGGTAATAAATTCCTTCACCGGCAAATGTTTTTTTGATGGTTGCAGATATTGTCCAATGGTAACAATATCTAGCCCCACACTGCGGAGGTCCTGCATGGTTTGAAGTACTTCTTCTTCCATTTCGCCAAGACCTAACATAATCCCGCTTTTAGTTCGCGCGATTCCTTGTTTCTTTAAATAGGCAAGTACTTCAAGACTGCGTTCGTATTTTGCCTGTATCCGGACTTCGCGGGTAAGCCTTTTTACGGTTTCCATATTGTGTGAAACTACTTCGGGTTTCACGGCTATAATTCGGTCAATATTTCGGGTAACGCCTTGAAAATCGGGGATTAGCGTTTCCAAAGTTGTTTCAGGGTTCATTCGACGAATTGCTTTTACAGTTTCCGCCCAAATAATGGATCCCATATCCTTTAAATCATCCCGATCCACCGAGGTAACTACGGCGTGTTTTATGTTCATTATTTTAATGGAGCGCGCCACTTTTTCGGGTTCGTCCCAATCCAAAGATTCCGGACGCCCGGTCTTTACCCCGCAAAAACCGCAGGAACGGGTGCAAATGTTGCCCAGTATCATAAAGGTAGCGGTGCCCTCGCCCCAGCATTCGCCCATGTTCGGGCAGCTCCCGGATGTGCAGATGGTGTGCAGCTTGTATTTATCGACCAAGCCACGGAGCTCGGTGTATTTTTGACCGGTGGGAAGTTTCACCCTTAGCCATTTGGGCTTGGGCGCAGGTTTTTGAATTTGTAAAATTTCTGTGTTCATCATGGAAATCAAAGGTACGAAGATTCGATATAACTATTTGGGGATTGTTGGGGCACCGGAGTATATATTTTAATCCATTCCCTTTAAAAAACCATTCTCCTTTCCGCCTAAAATAATTCCCGCCAATAATTTACGGGCCCGTAGCAATCTCACTTTAACGTTGTTCAAAGGTTCATCCAACGTTTTAGAGATTTCATTGTAACTCATTTCTTGGAAATAGCGTAGGTTAATTACTTCTTGGTAATGGGGTTTTAATTGCTTGATATATTGCAATAGTTCTGCCAAATTTTGTTCGGTAATTAATGTGTCTTCCGGGGTTGGCGCATCATCAACAATTTTTTGGACATGCTCGCGGGAGGCATCGGTGGTTTTTGAATGGATGGAAGCGTTTTTTTTCCGGGTTTTATCGATTTGGATATTCTTCGAAATGGTGATTAGCCATGTACCGAATGTATAATTTTCATCAAAGCTTTCAATTTTGTCGAAGGCTTTTGCGAATGTTTCAATGGCAATATCCTCGGCATCCTGTTCATCTTTCACCCGCTTCAATTGAAATCCATAAACATCGTTCCAAAAACGGTCCATCAAAAAATTGAAAGCTGTTTGCTTCCCTTCTTTAGCTTTTGCTATTTGGTTGCTTATTTCCTCGAAATCTATTTCCACTGTTGTTTTTTTTCGCTCGAACCAATAAAGATACTCAATTGCACGAAAATTAAATATAATTCAAAAAAGGGAATGAACGGCACTAAATCCGGCGATTTAAACTTTTTCGCCGCTTTTCCAACCACAATATATTGAAGAAGGAACCGGACTGCAATTAAAATCAGTGCAATCCTCCAATCAGAAAAAAGTAAACTCGCAATGGCCAAAAGCCAAAAAAGCAGATTGGAAATATAAAACAAACCCAATAATATCCGCAATGTCGGTTTATAAAGTTTAGCGGTGGAATAATGCCTTTTTTTCTGAAGTATCCAATTGGTCCATGTTTTCTTGGGAATAGAATATGTAAAAGCGTTTTCGGAAAAACAGATGGCAGTATTTTCAGCTGTCGCGGCTTCATTTACAAAAAGGTCATCATCGCCCGATTGCACTTTTATATGGCTCATAAAGCCGTTATTTTTATAATAAAGCGTACTGGTATAAGCCAAATTTCGGCCCACGCCCATATACGGAATGCCAGCTTTGGCATATGAAAAATATTGAAGTGCCGTCATCAAAGTTTCATAACGGATGAGCTTGTTTAAAAAACCGGGGAATTTTAAATAACCCCCAAACCCCAAAATCAATTGTTTTTCCTTGGAAAATTGCAGAGCCATTTCTCGAAGCCATTGGTTTGATGCTGGTTTGCAATCAGCATCGGTGAAAATCATCCTTTCGTTTTTCGCTTTTTTTATCCCAAGCGTCAACGAATATTTTTTATTTCCCCAAAAAGCTTCGTTGTTTTCCACGTTCACAATTTTAATGCGCGGATCTTTTTCGGCGAAAGCTTCCATTATTTCCAAGGTTTCATCGGCGGAAGCATCATTTATTAGAATAATTTCAAAATTGGGGTATTCCTGTTGAAGCCAAAGCGGGATATGGTTTTGAAGGTTTTCGGCCTCGTTCTTGGCACAAACAATCAATGAAACTGGAAATAAATCCTGTTTTAAAGAAGGGTTATTTGAAATGGGTTTTAAAAATGAAAACTTTGAAAATAATAAAAAATAGGCAGCATTAATCAACACGACCGCGCCCAGAATGTAAAGTAGCGTCATTAAAGTTATGAATTAAGGGTTAGGAGGTTTAAAGAAAAATATTTGACGAAAATTGCCAACTGAAAACTCACTTCTCCTCTTTGCAGGTTTCAAACTGTTCCGGGGTTTTGCCGCAAAATCCGCAGGATTCCCCTTGTTTGTTCAAAAAAGGGCTTTGGCTGGCGCAGGTACCGGCAAATTTTCCGTCTTTTTTTGCCCATATTTTAATGGCTATCCCAGCAAAGGCAAGGCCGAGTAAAACCACGGTAATTATTAAAAGTTCCATTTTTATGAATTGAATTGCAAAAATACAATCTTTCTTGCGCTTGTGCTTGCTTTTTGGTTAATTTTAGCCTTCAATTTTAATCTATAAAAAATGTACGGCACTTACCGGATTATCTGTTTTTTAGCATTCGCAACCTTGTTTTTTTCTTGTAAAAATGAATCCAAGAAAGATTCCGAATTGGTGGAAACAACTGTTCAAATTCCCAGTAAAAAGGAAATGAAAATCCTCACCCAAGAAGATAAAAATCAATTGAGCAGCGTGCTGGCAAAATCGATGGCAAACCCCGAGCTTAAAATGTTCACGAGTGCTTTGGTTAGTGCAGGATTAACAGATATTTTAGCGAAGGAGGCCGGGCCTTTCACGGTTTTCGCCCCTTCCAATGCCGCCTTTCAAGCTGTGCCAAAAATGAAATCGGATCAACTCTTAAACCCTGAAAACAAAGAAAAATTGGTTGCATTGCTGAAAAGCCATATTGTGGAAGGTAATTTTGATTCGGCTGTTTTGGCAGAAAAAATAAAGAGTAACAAGGGAAATTTTAAAATGAAAACCCTATCGGGAACCGAATTGATAATTTCAAAGTCGGGAAATTCCTTTTCTGTAAAAAATTCGAATAATGTAAAAGCGAAAGTTTTGGAAACTGAGGCTGCCGGTTTTAATGGTGTTATTTTGGTAATTGATAGCGTGCTGGCAAACGATTAAAAAACGTTGACCTCGGGTTCGATAAAAATTCCAAATTTCTCTTTTACTTCTTTTTGAATTGCGAGTGCCAAATCCCAAATTTCGCTACCCTTGGCGTTGCCATAATTTACCAAAACCAAAGCTTGGTTTTTATGAACCCCCGCATCTCCGAAGCGTTCCCCTCTAAATCCGGCATTTTCAATCAGCCATCCGGCCGGAATTTTAAATTCCTTTGGGGAAATTTCGTAAAATGGAGCTTGTGGGAATTTGTCTTTGAATTGCTGAAAAGTTTCTCCGTCAACTACCGGGTTTTTAAAAAAACTACCACTATTTCCCAACTCTTTCGGATCCGGCAGTTTTGATTGGCGAATAGCTATCACCGCGTCGGAAATATCCTTTAATGTAGGGTTTTCGATTTGCTTTTCCTCAAGGATTTTTTGAATATCGCCATAGGTAATATTCTTTTTATGAATGCCTTTGGTAAGCTTAAAGGTTACACTGCTAATGATGTATTTTCCTTTGGCTTCATTCTTAAAAATAGAATCACGATAACTGAATTCGCAAGCTTCCTTTGAAAATATTTTCTCTTTTTGGGTTTCAATCTCGACAGTGCTGCAGCTAAAAAAAACATCTTTCAACTCCACTCCGTATGCCCCAATGTTTTGAATGGGCGCAGTCCCAGTATTTCCAGGAATGAGCGAAAGATTTTCCAATCCACCAAAATCCCTTTCAATGCAAAATTGAACAAATTCGTGCCAATTTTCCCCGGCCATGCATTCAACAATAACGTTGGTTTCATTTTCTTCTAAAATTTTGATGCCTTTTAAACCGATGTGAAGTACGGTGGCATCAACATCTTTGGTCAGCAACATATTACTGCCACCGCCTAAAATGAAAAGCTCATTTTTTATATTTTCTGAAAGGAATTTTTTTAATTCTTCAACCGTTTCCACGGAAACAAATCGTCGGGCTTTAACATCTATCCCGAAGGTGTTATGGTGTTTGAGCGATTTGTTTTCTTCAACCCGCATCAATCCCGATATTCTTCCAAAGCAACTTTGAGGATTTCAACAGCTTTTATAAGGCTTTCCTTTTTCAGCACATACGCAATTCGAACTTGGTTCAAACCTACGCCGGGAGTAGAGTAAAATCCGGCTGCAGGCGCAACCATCACCGTTTCGCCATTGAGGTCAAAGTCTTCCAAAAGCCATTGTGCAAAATGGTCACTGTTTTTAACGGGCAGCTCAACGATGCAATAGAACGCACCTTTTGGCTCGCCCACTTTTACACCGGGAATCTCTTTTAATTTGGAAACCAGAATATCCCGCCTAGCCTGATATTCTTCAATCACTTCATCAAAATATTTTTGTGGAGTTTCCAATGCAGCTTCGCTCGCAATCTGCGCGAAAGTTGGCGGGCTCAAACGGGCTTGGGCAAACTTTAAAGCGGTAGCAATAACCTCCTTGTTTTTGGAAACCAAACAGCCGATACGGGCACCGCACATGCTGTACCTTTTTGAAACGGAATCAATAATAATTCCGTTTTCAGCCAAATCCAATTCCTCCAAAATGGAGTAATGTTTGGAACCGTCATAAGTAAATTCGCGATAAACTTCATCGGAAACCAAGAACAAATCGTGTTTTTTCACGAGTGCAGCCAGTTTTTGGATTTCTTCTTTTGAATAAAGATAACCCGTTGGGTTCCCTGGGTTGCAAATAAGGATGGCCTTGGTTTTTTTGGTAATCAGTTTTTCAAATTCCGAAATGGGGGGAAGGGCAAAATTATTTTCTATTTTTGAAATTACCGGAACAATGTTTACGCCCGAAGCTGTTGCAAAGCCGTTATAATTCGCATAAAAAGGTTCGGGGATAATGATTTCGTCATCAACATCGGCGATGCTTCCCATGGCAAAAAGCAAAGCTTCGCTACCGCCGGTAGTTACGATGATTTCATTCGCCGAAACCATAATATTGTTTTTGTGATAATACCCTGCAATTTTATCACGGTATTCAAAAGAACCTTCAGAACGGGTGTAGGCCAAAATTTCCAGCGAATGGTTGCTAACGGCATCCATCGCGATTTCCGGGGATTTTATATCCGGCTGGCCAATGTTCAAATGATATACGGTTTTGTTGGCTTTATAAGCCTTTTCGGCAAAGGGAACCAACTTCCGGATTGGCGATTCGGGCATGTGTTTTCCTTTGTTGGAAATGGTGGGCATAGCGTATTTGTTTCGGGCAAAGTTGCGAAATAAATTCTATAATTCCACGGCGCAATAAGCCAATTAGGAATTTTTTTATATCTTCATTTCACTTGAAAACATTATCGAAAATATCGGCCCCCCTTCTTTTATTTCTATTGCTTTTGGGTATTTCGATTTCCGGCCCTGCCCAAAATGGTTTTGCCCTGCCTGAAAAGCAAAAAAAAGATAAAATCCAGTTCAAACTAGTCAACAACCTGCCGGTGATTCCGGTGGAAGTGAATGGCACAAAACTTTCGTTTATACTTGACACCGGAGTAAAATCTACCATTCTTTTCAGTTTGGAAAATGCAGATTCACTTTTGCTGAACAATGCAACCCCTATACAACTTCATGGTTTGGGCGAGGGCGGGAGCGTAGAGGCTTTAAAAAGTTTGGGAAATGAAGTGAAAGTGGGCGGTGCAATGGACCGAAACCATGCGCTTTATATCATTTTTGACAAATCGCTGAATTTTTCGCCCCGTATGGGAATTCCTATCCATGGGATTTTGGGAAATGATTTTTTCAAGAATTTCATTGTCAAAATTAGTTACGGAAATGAAAGGTTGACTTTTTATAAACCCGAAAATTATGTGTTCAAGAATTGTAAAAAATACGAAGAACTGGACTTAATCTTCGAGGCCGGAAAACCTTACATCAAGCTTGATGTTGCCTCACAAAACACTGTTTCTGAAGTAAATCTCTTGGTGGATTCCGGTTCCAGCGATGCTTTGTGGCTTTTCGATCCGGAAGGTTTCATTACCGAATCGCCCAAGAACTATTTTGAGGATTTTTTGGGTTTGGGCCTTAGTGGGAACATTTTCGGGAAACGCTCACAGCTTCAATCGGTTGTTTTTGGGGAAATAAAAATGCCGAACATTAATGCTTCTTTCCCTAACGTGGAAGCCATTGAAAGGGCGAAGAAGGTAAAAGAGCGCGATGGCAGCGTGGGGGGCGGTTTCTTGAGCCGGTTCACCGTTGTGTTTGATTATAAAAACAAAAAAATGCGTCTTCAAAAAAACCGTAATTTCAAAAAGCCCTTTCATTATAACATGAGCGGTTTAACGCTGGAACACGACGGGGTGGAATATGTGAGGCAGGAAAAGGAAACCTCGCGAAGGGGAAGCCGAATCGCCGATGCCGAAACGCAAAGTGCCTCGGTGTACAATATTCAAGTTAATGTTGAGTATGAATTCAATTTGGTGCCACGCTACATTGTAGTGGAGGTTTTGGAGTATTCGCCCGCGGCCTTGGCCGGTATCGAAAAAGGGGACGAGGTGATCGGTATCAACGGGACACCTTCGCACCAATTCCGTTTATACGAATTGATAGAAATGTTTTCAGTTGAAGAAGGAAAAAAAATAACCCTCGAAATCCTTCGGGAAGGAATTCGATTAAAAAAGAAGTTTTTCCTAAAAAACATGTTATAAAAAAAAGCCCGGAACCAATATTTGGAACCGGGCTTTACTGATTTGTAAAGTAAATTATTTACCGCGATTTTTCAAGTACACTACCGGTATCTCCCATCACTTCACCTTTAATTTTAAGGGCTACCGTGGGTTCTGTAGCGTTTGATGTTACCGTTACCGTTTTCCTGATTGGGCCAACACGATTTGTATCATACTTTACCTCGATAGAGCTAGAAGCTCCGGGGGCAATTGGTCCTGTGGGTTTTTTTGGAACGGTGCAGCCGCAACTAGATTTTACATCGGTAATTACCAAAGGTTTGTCACCGGTGTTTGTAAATTCAAAAACACGTACTCCATCACTTCCTTTGGCTATGTTTCCGTAATCCACGGTATCAGTCTTAAAACTGATTTTCGCTTGGGCGTTTGCCGCAAAGCTCACAAGAAGGACTACCGCTACTAAAACTAATTTTTTCATGATTTTTCGATTTTAATGTTTGCTAAAATAGTTAACTTATAAACAACCTGCAAAATAACTTATTCACTTTTATAATCCTGCATATATGGTTACTTTTGCAACATTACAATCAAAAATGAGACCAAACCCATGGCGATAGAGTCAAAATACAATGCTAAAGAATTGGAAAACAAATGGTATTCCTATTGGATGGAAAATAATTATTTCCATTCGGAAGTAGACGGGCGCGAGCCTTATACCATTGTTATCCCGCCGCCCAACGTAACGGGGGTGCTGCACATGGGCCACATGCTGAACAATACCTTGCAGGATGTTTTGATACGAAGAGCGCGGCTCAAAGGTTTCAATGCATGTTGGGTGCCGGGCACCGATCATGCTTCCATTGCCACAGAAGCAAAGGTGGTTGCAAAATTGAAAGAAGAAGGTATCAATAAAGCAAACCTTTCCCGGGAAGAATTTTTGGAGCACGCTTGGGAATGGACCCATAAACATGGTGGGATTATTTTAGAACAGCTAAAAAAGCTTGGCGCCTCTTGCGATTGGGAAAGGACAAAATTTACTATGGACCCAGAAATGTCTGCTTCGGTCATAAAAGTTTTTGTTGACCTTTATAATAAAGGAAAAATTTATCGAGGTTATCGTATGGTCAATTGGGACCCTCAAGCCAAGACCACGCTTTCCGATGAAGAGGTTATATATAAGGAAATTCAGGGAAATCTTTATTTTTTAAAATATAAAATTGAAGGCAGCAACGAAACATTGACCATTGCCACTACACGCCCCGAAACCATTTTAGGCGATACGGCTATTTGCATCAATCCAAATGACGAGCGGTTTTTTCATTTAAAAGGGAAAAAAGCCATTGTCCCCATCTGTAATCGCATTGTTCCAATTATTGAAGATGAATATGTGGACATCGATTTTGGAACGGGGTGTTTAAAGGTAACTCCCGCACACGATGAAAACGATAAAATATTGGGTGATAAGCATAACTTGGAAATTATAGATATTCTCAATGATGATGGCACTTTAAATAGTTTCGGGCTTCATTATCAGGGTATGGATCGTTTTGTGGTTCGAAAAGAAATAACCAAAGAATTGGAAACTTTGAACCTCGTTTTAAAAATTGAAACTCATACCCATAAAGTTGGTACCAGCGAACGCACCGGCGCGGTGATCGAGCCAAAATTGAGCGATCAATGGTTTTTGGATATGAAAGAACTGGCGCAACCTGCTTTGGATGCCGTTCTTAAAAATGAAGTGAACTTGCTTCCGGAAAAATTCGTGAACACCTATCGGCATTGGATGGAAAACGTCCGCGACTGGAACATTTCTCGTCAACTTTGGTGGGGACAGCAAATTCCAGCCTATTATTTTGGTGATGGAAAAGAAGATTTTGTGGTGGCTGAAACAATCGAAAAAGCCTTGAAGCTCGCTCAAGAAAAAACTGCCAATCACCAACTATTAACCAACAACTTAAAACAGGATTCGGATGCGTTGGACACTTGGTTTTCTTCCTGGCTTTGGCCCATTAGTGTTTTCAATGGAATTTTGGAACCGAATAATAAGGAGATAAATTATTATTATCCCACAAACGATTTGGTCACTGCCCCGGAAATTTTGTTTTTTTGGGTAGCGCGAATGATTATTGCGGGCTACGAATACCGAAATGAAAAACCCTTTACAAATGTTTATTTGACCGGGATTGTCCGTGATAAACAACGTCGAAAAATGAGCAAATCCTTGGGTAATTCCCCGGATCCCATTGAGCTAATCGAGAAATACGGTGCCGATGGCGTTCGTGTTGGAATGTTGTTGAGCTCGCCGGCCGGGAACGATTTAATGTTCGACGAAGCCCTTTGCAAACAGGGAAGTTCTTTCGTAAATAAAATTTGGAACGCTTACCGATTGATTGATGGTTGGGAAATTTCCGAAGAGAAAAAGCCTTCCGAAACCGATATTATGGCCGTGGAATGGTTCCGGAACAGATTCCAAAAAACGTTATTGGAAATTGAAGACCATTACTCTAAATACCGTATAAGTGATGCCTTGATGGCCACTTATAAATTAATTTGGGACGATTTCTGTTCGTGGTTTTTGGAAATGTTGAAGCCAGCTTTTGGCGAACCAATGTCATCAAAAACATTTAAAGAAGTGATTTCAATATTAGAGAACAATCTTAAAATACTGCACCCTTTTGTGCCCTTTATTTCGGAAGAAATCTGGCAGCACATTTCGGTAAGAACTCCAAAAAAAGCTTTGATTATTTCAACTTGGCCGGTAATATTGCCTTTTGATGAAACTGTTTTAGCAGATTTTGAATTTGCCACAGAAGTAATTTCCGGCATTCGCACGCTTCGGAAGAAAAAAAATATTTCATTTAAAGAATCGATATCACTTTCTGTCATCAATAATGAAAAAGTTTCAATGTCATTTGATGCTGTTATTTCAAAACTTGGGAATATTTCAAAACTGAATTATATCACCAAAAAATTAGAGGGGGCATTGACTTTTCGGGTAAAGGCAAATGAATATTTTGTTCCTGTTTCCACTTTTATAGATGCGGCGGAGGAAACCGTAAAACTTTCGGAAGAATTGAAATATACCGAAGGGTTTTTGAAAAGCGTACAAGCAAAACTTAATAATGAACGCTTTGTTTCGAACGCACCGGATAATGTTTTGACTAACGAAAGGCAAAAAGAGGCGGATGCGCTCGCTAAAATTGAAACGCTAAAATCAAGTTTGGCGGGGCTTCGTTGAACCGTTGTAAATAAAGTTAAACTATCCCAAATTTTTATAAAACAAAGTTAATAGCCACTTTGGATGTAGCTTGTAACCGTATCTTTAAATCCTAAAATATAAAAAAATGGAACAGCCAGATTTTGAACGTATGCAGAAAATGCAGCACAAGCTTGAAGATATTAAAAGCAGCCAGGAAAGCATCATCGATAAAATAAACCATGTGATAACGGATTTATTTCAACAGCCCAATAAAGAATTGGAAAAATCGATGGAAGATTTACATCAAAAAGCATCGGATAATATTGATATTATTCAGGAAGCCCTCGATACTTTTGATATTAAATTCAATAAGGCGCAACAGTCTTAAAGGAATTATTTCAATTTCAAAAAGGGATGCCGGTACTATTACTAGCATCCCTTTTTGATTTTTACTATTTACGGTATAAAAAATAATGTTTTACGGCATCAATGTAAAGCTGTTTGGCTTCATCGGGCTCCAACTTTTGGGTTTGGAAAAGAGCATTAGTCTTAAAAGCATTTATCAACGGATTGTTACTGCTTGGGGAATCTTGATCGTTGGTGGCTTTTTTGTAATAGGCATAAAGGCGCAACAAAAAATCTGCGGGGAATGGCTTGCCATGCTCGTTAATACTTTTTACGGCATTTTTGAAATCGATATCCAGATCTTCGGTGGTCATGCTGAAGCAATTACGGTAATCCCACCTTTTACTTTTTGTTTTAGGGATACATTAATTTTTGCATTTAAGGGTAAAAAAACATCCACTCGCGAGCCGAATTTTATAAACCCACTCTCGGCAGCTTGCTCCACTTCAGCGCCCTCTTCGGCATAATTCACGATACGTTTTGCCAAAGCCCCGGCTACCTGCCTGTGAAGCACATCGCCGAAAACTTCGGAATGCACAACAACTGTAGTGCGTTCGTTTTCTTCGGAAGATTTTGGATGCCACGCTACCAAGAATTTCCCCGGATGATATTTGCTGTAAACCACTTTTCCCCTTACGGGAAAACGGGTGATATGTACGTTAATAGGCGACATAAAAATGGAAACCTGTATGCGTTTTTCATTATAATATTCTTTCTCAAAAACTTCTTCAATAACAACCACTTTGCCGTCAACTGGCGATAGAACATGATCTTCGTTATATAAAATATTCCGCTTTGGATTTCTAAAAAATTGCAAGACCAATAATAGTAACACCAGAATTGCAATCATGGAACCGCCCCGAATCAGGTTGTCTTCAATAAAATAATCAGCCAATAAGCTGAGCACAATACATATTGCCAGAGCAATAATTATTATTTTAAAACCTTCTTTATGAAACATAATTTATAATCTGTAAATAAGCATAAATAAAAGGGCTGGCAAAAATAATACTGTCCAACCTGTCATAAATTCCGCCGTGGCCGGGCATTAGCATGCCACTATCTTTGACCCCGGCCTGCCTTTTAAAACGCGATTGAATCAAATCGCCGGCAGTACCGAAAAATGTGGCGATAATCGCAAGGGTTACCCAAGCGCTTAACGAAAAATATTCAGTGTATTTAAAGATAATGAAACTTGCGCTAATCGAGCCGATCAACCCCCCGATAAATCCTTCCACGGTTTTTTTAGGGGAAATGCGTTCCAATAATTTTCTTCGCCCAAAATTTTTACCAATCAAATATGCAAAAGTATCATTGGACCAAACCAAGATAAATACACCCACTACTATTTCGGGAATAAATTCACCTTTAACAATAGGGATAAGCGTTAAAAAAACAAATCCGTTGATGATGTAAAAAATAATGGTAATGTATTTTTTGTTTTGAAACATCGGTATTTTCCGGAGCCAGAACAAATCCTTCAAAAGGAAAAGATTTACGAAACAACAAATGGTGAGCAGTAAATACTGGGCATCAATATTAAAAACTTTATAGCTGAAAAAATATAAAAACGCACCCAAAAGAAGGTATGCAACAATACTTTTTAACTGAATTAGCCGTAAAAATTCGCGAAGGGTAAAAAGGGCAAGAATCAAAAAGAGGATCATGAACCATTCGCGCGAGGTGAACATTGAAAAAACGATTATCGAAATGTATAATACACCCGATATGGTCCGCACGATAATTTCCCTCATATTATAAGTCTTCCAAAAGCAGCAAATATAGGTTTTTTGTGCTACTACCATAGCTCATGAAATCCTTTTCTTTTTCCGTTTCGAAGTCCTGAATGGTCGTAATGTTAGTGGGAATTTTGCCACCGCTTTGATTTTTTATGTTTCGCAAACCTTCACTTATGGTTTCCACGATTTTACTGGTGGTTGAAAAAATCACAAAATTTGCTGGAAGTTCGTTCAGTTTTTTTTCTTTGATTTGATTTGATGAAAGTAACACCGAACCATTGGTTGCTATCAGGGATTCGCAGGGAGAAAGAAAGAATTTAGCTTTAGTGTCCTTAACGAAATTCAAGTTGAAACCATTGAATTTTGAAGTAAGCTGTTCATTTATGCAAAAAGCATCCTGTTCATACCAATCGTTCTCTAAAAGGATATTGTCAAAAGCTTCCATTAGCTCTTCATTGTTTTCACAATAGAGGAACTTGCCACCATTTTTGCGGAAATGGTAAGTGAATTTCTCGTCTATAGGGAGTTTCTCTTCAGGGAAATAACTGCTATGATCAGGATCGTTAGCTTTGTTAGCTTTACTTTCCGATTTATAAATGGGATTAAGAAGCTTTTTAAAAAGGCTCATTTCATATAGAATTGAGGGGTTGGAATTGGGTTACCCATCAAATATATAAAATATACATACAAGTTGGGTTACCTCGCAACTAAAGTTTTTTAGGAAACTCCTTCTATGGTCCCCAATGGAACAACCGTAACAGGTACCTCTTCTTTGTCAAAAGGCCTATTTCCAAATATTTTTTGGAGATTATCCTTAAATATTACTTCCTTTTCCAAAAGAACGGCGGCCAGTTCGGTAAGCTTGTCCTTATTGTGTTCAAGCAGGTCTATAGCTCTCTTGTACTGGGTTTCAATAAGGTTGGAAATTTCCTTATCGATCATTTTTGCGGTGCTTTCGCTATAGGGTTTTGAAAAATTATATTCGTTCTGCCCGCTGGAGTCATAATAAGTAAGGTTTCCAATTTTATCGTTCAGCCCAAAAATAGTTACCATGGCACGCGCCTGTTTGGTGACTTTTTCAAGATCGCTCAATGCCCCGGTCGAAATTTGATTCAACATAACTTTTTCTGCGGCACGGCCACCAAGGGCGGCACACATTTCATCCAACATTTGTTCCGGACGGACAATCAAACGTTCTTCGGGCAAATACCAAGCTGCTCCAAGGGACTGCCCCCGCGGAACAATGGTAACTTTTATCAAAGGTGCAGCATGCTCCAACATCCAGCTTACCGTGGCGTGACCTGCTTCATGATAGGCAATGGCCTTTTTTTCTTCCGGGGTCATTATTTTGTTTTTCTTTTCAAGCCCACCCACAATACGGTCAACTGCATCAAGGAAATCCTGCCGACCCACTGATTTTTTATCTCCTCGGGCAGCTATAAGTGCTGCCTCGTTGCAAACGTTTGCAATATCCGCTCCCGAAAAACCGGGGGTTTGTTTTGCCAGAAAATCTGTATCCACCGTATCATCTTTTTTAATGGGACGTAAATGCACTTCAAAAATTTCTTTCCGCTCCCTAACGTCCGGAAGATCAACGTAAATCTGCCGGTCAAAACGCCCAGCACGCATCAAAGCTTTATCCAAAACATCGGCGCGGTTGGTTGCCGCAACTACGATAACATTGGTGTTGGTTCCAAAACCGTCCATTTCTGTTAAAAGTTGGTTTAGGGTGTTTTCCCGTTCGTCATTTGAGCCCGAGAAATTATTTTTCCCACGAGCACGGCCAATTGCATCAATTTCATCAATAAAAATTATGGAAGGCGATTTATCCTTGGCTTGCTTAAAAAGATCCCGCACGCGCGAGGCGCCCACACCCACAAACATCTCCACGAAATCCGAACCTGATAAAGAGAAAAAAGGCACCTTAGCTTCGCCCGCAACGGCTTTCGCCAAAAGAGTTTTCCCTGTCCCCGGAGGTCCTACCAGCAATGCGCCTTTTGGGATTTTTCCTCCCAAAGCTGTGTATTTATCTGGGAATTTCAAGAAGTCCACAATTTCCTGCACTTCTTCTTTTGCGCCTTCAAGTCCTGCTACATCTTTAAAAGTTGTTTTTACATCGGTTTTTTCATCAAACAATTTCGCTTTTGATTTCCCAATATTGAAAAGCTGGCCTCCCGGGCCGCCGCCAGCACCTGCGGACATGCGTCGCATAATGAATATCCAGATACCGATAATGACTATAAAAGGTAAAATGCCCAATAAAATATCCCCCAACAAATTTGTGTCGGTTGCGTATTCCATATTGGCATTTATGCTGTTTTCACTTTTTATTTGCTGAAAGCTGTTTTCAAAATTCTGGAGATCGCCAAATTCAAATTGATAATTTGGATCGTCGGGCCCTGGAGCCAGTAATTTGTTTTCATCGTCTATGGAATGAATTTCCTTCTTTTTTGCTTCGTCGGTAAGATATACTTTCGCGATTTTTTTATTGACGACTTCCACTTTGGCAACATCGCCATCCCTCAAAAAATCCTCAAACTGTGCTTGTGTTGTTTTCTTTGGTTCGGACCAACTGTTGCCGCCAAAAAACTGAATGCCGATGAACATCAAAAAAATAGCGATGTAAATCCACCAACTACTGAATTTTGGTTTCTTTAATTCGGGCTTTTTGTTTTCAGTTTTTTTATTCTCGGGGATTTTATTTTTATTTTCTTCGGCCATAAGGCAAGTGTTCTTTTTTAGTTTGTTGATTCTATTTTAACCGATTTCGCATCGCCCCAAAGGCCTTCAATATCATAAAACTGACGGATGTGTTTTTGAAATACGTGAACAACGACGTGCACATAATCCATCAATATCCATTCGGAATTATCACTGCCTTCCACATGCCAAGGTTTTTCCTTTAAGGTCTTGCTGACGGATTTTTGAATGGAGCTTACTATTGCATTCACTTGAGTATTCGAGGTACCGTTGCAAAGTATAAAATAATCGCAAACGGTGTTTTCTATATCCCTAAGGTCGAGGATTTCTATTTCCTTTCCTTTTACTTCTTCAATGCCCCGTATTATCTGGGTTATTAGTTGATCGGTTCCTGCTTCTTTTTTCGACATTAATTTTTTTTATTAGCGCACAAAGTTATTGTTTTTTTGTTACTTGAGGCGCGATAAATAATTGTACAATATAAATCATTCCCCTTGCAGATAATCAAACTTAATGCCATTGACTCAACAAATTCCTACCTTAAAAACTTAAGTAGGGTATCAAGGATTGTCGATGAAACAGTGGTGACGTCCAAAAGCCAAACCGAGGGCCGTGGGCAGATGGGTTCCACATGGAGCTCCAAAGCGGGTCAGAGTCTGACTTTCAGCATATTTAAACGGTTTTATAACTTAGATGTCAATAAGCAGTTTGCTATTAATATTGCCGTTTCCTTGGGAGTTTTAAACGCTTTAAAAAACCTCAATGTTCCCCTTCTTTCAATTAAATGGCCGAACGACATAATGTCACGCTCAAAGAAAGTTGGCGGGATATTAATTGAAAACCTATTGGAAAGTGGGAATGTAAAATCCTCGGTCATTGGCATTGGCCTTAACGTAAACCAAACAGGTTTTCAAGACTACCCCCAAGCCACGTCGTTGCTTTTATCCACAGGCAATAAATTTATTTTGGATGAGGTTTTGGAAACAGTAATAAACGCGGTACTAATAGAATTGAAACATTTGGAGAAAAAGGATTTTCAAATTTTGAAAACCGATTACGAAAAATTTCTTTTCAGGAAAGATGTGGTTTCGGTTTTTGCTGAAAATGAAACTGATAGTTTCAATGGCATTATAAAAGGAACAACTGATGAAGGCCGGTTAATTATTGAAACCGAAGAAAACACTCTTCACCAATATGAGGTGAAAGAAATAAAAATGCTTTTTTAAGAGGAATTACAATTCCTTTAAATTTGAAACCAAAGTTTCCAAAAATTTGGTAAGCGGGCTTTTCACCATCATCGCCATCATGGTATTCAGTTTTCCCTCGAAAAAAAGTTCAGCGGTGGAAGTTTCATCATCCAAGGTACCAATATTAATGGTCAAAGAAAACGGCAACTTGTCGCTCATAGCGCCCAAAACAATTAGGTTTGGGGCATTGGTTTCTTTTACTTCCAATGCAATTTCCGGCATTCCCTTTAGGGCAAATACAAATGCTTTATCGTTTAAAACTTCAAATTTGCTGATGTTTTCCGGCATCAGCGTTTCAAAATTCTTTACGTCAATTAAATAGTTAAAAAGTTCCGGTGCCGATTTTTGTACCACTACTTTTCTGCTTGTTATTTCCATTTTCTTTTTTTTAATAAATATTAAAATATCTTCCTCCTTCTAATGGGAGTAAAGCAACTGAAATTTTTTCAAAGAGGATTATTGACCCCTTCATTCATTGGCAGTGTGGGCTCCCAATTTTCCGGGTCTTCTCGCCATTGCGAAAGCAATTGTGCTTCCGCGGTAGATATGTAGTTCGATTTTTCTGCCTGCAAAAGCAAGCTTTCATAATCGCTCAAGGTATTTAACTTTAGGTTTTGGGCTTTAAAATTTTCTTCTGATACCTTGAAGCCATAATCGAAAATCGCCACCATCCCTTTTACGGTTGCATTTGCCTCTTTTAATGCTTCAACGGCTAGTAAACTGCTTTTTCCAGTACTGATGAGATCTTCAACCACCACCACGTTTTGGTGTGGAGGTAGGTAGCCTTCAATCTTGTTTTGACGGCCGTGGCTTTTGGCTTCCGCACGGACGTAGCAAAAAGGAACCTTTAAATAATCGGCCACCAATGCCCCAATGCCAATGGCCCCTGTGGCCACGCCGGCAATCATATCGGGCTTTCCATAAAGTTGCTCTATCTGCGCTGCCAAATGTTCGCGGAGGAAATTTCGTATTGCAGGATAGGAAAGGGTTATGCGGTTATCGCAGTAAATCGGCGATTTCCAACCCGAGGCCCAAATAAAAGGGTTTTGCGGTTGTAATTTAATTGCATTAATTTGCAACAGCAACTCAGCGGTTTTTTGCGCTGTTTCTTTGTTTAATACCATACTGCAAATGTATAAAGTTTTTGTAAAAGAAATTCCCATCATTCTGTCCACGGAAAAGAATATCGGCGAACATTATACCACCATTCCTTTAAAAGACGCGCACTTTAAGCAGTTGGTCAAGAAAATAAATAATGGCGAATTACTTTATGTTAACCTTTATCATAAAAACGAGGAGAAACTGGAGCGATTCCTTCGTAAAAAAATAAAAGTGGTGGAAGCAGCGGGAGGGCTTGTTTATAACAGTAAACGCGAAATCCTATTTATCCACCGCAACGCTAAATGGGATTTGCCCAAAGGGAAAATCGAAAAAGGCGAAACCCACACCGAGGCCGCCATTCGCGAAGTGGTCGAAGAAACAGGAGTGAAGGATTTGGAAATCCGAAGTTTCATCACCCAAACCTATCACGTTTTTAAAAAGAACGACAAGTTCAGGCTTAAGATAACATATTGGTACGAGATGTTTTCGGATTATGATGGACCACTAATTCCGGAACCACACGAAGGAATCAAAAAAGTGAAATGGAAAAATTTTCAGAAATCGCAAAAGGCCCTTACCAATTCCTACGAAAATATCAAACTTTTGTTCCCCAACGAATATTTAACCACCCACCCGAACGATAGGATACCGAAGGTTTGAGGTTTCATAATAGGGCGATTGTTTGTGGATCCAATCCAACTGTGCGTACCAATTTTTGGCAAAATCGGGTTCTGCCTTCTTTTTAGTTTCAAACCTTAATTTGATTTCTGGGTTTTCATTTAAAAATTTCTCAGCTATGTCTTCCCACACATAGGGCGAAAAATGTTCTTTTTGCTGAAGAATGGTATCGAAAAAATTCCAATTAAAAAACGAATCCACAGCGGATGGTTCCAAGGTTTCTACTAAATACCGTACGCCTTCCTGTTTAGTATCGATCACAAAATCCCCTTTATTCACCAAAACTTTTTCAGTAACGGTTTCCGTTTGAGTGTTGTAGTGAAGGTAATGACCTTCATAGGGAGAAGCCACCGTTTCAAAGCTTTTTATCCTGTAAACCTGTACCTCCATCAAAGTATCTTTTTTTATTTCCGAAAACTTAATATTGTTCAGTTTCAGCAACTCCATCACGTTCCACCAACCTTGGGGGATGATGTATTTCTCTGGAAGGCTTATGGTTTTGGTGGGTTTGAAATGATTGTAATAAACAATTTTTTTGGTAAAGGGTTTGTCTCGATCGTATTTCAATCGTTCGTCGCCTGTGATGTTACTTGGAATCATGGTGCCTTCATAGCCCTTAAAATTTAATGTCGAAGTTTTGCTACTGTCGATTTCCCAGCCAATGGTATATTCTTTCCTAACGATTTTCTTTGCCTGATCCCGCAACATTTTAATTTTTTCGGCATCGCCATCAGCAATTTCAATAAAGGTTTTCATGAGTTCATAAGTGCCTTCAACCCTTTGTTTATAAGGTTTCAGCATGTGTGTTTCCACCATCATCCCCAGCGTGTTGAACAGGGCGGCATAGCCCGTGGAGTAGCGTGGCGAATCAAAAAACTGCGAAAACCCGCCTTCCGGCGTTTGGTTAAAAACATTTACGTAGGGCGTAATGTCCCAGCTTTTTTGAGCGAGCGAATCTTCCAACCGGGGCATAAAAGAGCGGTGAAGGTATTCGCCCAACCCGTTCCTCAATTTGTTGTGCTGGGTAAAGAGGTGGGTAAGCACATATTGATAATCGGCGCCATTGCTTACGTGGTTGTCGATAAAAAGATCGGGTTTTACTTGGTGGAAAATTTCCGCAAAGGCGCGGGCGTTTTTAGAATCGGCTTTTATGAAATCCCGGTTCAGGTCTAAATTACGGGCATTTCCTCGAAAACCATATTCCACAGGACCGTTTTGGTTGATGCGCGAGGTGCTGTTCCGGTTCAGCGCGCCCCCGATGTTATATATGGGGATCACGGCAATCACCGTATTCTTAGGCGGTTTTATTTTGTTTTGTGCCAAATTGCGCAACAGCAACATGCTTGCATCGATGCCGTCCGGCTCGCCGGGGTGGATGCCGTTGTTAATGAGCAGGTAATTTTTATTGGCATTTCGGGAGAATGCCGTTTCGGAATTTCCATCAGCATCAAAAACCACCAAATGTAAGGGTTGGCCGCTGTCGGTTTGGCCCATTTCATAAATGTTGATGCTGGCGTAAGCCCCGGCAAGCCGTTCATAAAAAGACATGGTTTCAAAGTAAGTGGCAGTTTCTCGGCCTTCGGAGGTTTCGAAAACGGTTTTGAAAAACCCTTCATCTGTTATTTTTTGCGAGCCGCAGGAAAAAAACAGAAAAATACTTATGCTGAGACAAATGAATTTTTTCATTTTATTAAATTTAACGTAAAGATATTGTTTAGACACAGTTACTCGGTTTTATAAATAATTTGGAAATGCCCATTTTTTAACAAAACTAGGCACATTAATTCAAAACTGTTATTTATATTTGCTCCACTATTGACAATAATAGCTAACTTTTTATAAACTTAAAATAAAACAAATCATGAAAAAAATTACATTATTTGCACTTGCATTAGTTGCAGGTTTTGCTTTTCAAGTTCAAGCTCAAGAAATTACATTGACGCAAAATACAGATCAAGTTTTGGTTCCTGGTGGTGTTTCTTGCGGTGGTGGTGATAACCAATGGTATCGTGAATATGATTTTGGTTCAGATCCAACTCCTTATGCTGCTCCTTTACTAGTTGGCGTTCAATTTGGTATAGAAGCCATCGATTTTGATGAAGATATTACTGTAAATGTGTATGATTTTACAGGTTCTGTATTTCCAAATGGTTTTGATTCTACAAATCCTGGTACTCCTGTTGCAACCGGTACTGCTTCTGTTGGTCCTGGTTCTATAGGTGCATTAGTACGTATTGATTTTGATGTTCCTGCTGCTGTAACCAATGTGCAAAATTTTATTGTTCAAATTGTACAACCTACTGCTTCAGGTAATTTTATGTTTTTAGGAGTAACTGCTCAAGAAACTAAAGTTTCTTGGATTAGTTCTGGAACCTGTGGTATTGTTGGAGAACCTGTTACTATGGATGCTGTAGGATTTCCAGATGCTCATCACGTAATTAATTTGATTATAGACCAAGCTCTTGCCGTTGGTGATAATCTTGCTGAATTAGCTTCAATTTTCCCTAACCCTATGAATGATTTATTGAACGTTAAATTGCCAGGCAATGTTGAGGTTACTAGTGCAAGTTTAGTTGATGTTTTAGGAAGAAATACAGGTGTGGTTTACAGCAATGGTGAAATGAATGTTTCTGCCTTGGCGAAGGGTTTATATATTTTAAATGTTGAAACTAATGCCGGCACGCTTATTCAAAAAATCGTTAAGAACTAAGGTTTAAAGACAAATTTTTTTAAAACCGCTCCAAGTTTGGGGCGGTTTTTTTGTTATGCACCGGTAAATATGTTTTTTAACAAAATTAAGGCCAATAATCAAAAGTGTTTTTTATATTTGTTCCACTATTAAAAATAATAGCTTTTAAAAACTTAAACAAAACAAATCATGAAAAAAATTACATTATTAGGTGCTGCGCTTTTTGCTCTTGCACAGGTTCAAGCCCAAACTTCCGAAGTAAGCACTTTGGGAATCAATGATCCAATCATTCTTTCAACAGGCAACACGGAATTTGCCCCTTGCGATTCTTCAAATCCAAGCAATGCTTTTGAGAACGGAAAAAGTAATACTGCTTCACTTTTGCGTATTGTTGCAAATGATGTGGAAGTTAATGCTGACGAAACTTTAACTTTGGAAACCATAACTTTCAACCAATTCGTTTTGCCTCCAAGTACAGTGGGTACAGTAGATGTATATATTTATGCTGATGCAGGTGGAGCGCCTGGAGCAGTTGTAAATACTCAACTTGCAATGGTTCCAACGTCTCAATTAGTAGTAGGATCAAATTTTGGTTTTAACATTCATGAAACCGTTTTAGATATTGTTGATTTTCCTTTAGTTGGTCAAGCTGGTACTCCCACAACTTATTGGATTGGTACTTCTGTAAACACTACTGCTTTCGATAATACCTTTTGGGAAAATACAACAGCAAGTATATCAGGAAATGGCGAAGCTTATGACGCTGGTACTGGTGGTGGATATATAGTTGACGGTACTCTTGACGGTGTTTATACTTTCAGTGGAGATTGTAACCCACTTTTGGGCGTAGGTAGCAATTTGCTTTCTCAAGTTTCCGTTTATCCAAACCCAACTTCGGATGTATTAAACATTAAAGTTCCAGCTTCTGTTGAAGTTACCGGAGCTGTTCTTTATGATGTATTGGGCAAAAACACTGGAGTTTCCATTGTAAACGGTACTATGAACACTGGCAGCCTTGCAAAAGGAGTTTACATCCTTAGCTTGAAAACTACTGCTGGTACTCTTACTCAAAAAATAGTTAAAAACTAAGTTAAACAATAAGTTTTTAAAACCGCCCCACGTTTGGGGCGGTTTTTTTATGTCCATATTTGAGAATAATCCAGAAAAAAAATGCCCCGCTATCAGCGGGGCATTTTCAATTATAAATTATATTAATTTACCCATTCATCGAGATCAAAAACTCTTCATTGTGACGGGTTTTCTTGATACGGTCGTTGATGAACTCCATGGCTTCCACCGGGTTCATATCTGCAAGGTATTTTCGCAATACCCACATCCGTTGAATGGTGGAATCGTCCAGCAGCAAGTCGTCGCGACGGGTACTGGAAGAAGTAAGGTCGATGGCCGGGAAAATCCTTCGGTTGGATATTTTTCTGTCCAATTGAAGTTCCATATTGCCGGTTCCTTTAAATTCCTCAAAAATTACCTCATCCATTTTAGAGCCGGTCTCGGTCAATGCCGTAGCAATTATAGTTAACGAGCCTCCATTTTCTATATTTCGGGCGGCACCAAAAAAGCGTTTGGGCTTATGCAATGCGTTGGCATCAACCCCACCGCTCAATATCTTCCCACTGGCGGGCTGCACGGTGTTGTAAGCCCGGGCCAATCGGGTAATGGAATCCAAAAGGATCACCACATCGTGGCCGCATTCCACCAATCGTTTTGCTTTATCGATCACGATATTCGCTACGCGAACGTGCTCGCTAGCTTCTTTGTCAAAAGTGGAAGCTACCACTTCGCCACGCACGTTACGTTGCATATCGGTTACCTCTTCCGGACGTTCGTCAATCAAAAGAATGATTTGGTAAACTTCCGGGTGATTTGCAGCAATAGCATTTGCGATGTCTTTCAACAACATCGTTTTCCCGGTTTTTGGTTGGGAAACAATCATGCCGCGTTGGCCTTTCCCAATGGGGGCAAAAAGGTCGATGATTCGTGTGGAAATAGTACTTTGCTTATCGGCAAGGTTGAATTTTTCCTGCGGGAATAAAGGGGTTAAATGCTCAAAAGCCACACGGTCCCGAACCACGTTCGGGTTCAAACCATTGATTTTATTTACCTTAATTAAAGGAAAATATTTTTCTCCTTCTTTTGGCGGGCGTACTTCGCCCAAAACGGTGTCGCCTGTTTTAAGGCCGAACAATCTTATCTGCGATTGGGAAACATAAATATCGTCGGGAGAGGAAAGATAGTTGTAATCACTGGAGCGTAAAAAACCATAGCCATCAAGCATAATATCCAAAACGCCTTCACTCTCTATAATACTGTCAAACTCAAAATCAGGTTCACGGTAACGGTTGCGGGAATCCTTGTTCCCGTTTTTGTTATCGTGCACGTTACCGTCTTTTTGCTTGTTGTCCCTTTGTGGTTTTTGCCTGTTTTCCTGGTTTGGATTTTCAGGACGTGGTTTCTGCTCGTTTGCAGTAACCGGTTTCTGCCGGTTTTCCGAATTTGAGTTTTCCCCTTTAACCTGATTTTGCCTGTTTTCGGAATTTGGGTTTTCGGACTTTTGCCTCGTTTCGTTCGCACTCGGAGTGCTTTGAGACTCCGGGTTGTTTCGTTCCGGGCGCTGGGCGGGTTTTTCCTGACCTGCCTCAATAGGTTTTTTAGATTGAAGTTGGTTTAATTTGTTTTTTGGGTGACGGGCATCGTTACGGGGGATGGGTTTGTTTTGAACCCTTTCCGCAACAGGTTTTGTTTCTGGCTCAACAGCACCAGTATTTTCCACGGTTGGAATTTCCGCAGCGTCGGCAGAAACCGAAGGCTTTTCCGAAGCATTCTCCGGGGTATTCAAAACACGTGGTTTTACGGCTTTCGGATTGGCGGCTTGATAATCCAATATTTGGTAGACCAAATCCATTTTTTTGAGGGTGCGGTATTTGGGAACGCCCAGTTCTTTTGCCAAATCCTGAAGCTCGTTCAGTTTTTGGTTCTTTAATTCTGAAATTTCAAACATTTAAAAAATCGTATAATGTTAAGTTGATATTAATTGATCCTTGTGGCGGTAAGTTTCGTTGAAAAAGTATTAGAAGAAGTGGCTCCCGGAATCATTATGGTTGCCATTTGATACTGCAATAATACAATAATAAATTAAATGACGCATTTATTTTTTTTAAAAAGATAGTGTATTTTTGCCCGTGAACCGTTTTTAAAACAAATGATCCAACGTATCCAAACCATATACCTTATAGTTTCAGCTTTGATTATGCTGATTCTTTACAGTTGGTTTCCTGCCCTTCAAAATGAAAGCGGGCAAATAATAATGGATAGGAGCGAACCGGTGATTTTCATTTTTATTTTCCTGTCCATTGTTTTGGCGGTAATTTCCATTTTGACTTTTAAAAAACGGCAGATGCAATTTGTGCTGAACCGTTTGAACATCATATTGAACTTTGTATTACTGGGAGTTTTCGTTTACAGGTTGCTGACACTATCCGGAGAAACTTGGGTTTCCGAGAAGGGTATTGGGGTGCTTCTTCCCATTCTTTCTATCGTTTTTTTAGTGCTGGCCAATAAGGCCATAAAAAGGGATGAAGACCTTGTGAAATCTGCGGACCGTTTACGATAACCAAATCTTGGTATATTAGTGCTGAACCCCCTTAGGCTGCCATCTGAGGGGGTTTTTTATTTGAAGAGATTAACGATTAACGTTCATTAATTTACCATCAACCATCAACCATCAACCATCAACTAAACTGGATCACTTCCAAATTTTGGATTTTATCTCCTTCTATCTCAAATCGCAACATTGTCCGCACGGTATGAAAACCATATTTTCCCACCGCACCGGGGTTCATGAAAAGCGCGCCGGTTTTTTTGTCGTGCATTACTTTTAAAATATGCGAATGTCCGCAAATAAAAAGTTTTGGTGGGTTTGAATAAAGCTCGTCCTTAATTTCGGGATTGTACCTGCCGGGAGAACCGCCAATGTGGGTAATCCAAACATCCATCTTTTCGCATAAAAAACGATTGTGAAGCGGAAATTCCAACCGTGCTTCGGCGCCATCAATGTTGCCGTAAACAGCCCGTAAAGTTTTTATTTTTTTTAAAGCAGCGGTAACCTTCAAATCGCCAATATCGCCAGCGTGCCAAACCTGGTCTGCCCATTTTGCATGTTCTAAAATTTTTTCGTCTATATAACTGTGGGTATCGCTAAGGAGAAGGATTTTCGTCATTATTTTAAAAGTATGGGATTGCAAAGTTAATTTTTAAAAAAGCCCGAGCTTTATTTTTGGATATTTTTATACTTCAATTTTATAATTCAAGACCCGTAAACCGTAATTTTGTTTTCTTAAAAAAAAAGAAACTTGCGATATTTCATTGAAGTGGCTTATAACGGAAAAAATTACTTTGGATGGCAAAAGCAGCCCAATGGAATTACTGTACAGGAAGTTTTGGAAAATGCTCTTGGTACAGTGCTTCGTCAGGAAATCAATATTATTGGAGCCGGCCGAACGGATACCGGGGTTCATGCCAAGCAAATATTTGCTCATTTTGATTCTGAAGAAATACATCAAATCCCGGACTTGATTTTTAGGCTTAATTCATTTCTCCCGAAAGATATTTCGGTTCAAAATATTTTTTCAGTCAAAGATGATGCCCACGCTCGTTTTGATGCTGTTGAAAGGGAATATGAATATAAAATCATCCTTCAAAAAGACCCGTTTTTACAGGATTTTGCTTATCAAATTCATAATATCCCGGATGTGGATTTAATGAACCAAGCAGCTTTAAGCTTATTGAACCATCAGGATTTTCAATGTTTTTCGCGAACAAATACCGATGTAAAAACGTATCATTGCAAAATCACAAAAGCAGTTTGGGACCAGCAAGCTTCCACCTTGGTTTTTACAATAATCGCGGATAGGTTTTTGAGAAACATGGTACGTTCTATAGTTGGCACTTTGTTGGAAGTAGGTTTTGGAAAAACTTCTTTGAAGGATTTTCAAAAAATACTTGAAAGCAAAAAGAGGAGTGAAGCCGGGGCATCGGTGCCAGCACACGGGCTATATTTAATACGGGTTAGCTATCCGGACAGGATTAAAAACTAATGGCAAATTCGGGAAACGCATTCGATTTTAAACTTTTCAAAAGGCTGTTGGCATTCACCAATGCTTACCGCCTGATTTTTTATTTTGTGGCCGTGGCCGCCATTTTAATGTCCGGACTTGCCGTATTGCGGCCACATTTGTTGGAGTTGGCCATAGACAATTCCATCGTAGGGCAGGATGGGGAATCGTTTATGTTCTATGTTATTTTAATGGTGATCGTTCTGTTTTTGGAGGTTATTTTCCAGTTCGCCTTTATTTATTACAGCAATTGGCTGGGTCAAAACGTGATCAAGGACATGCGTAAAAAACTCTTCACGCGCATGATGGGTTTTAAAATGCAATATTTCGACAAAAGTGCAGTGGGAAGGCTCACTACACGAGCGGTCAACGATGTTGAAACCATTTCGAGTATTTTTAGCGAAGGGCTTTTTATGATTATCAGCGACCTTTTGAAAATGTTGGTGATTGCCGGTTTTATGCTATATAAAAGCTGGGAACTGGCACTGATAGTTTTCGCCATTCTCCCTTTTATCTTATACGCCACCCGTCTTTTTCAACGAGCGATGAAAGTTGCTTTTGAAGATGTTCGGAACCAAGTTGCAAACCTGAATTCCTTTGTTCAAGAACGAATTACCGGAATGAAAATAGTTCAAATTTTTACCCGAGAAGAGACAGAGTATAATCAGTTTAAAAAAATAAACGAAGAGCATAAAAAGGCCTGGATAAAAACCGTTTGGTACAACTCCATTTTCTTTCCCATCGCAGAGATTGCCTCTTCCATTGCTATTGGGTTGGTGGTTTGGTACGGAGGTTTAAATGCTGTGGGCGGGGGATCAATTACTTTGGGTCTTATTACCGCTTTTATAATATTTGCGGAGATGCTTTTTCGGCCTTTGCGCCAAATCGCAGATAAATTCAACGCCCTTCAAATGGGGATGGTTGCCGCCAACCGTGTTTTCGGGATTTTGGATACCGAATCCTTCATTGCCGATACCGGCAATACCCGATTTGACAGTACGCAGGGCCACATCGAATTCAAGAATGTAAGGTTTGGCTATAGCGCGGATGAAGAAATAATAAAGGATATTTCGTTTGTAGTAAACCCCGGCGAAACCGTTGCCATCGTTGGTGCCACCGGTGCCGGGAAAAGTACGATCATCAATCTTTTGAACCGGTTTTATGAAATAAACAGCGGTAGTATTTTAATCGATAAAGTTCCCGTAAACCAATATTCATTGGGATCACTGCGAAGCCAAATAGCAGTTGTTTTACAGGATGTATTTCTTTTCGCGGACACCATTCTAAATAATATTACGCTTAATAATCCTAATATATCAGAGGAACAAGTAATTGAAGCAGCAAAGGAAATTGGGGTGCACAAATTTATAAAATCGCTACCCGAAGGATATCATTATAATGTAAAAGAACGCGGTACGATGCTTTCGTCCGGCCAGCGGCAGTTGATTTCTTTTTTGCGGGCCTACGTTAGTAATCCCGGGATTTTGATTTTAGACGAAGCCACCTCTTCTGTGGATACCTATTCCGAGGAAATGATACAAACCGCTACCGAAAAAATTACCAAAGGCCGAACCTCCATCGTTATTGCCCACCGTTTGGCAACCATCAAAAAAGCCGATAAAATCTTGGTGATGGATTCGGGAAAAATTGTTGAAACCGGCACTCACAAAGAATTGCTGAGAAAAGAAGGCGGCTATTATAAAAACCTTTATGAGGTCCAGTTTATGGAAGAAGAGGCTATGTAAATTACAGCGGTCTTTGCGTTTTTTACTTCCCTAACATATCTATATTTCCTGTGGCTGCAATCACTAAAAATGTTAGAATTATCAGTATTATATATGTTACTAATAAAATAGCTAAAAAGTAAAGTGTTTTAATTGCAAGCTGCATCACTGTCAACTTATAAAGTTTTTTAAATACATAGGAAAAGTAAATTATTTGGATAAATAGGGCTGAAAACCCTGCAAGTGCAAAAAGTGTAGCGTTCCAAACTGTAATAAAATAAAGGAGTATACTTACTATAGATGCTTGGGAATAGGCATAGAGACTTATAATAAGATTTTCTGCATAATTATATTTCTTTTTATTGAAGAATACTAACCACGACATCAATGAAATTATTGGTATTGCTGCAAAAAATACAAACGTTTGATATTCAAAAACCTTTTGGATTATAGATTTATTCAATTCTTTTTCTGCAACATTTGCATTAGGTCTATAATTAAAAGCAGTATCCAATAATTCTGGGAAAAACTTTAAAAAGACAAAAAAGAACAAACTAGAAAAAGTAATGGCTATGGTGAAATACCCAAACGCATGAATGTATTTTTTTCTGACACCATTAATATATCCCCCAATAACTGTTTCCGGTTTTTTAAACAAATCAATAAAAGTAAGTACTGGCTTGTTTGCGTCAATGCTAAAGAAAGATTGGTAAAATTCTGAAAATAAATATCGTAGGGTGAGTCTATGCGTTATCACTCTTGCACCACACTCATTGCAATAACTATCTTTTTCAGAAAGTAATTTTGCACAGTTTTTACATTCCATAGTAATAATTAGCTCAAATCTTTTTGAAGCAGTTTTAAAAGTTCATCGGTATCTTCAAATAACACAAAATCCCCATCTTTTAAATACGAAATTTGCCCTGTTTCTTCAGAAACCACAACTGAAACGGCATCGGTTTTTTCTGTAATCCCAACCGCGGCGCGATGCCGCATTCCCAATCGAAGGGGTATTTTCTTATCGCTGGAAACTGGTAAAATAACGCGGGTGGCAATAATTTTGTTTTCCTCAATAATCATGGCACCGTCGTGCAACGGACTATTCTTGAAAAAAATACTTTCGATAATGGGTTGGTTTACTTCAAGGCTCATCTCGTCACCACTATTCCTAACAAAATCGAGGCTGTTGTTGCGCTGCAAAACAATTAGCGCACCTGTGTTTGTTTCCGACATATTTTTACATGCCTTTACGATGGCTTCCACGTTCGTCCTCAAAACAACATTTTTCCCCATAAAATTGAACTGCTTAAAAAACCTTCGTCGGGCATTAAAATTGGTGGAACCCAGCATCAAAAGGAACTTGCGGATTTCTTGTTGAAAAACAACAATCAATGCAAAAGAACCCACGCCCAAAAACCCCCCCAGAATGTTGCTGAGAAGCTCCATTTCCAGCAATTCAGTGAATCGCCAAATGCCATACACCATTACGATGCCCACAAAAATATTGATGGCCACGGTGCCTTTCACCAGTTTATAAACATAATAAAGCAAAAATGCTACCAGTAGAATATCTACAATGTCTATGATGCGAATGTCGAGAAAATCCAAGCCGTCTGTTTTTTGTAAATGTACTTTAAAAATTTTATTAAGCTAAAGAGGTGGGTTCAGGTTTTGCAACAATTTGACGCACTGCACCGCCTCTTTTACATCATGCACCCTAAGGATGGAAGCACCTTTCAATAAGGCCACAGTATTCATTGAAGTTGTTGCGTTTAATACATTTTCAGTTTGAATATTTAAGGTTTTTGAAACGAACGATTTCCTTGAAATCCCAACCAAATAGGGTGCTTCCAAACTTTTAAAAAGTTCAAGATTATTCAATAATTCAAAACTTTGTTCACGGGTTTTTGCAAAACCAAAGCCGGGGTCGGCAATTATATCGTTTATCCCCAAGGCTCTGGCGGCAGCTATTTTCCCTGATAAATTTTTCAATACCTCGTGCGTTACTTCATCATAATCGGTGAGCGTGGCCATGGTTTTTGGGTTGCCGCGCATGTGCATCAAAATATAGGGCACACGTAATTTTGCAACGGTCGTAAACATATTTGGATCCAAATCGCCCCCAGAAATATCGTTGACGATTGCAGCCCCGGACTCAACGGCCATTTTCGCAACATTGCTCCTAAAAGTATCAATGGAAATTAGGGCATTCGGAAAAGATTTTAAAATGGTTTCGATGGCCGGAATCACCCTTTTCAATTCTTCAGTTTCAGGAATATCATCTGCATTGGGGCGTGAACTGTAGCCGCCAATATCCAAAAAAGTTGCCCCTTCCACGAGCATTTTTTCAGCCTGTACTAAAATTTCTTTTTCGGTGGTGGTTTTTCCGCCGTCATAGAAAGAATCAGGTGTAATGTTTAAAATCCCCATTACTTTTGGGATGGTGAGGTCAAGGAGTTTTCCTTTACAATTAAGGGTTTTCAATTTTTTAAATCAATTTATTTAAGCGAAATTTACGCAAAATAGATAACACCGAAATGCAGGATACTTCAAAACAGTACAATGCCGTAATTGAAAAATGCAGGGCGTTGTTTATCAATAAAATGAAGGATTACGGAAGTGCATGGCGAATTCTGAGGCTTCCGTCACTTACCGACCAGATTTTCATAAAAGCACAGCGCATCCGAATGTTGCAACAGAACAAAACCCAAAGGGTGGAAGAGGGGCAGGCGTCCGAATTTATCGGAATTATTAATTATTCCGTGATGGCGCTAGTCCAGCTTGATAAAGGAATTGTGGAACAGCCGGACGTAAATTTGGAAGAAGCTACCCAGCTATTCGATGAAAAAATCGCTCTAACAAAACAATTGATGCTGGACAAAAACCATGACTATGGCGAAGCGTGGCGTGAAATGCGGATAAGTTCGCTGACGGATTTAATCCTTCAAAAACTTTTGCGCGTAAAACAAATTGAAGGCAATGACGGAAAAACTTTGGTTTCCGAAGGCCTCGATGCCAATTACCAAGACATGATCAATTATTCGGTTTTTGCACTAATACATTTAAATATTTCAGAATGAAAATATTTGTTTCTTTTTCCCGAATCATCGTGGGGGCTTTATTCATTTTCAGTGGGTTGATAAAACTTAACGATCCTGTTGGGTTTTCGTTTAAACTGAAAGATTACTTTGCTCCAGAAGTTTTGAACCTGGAATTTCTGGTCCCGTTCGCATTGATGATCGCTATCGTTTTGGTGATTTTTGAAGTGCTGCTCGGCATTATGTTGCTCATTGGCTATTTGAAAAAATTCACGCTGTGGAGCCTTTTGCTAATGATTTTGTTCTTTACTTTCCTCACATTTTATTCGGCATATTTCAATAAAGTGACGGATTGTGGTTGTTTCGGTGATGCCATAAAACTTACGCCTTGGCAATCTTTTATTAAAGACATTATTTTGCTATTCTTCATTGTGATTTTAGTGGTTGGAAAAAACCACATTCAACCCCTTTTCACCATAACCGTCCGAAGGTTAATTATTTTGATTGCTTTTATTGGATGTATGGCCATTACCTATCACGTTTTGCAACATCTACCTATTATCGATTTCAGACCTTATAAAATCGGTGCAAATATCGAAGAAGGGATGATGGTTCCTGCGGGTGCGCCCAAACCGGTTTTTGATTATCATTGGAAATTCAATATAAACGGCGAAGAAAAAACGATAACCACAAATGGGGATTATCCAACGGTGGATGGGGATTTTATAAGTGTTGAAACTACCGAGGTCCAAAAAGGTTACGAACCGCCCATCCACGATTTTACGATGGAACGCGATGGGGAGGATTTTACCACGGAATTTTTAAATGAAGAAAGACTCATTACAATCGTGGCTTATAGTTTGGGAAATACCGAAAAAGAAGGTTTTGGTCCCATAAAAAAATTAACGGACGAAGCTATGAAAAAAGGCTATAAAGTAATCGGCCTTTCGGCATCTTCACAGGCGGATACGGAAAATTTAAAAGCAAAACATAATTTGAATTTCGATTTTTATTTCTGCGATGAAACCACTTTAAAAACCATTATCCGCAGCAATCCGGGAATCATGGAACTTCAAAGGGGAACCGTGATGCAAAAATTGCATTGGAACGATGCCGAGAAATTTAATTTTAATTAACGAAAATGACCGGATACGTACTTCAAAAATTGGGCTATGCGCTGCTCACCTTGTTTGGGGTAATCACCGTAATATTTTTTCTTTTTGCCGTATTGCCCGGAGACCCGGCGCGAATGATGCTTGGCCAGAATGAAACCGCGGAACAGCTTGCCACGGTCAAAAAAAAGTATGGTTTCGATCAGCCCATTGGAATTCAATATTTGCAATACCTCAATGATCTTTCGCCCATTTCGGTTCACAGCAAAAACCCTTCGGATTATTCGTTCCTTTCAAAAGATAAATATTCAGCAACAACGCTTTTCAGTTTAAAAAAAAATGAAGTTGTTTTAAAATTCCCCTATTTAAGGGAATCCTTTCAGAAAAATGGGAAAAAGGTGAGCATTGTTATTGCCGAAACTTTGCCGAACACATTTCTTTTGGCGGTTTCCGCAATCTGTATCGCCATGTTTTTGGGTATTTTATTGGGAATTATCTCTGTGCTTTTCAAGGACGGATGGATCGATAAAAGTATTCAGGTAATCAGCACTTTCGGGATGAGCATTCCTTCTTTTTTCAGTGCGATTTTGTTCGCTTGGTTTTTTGGTTACGTTTTGCACGAATACACCCATTTGAACATGACCGGTAGTTTATATGAAGTTGACGATTTTGGCGAAGGGAAATTTATTCAATGGAAAAATTTAATCCTTCCGGCCATTGTTTTGGGGATACGCCCTTTGGCGGTTGTTAGCCAGTTAATGCGCAATTCGTTGCTGGAAGTTTTGAACCAAGATTACATCCGCACCGCCAAAGCGAAGGGGTTGCCCTTTCACGCTATAATTAGAAAGCACGCTTTAAAAAATTCTATGAACCCGGTGGTTACGGCTATTTCCGGGTGGTTTGCTTCCATGTTGGCGGGTGCGGTTTTTGTGGAATATATTTTCGGATGGAACGGTTTGGGGAAGGAAATCGTGGATGCGCTGAACACTTTGGATTTGCCCATTATCATGGGGGCAGTAATTACGATTGCCACTTTGTTCATTATTATCAATATTTTTGTGGATATAATTTACGGCTGGCTGGATCCGAAGATAAGGTAGTTTTCGGTTCTGGGTTCTCGGTTGTCGGTTGTCGGTTTTCAGTTTAAAATTTTTAAATAACTATGCACTTTTACACGTATTCACAAATTCACGTATTTACTAACTCACTAATTCACCAGTAAAAATGAGAAAAAAAATAGTTGTCGGGAATTGGAAAATGAATCACGATTTAGCGGAAACCGAAATGTTTTTGGTGGCTTTGAAGAAACAGGTTTTCCCGGAAGATGTACACATAATGATTGCACCCGCTTTCACCAATTTGAACCACATGTTCAATTCTGTAAAGGACCACCCCATAGAAGTGGTGGCGCAAAACATGCACCAATCACAAAATGGTGCTTTCACGGGCGAAGTTTCTGCGGGCATGTTAAAAAGCGTGGGTGTTAAAACCGTGATTTTGGGCCATAGCGAGCGCAGGGAATATTTCAATGAAAACAACGCATTGCTCTCTGAGAAAGTGAACACTGCATTGGAAAATGAAATGACTGCCATTTTTTGTGTTGGCGAAGATTTAATGGAAAGGAAAAAGGAGAATCATTTCAACATTATTGAAAAGCAATTGAAAGAAGGGTTGTTCCATATTTCCGAAAATGATTTCGAGAAACTAATCATTGCCTACGAACCCGTTTGGGCAATCGGCACGGGCGAAACCGCTACCCCGCACCAAGCTCAGGAAATGCACCAATTTATCCGAAAAACAATTGCTTCAAACTATTCAAAGGAAATAGCGGACATAGTACCCATAGTTTACGGCGGAAGTGTAAACTCAGGAAATGCTTCTGAAATATTCAGCCAAGATGATGTTGATGGCGGCCTGATTGGCGGGGCTTCTCTAAAGGCAGAGAGTTTTATGGAAATAATTAATAGTTGGTAGTGAATCAGTGAATCAGTGAATTCGTGAAGGAGTATATACTCCTATAGAACCCAGAACCGAGAACAGAAAACCGATAAAACAATGCCCAATAACTATATAGAATATCATTTTAAAATAAACCCGTTACAACCTGCGTCTGAGATTTTAATTGCGCAATTGGGCGAAGAGGGGTTTGAAAGTTTTGTTGAAAATGAAGACGGGATTTCAGCTTATATCCAAAAAAACGTTTGGCACGAAACCGTTCTAAAAGATATACAAATTTTAAATTCCGAGGAATTTGAAATAAGTTTTAAAATTTCAGAAATAGAGCAGGTAAACTGGAATACGGAATGGGAAAAGAATTTTGAGGCTATTGAAGTGGATGGCAAATGCATTGTGCGCGCCCCGTTTCATCCGGCAAAAAATGTACAATATGAAATTATCATCGAGCCGAAAATGTCCTTTGGTACCGGGCATCATGAAACCACATTTATGATGTTGCAGTTTATTTTGGAAAACGATTTTAAAGGAAAAAAAGTTTCGGATATGGGTTGCGGTACCGCTGTATTGGCCATTTTGGCGGAAATGCGGGGAGCTTCAAAGATAGATGCCATCGATATTGACAAATGGTGTTATGAAAATTCAATCGAAAATTTAGAGCGCAACCATTGTAAAAATATTTCTGTATTTTTAGGGGATGCAGCATTGCTTTCGGGGAAGAAATATGAGGTAATTATCGCCAACATAAACCGAAATATTTTATTGAACGATTTAAAAACCTATAATGAAAGCCTACTTCCCGGTGGCGAACTTTATTTAAGCGGTTTTTATGTTGAAGATTTGCCAATTATCACTGAAACCTGCAATAATTTAGGGCTTGATTTCGTTGAAAATAAAGAGAAAAATAATTGGATTGCCGCAAAATTCAAGGCGTAGGCACTAACTTTGTTTTATGGGATTTAAAGAGAAAATACAGGAAAGCGTTTCCGTTCTGGAAAAAGAAACCAATGAAAACGAAATCATGCTGTACAATGACGAGGTAAACACCTTCGACCACGTCATCAATACTCTCATTTTTGCATGCGAACATACTCCCGAGCAAGCGGAACAATGTTCCATTATAGTGCATCATAAAGGAAAATGTGTTGTAAAAACCGGGCTTTTTGATGACCTTAAGCCGCGGTGCACCCTGATGCTCGAAGCTGGACTAAGTGCGGAAATCCTTTAACTTACTTTAGTTTTTTTATTTTCCATTGCATATAATGGGCGTTAATTTTTTATATTTGCAGCCCATTACGGCCTCGTGGCGCAATTGAATAGCGCACTTGATTACGGCTCAAGAGGTTGCTGGTTTGAATCCAGCCGAGGTCACAAACCATAAATACCTAATAGAAAAAGGATGCCAGTCCCTTGATAAACAAGGGACTGGGTTTTCTAACCTTTTTAATTTTTTAGGCTTATGGTAGCTGCAGACGCTATTTTTGACACAAGGGTTGACACAAACAAAATCTTTGTGTCACTTAAAACAAAATTCATTCCCCGCAGGGATAAAAACAAGGAGGGACTTTCCCTTCTTTATCTTCATATTACAGGCGATAAGCTTCGGAAAAGGATACCGTTGGATATTTATGTGCCGTTGACGGAGTTTTGTCCGCAAACGCAACGGCTGAAACTTTTAGATGATCATTCCCGGGATCTCAATTTGATAATCGATAACCTGCAGAGCAAAATCACTTCCATAAAAACAACCTATAGGTTGACTAATAAAAAACTGGACGTGCTTTCTTTTACTGAAGAATTCGTGAACGGGATCCCGCGGGTGAATTTCTTTGCATTCGCTGACTGGTTTTTAGAGAAACAAAAGGGGCAGCTTGCGCCCAGTACCTATAAAAAACAAAAGTACACGCTTGAAAAACTGAAACGTTTCCGGAGCGTAATCTACTTTACAAAGATTGATCACGCCTTCTTATTAACCATGCGCCAGTGGATGGCCAACCAAGGGAACTTGAAAACCACAGTGGAAAGCAATATTTCCACCTTCAAAAAATTCCTTACTGCAGCAAAAAAACAGGGCATACTATTGCCAATCGATCCAAACGAAATTCAGGTGGGCAACACCAACGGAAACCGAACTGATCTAAAACCTTCTGAGGTTAACCGTTTGTTTGATTATTACAAATCTACCTTCATCACTCCTCAAAACCGCTTGGTGCTGGGTTACTTTTTATTCAGTTGCTTTACGGGATTGCGCATTTCGGAAGTGATGTATATAGAACGAAACCAGTTTGATGAAGGGTTTTTTGAGTTTTTTGAAAAAAAGAAGGCAAGATTCCAGCGGCGCAACATCAACCAAAGTACCAGAGCTTTGTTGGCAGAATGTCCGGAACTCTTTCTGGACAAA
>JBBQKI010000003.1:0-94726 GCA_038326725.1 Flavobacteriales bacterium
CAATGAAGAAAATTACACTTTTACTATTTTTAATTTGCGGAATTACTTTTTCGCAAGTTAATGTTTCCGGAACAGTAACTGATGACTCAGGCGTCCCACTTTCCTTTGTGAATGTGATTGAAAAAGGAACTGCAAACGGTACCACTACTTCCATAGATGGTGAGTTTACAATTGAGGTAAATGACAACGCTACTTTGAGCTTTAGCTTCGTAGGTTTCAACACCCAAGAAATTGAAGTGGATGGACAAACTAACTTTCAAGTAACACTTTCCGAAGGTGAGTCGTTGGAAGATGTTATGTTGGTGGGTTCACGTAGTCCAAAAAGAACAGCTGTAAATACTGCAGTTCCCATTGATGTAATTGATGTGGAAACCACAACCCTACAAGTAGGTAAAGTGGAAATAAACGAGCTTTTGCAATATGCGGCGCCCTCTTTCAACGCAAGCAAACAATCCGGCTCAGATGGAGCGGACCATATTGATCCTGCCTCTTTACGTGGTTTAGGGCCAGACCAAACTTTGGTTTTGATAAACGGAAAAAGAAGGCACCAATCTTCACTGATAAACGTATTTGGAACCCGCGGCCGTGGAAACACGGGTACCGACTTAAACGCAATTCCTGCAACATCTATCAAAAGAATTGAGATATTGCGCGATGGCGCTTCCGCACAATACGGTAGCGATGCCATTGCAGGTGTTATAAACATTGTGCTAAAAGACAATGTTGATGAGTTAACGGGAAGCGTTTCCTATGGCGCCTATAGCACCAATGCAGATGTTGATACAAGTGCTTTTACAGATGACGCTTACGGACTTTGGAACACAGACGGGTATCGTCTTGATACCGAAAAAGATGGAAATGCTATTGGAAAGGATCAAAATTTCGACGGTGGCTCTGTAAAATTCGGTGCTAACTACGGATTTGCAATTGGAGAAAAAGGTGGTTTCGCAAACTTTACAACTGAATATATCAATAAAAACAAAACCTTGCGCCCTACTTTCGATTTTAGAAAAGGTTTTGGCGAAGCAGCTATTGAAGGTTTTAATTTAATGGGAAATGTTGGAATTCCCGTAGGTGATAAAACTGAAGTTTATGCTTTTGGCGGAAGAAATTATAGAGATACCGATGCGTATGCCTTTACCAGAAATGGTGGAAACCGTGTTGTCGAGTCAATTTATCCAAATGGTTACACTCCAAGAATTACCTCGATAATCATAGATAATTCAGTAGTTGCCGGTGTTAAAACCGAAGCCGATTCTGGATGGAAAGTAGATATAAGCAATGCCTACGGAATCAACAATTTTCACTATTATATAAAAGGAACTTTGAATGCTTCATTGGTTGATCTTTCCCCAACTGAATTTGATGCAGGCGGTCATTCTTTGTCACAAAACACAGTGAATTTAGACTTTTCAAAATATTATGAAGATGTATTAAGCGGGATGAACTTAGCCTTCGGCGCAGAATATAGAACGGAAAACTTTAAAATTTTCGCAGGAGAAGAAGGTTCGTATGCAACGTATGACGTTAACGGAGTTCCCGTAAATGCAAATACTCCGGAAGAAGATATTGTAATTTATAGAGATGGCGACGGCAATCCAATTTTGGATGATGATGGCAATACTATTTTAAGACCGGGAGGTTCCCAAGGTTTCCCTGGCTATGGCCCAGTAAATGAAGTGGACAGAAGTAGATCTAACATTTCAGTATATGCTGACGGAGAATTTGATTTAAGCGAAGCCTTTTTAATAAGCGCCGCCGGACGTTTTGAAAATTATAGTGATTTTGGAAGTACTATCAATGGAAAGCTAGCAATGCGTTTTAAAGCAACTGAAAACATTAATGTTAGAGGTTCTGCAAGCACTGGTTTCAGAGCTCCCTCATTGGCGCAGATTTATTACAATTTACGTTTTACCAATTTTATTGGTGGCGTGGCGAGTGATCAATTATTATCACCAAATAACAGTCCTGTTACTGCTTCTTTTGGAATCGGTCCTTTAAAAGAAGAAAAATCTACCAACGCTGGTTTGGGCTTTACAGCAAATTTTTCAAAATTCACCGCAACGGCAGATCTTTATTATATAGATGTTCGCGATAGAATTGTTTTGACGGGGAATTTTCCAGCCCCGCAAATTGAAAATGTGGATTCGGCACAATTCTTCGCAAATGGTGTGGATACAGAAACCACAGGGCTAGATGTCGTGTTGACATATAAAGACAATTTTAATGATAATATTATTGGAGTATCGGTTTTGGCGAATTTCAATAATATGGTAATCAAAGATGTGAAAAACGGAAACTTGGACGAGCAAACATTTTTCGGGGAAAGGGATAAAGCGTTTTTATTGGCTTCAGCACCCGAAAGCAAATTGGTTGGAATCCTTACTTATGAAAGAAATTGGTTAAGTGCAGCACTAACCGTAACACGTTTCAGCGAAGTTGAGCTTTTGGATTTTCAAATGTTTGAAGATCACGCAGATTACGGCGGTTTCCAAAACCAAATTATAGCCGCAACAGATACTTATACCGCAAAATTTGTAACAGACCTTAACCTTGGTTTTGAGGTTTCAAAAAACATAAAATTAAATGTAGGCTCCAATAACCTTTTCAACATTTATCCTGACCAGCAAGACGATTGGACAGAAGGCGGAGGATATTGGGATTCTGTGCAAATGGGCTTTGGTGGTGCGTTTTATTATGCTCGTATTAATTACAATTTTTAAAATTTAGAATCTAATAACATAATTTAACCCTGTCATAAATTTGGCGGGGTTGATTTTTTTTTAAAAAAATGAAATTTGCTTAATTTTTTATGAATTTCTTATAATTAAATATTCATTTTTAAAATCATCCAAAAATTGTATTCCGAAACTTGCTGGTTTTTATAATAAAAGTTGAAATCCTTCGGATGCTTTTTTGGCTTGAATAAAAAGTAATCCTGTAAATATATAGAACAGTATGCTAATACTACATAAGCCACTAAAATAATAATCAATATGTGAACCCTGAATAGCATAAGTTTTTACTATCAAATAAAAAAACAAAAAATTAAAATCCTAAACCACTTCCTAGTTTACGTATATATTCCTCAAAAACAACAAATGTTCTTTTAAAACCGATACTGACGGATACAGTTAATACAGATTGAAAACGACAACACAAGTCGTGAAAATGCCAGACTAAAACCATTGGGACAAATAGGATATTATCTTTTTTCAAAAGATGGCGAAACGTCGGTGGGATATTTCAACCAATACGGGAATTTTGTAGTTGAAAGTTTTGATTCAAAAAATAATTCCGTTTCAACAACCATATTTACTTTGGATTAAAAAAGTAGAAATATGACGAAAAAGGGGAAAATGTAAAACCCATTTCTAAATAAAGAAAAAAAAATACCAAATCTGGTATTTTTTTTTCTTTTTATTAAAATTATTCTTTGTGCATAAAAGCCTGCTTTGCCAAGAGTTCCTCTTCGGTCTCCACATGGCTTTCATCAGGAACGCAACAATCTACGGGGCAAACTGCGGCGCATTGCGGTTCATCGTGAAAGCCCTTGCATTCGGTACATTTGTCCGGAACAATATAATATATTTCATCACTAACCGGTTGCTGGCTTTCGTTTGAATTCACTTGTTTCCCGTTTGGCAAAACTACTTCTCCGTTTAAATCGGTTCCGTCCGCATAACGCCAATCATCTGCTCCCTCATAAATTGCGGTGTTTGGGCATTCCGGCTCGCAAGCCCCACAGTTTATGCACTCATCTGTTATTATAATTGCCATTTTCTTTTTCTAACTTTGCGGCAAATTTAATGCCTAGAAAGGGTAACTCCAAATAACTATGCAATTACAGCAAAGAATTAATGCGTTTGTTGGCCTTGGCAGATTTTTAAAGGCTTTTTCTTCCGAAGAAATCCAAAAACCTGACATTCCTTTCATTGATGAATATTTTGAAGGAATGATATTGCAATTAGAAATGGCAAAATCCCACAACCGTTGGTTCACCGATGACAATTTGCGATTTGCACTTCAAAGCTGGGCCGAAGGACTTTCAGAAGAAAATTTGAAAGAATGGACATCTAAATATTCTTTTAATGAAATAAATGAAAAAACAGTAGCGATCATTATGGCCGGAAATATCCCGTTGGTTGGCTTCCACGATTTTCTTTCGGTATTGATTACAGGAAATAAAGTATTGGTGAAATTATCCTCAAACGACAATAAACTACTGCCCTACCTTGCAAAATATTTGATTGCCCTCCAGCCGGAATTTGAAAACCGTATTTCCTTCACCGAGGAAAAACTCATTGGTTTTGATGCCGTTATCGCCACCGGAAGCAACAACACAGCACGTTATTTTGAATATTATTTCGGAAAATACCCGCACGTAATCCGGAAAAACCGGAATTCAATCGCGGTGCTTTCCGGTAATGAAACACCGGAACAATTAAAAGGGTTGACCGATGACATTTTCAGGTACTTTGGTTTGGGTTGCCGGAATGTTTCGAAAATATTCGTACCCGAAAATTATGATTTTAAAGCCTTTTTTAAAGCCGTGTTCACGTGGAAGGAAATTATTCATAACAATAAGTACATCAATAATTACGATTACAACAAAGCAGTATATTTATTGGATGGCGAAAAAATGCTGGATAATGAATTTTTGCTTTTGAAAAAAGATACTGGCTTCTCTTCGCCCATCGCCGTTGTATTTTATGAACGTTATAAAAACTTCCAAGAAATTGAAAATTTAATTTTGAACAATGAAGAAAAAATACAGGCCATCGTTTCGGAAATTGGAATAAAGAATGAAATTCCCTTCGGCTCATCCCAAAAACCAAAACTCTGGGACTATGCCGATGGGGTTGATACTTTGGCGTTTTTGTTGAAAATCGCTTGATAAATTATTGATTATTTAACCCAAATTGCTATAGGAATTCACATCTTTGTAATCCAAAATATGCACTCATGAAAAAACACAATTTTAGCGCAGGCCCTTGTATTTTACCGCAATCTGTATTGCAAAAAGCCTCGGAGGCAGTGATCGATTTCAACAGTTCCGGTCTTTCGTTGCTCGAAGTTTCACATCGCGGAAAGGATTTCGTGAAAGTTATGGACACGGCATGCGAGTTGGCTTTGGAGCATTTAAACCTTCAAAATAAAGGTTACAAAGCGCTTTACCTTCAAGGGGGCGCAAGTTTGCAGTTTTTGATGGTTGCTTTTAATCTGCTTGAAAAAAAGGCGGCTTATCTCAACACCGGAACGTGGGCAAGCAATGCTATCAAAGAAGCCCGGCTATTGGGTGAAATTGTGGAAGTGGCTTCCTCAAAAAGCGAAAATTTTAATTTTATCCCAAAAAATTATTCCGTCCCCACGGATGTTGATTATTTTCATTGCACCAGCAACAACACTATTTTCGGAACACAAATGCAAAGTTTTCCGGATGTAAAAGTCCCCATGGTTTGCGATATGAGTAGCGATATTTTTTCAAGGGTCTTGGATTTTTCAAAATTTGACCTTATTTATGCGGGGGCCCAAAAAAACATGGGCCCCGCTGGAACTACACTAGTTGTTGTTAAAGAAGAAATACTGGGCAAGGTAACCCGGAAAATTCCTTCCATGTTGGATTATAAAATACATATCGAAAAAGAGAGCATGTTCAACACGCCCGCCGTTTTCCCTGTATATGTCTGTATGCTCACGCTGCAATGGTTGAAGGAAATGGGTGGGATTTCTGAAATTGAAAAAATAAATGTTAAAAAAGCAGCATTGATTTATTCAGAAATTGACCGTAACCCGCTTTTTAAAGGATATGTAGTAAATTCTGAAGACCGTTCAAAAATGAACCCCACCTTTACTTTGGAAAAGGAAAATCTAACTGAAAAATTTGAGGAAATGCTAAAAAGTGATGGCATAAGCGGTTTAAACGGTCACCGAAGCGTTGGCGGTTACAGGGCCTCTATGTACAACGCCCTACCATTGGAAAGCGTTCAAGTTTTGGTTGATATTATGAAGGAACTGGAAAGGAAAGCATAAATTTTTATAGTAAGGAATAAAGAAAAGATTAGCAATAAATAAATGAAAATAAAAGAATGAAAGTTTTAGCAAACGATGGTATATCACAAAGTGGCATTGATGCATTAAAATCCGCGGGTTTTGAAGTAATCACGGTTCATGTCGCCCAAGAGCAATTGATAAATTATATTAACGAACATAAAATTGAAACCCTTTTGGTTCGCAGTGCAACCACAGTTCGTGAAAATTTAATAGACAATTGCCCCAGCCTTAAAATCATCGGCCGTGGCGGTGTGGGAATGGATAATATAGATGTAGATTATGCCCGTAAAAATGGCTTACACGTAATAAATACACCCGCTTCTTCATCAGCTTCGGTGGCCGAATTGGTTTTCGCGCATTTGTTTGGCGGAGTACGTTTTCTTTATGATGCCAACCGCACAATGCCTTTAGAGGGCGATTCCCGCTTTAATGCCCTAAAGAAAAATTATGCTGAAGGAAGGGAACTTCGTGGCAAAACCCTCGGTATTATAGGTTTTGGAAGAATAGGCCGGGAAGTTGCTAAAATTGCATTGGGCTGTGGGATGAAAGTAATAGCGAGCGACCACCACGTGGGCGAGGCCGATATTGCACTCGAATTTTATGATGGCCAGCAAATAAACCTAAAAATAAAAACCGAACCTGTTTCGGAACTGATAAAACACAGCGACTTTATTTCATTGCACGTTCCTGCCCAAAAAGAATACGTAATAGGGAAAGAAGAAATTTCTCAAATGAAAAATGGTGCCGCTATAATAAATGCAGCCCGAGGTGGTGTTATTGATGAAGACGCAATGCTTCAGGCATTAGAAGACGGCAAGCTTTCCTTTGTAGGTTTGGACACTTTTAAAAATGAGCCCACCCCTTCCCTCAAGGTTTTAATGAACGGCAGGGTTTCCTTAAGTCCTCATATTGGTGCCGCAACATTGGAAGCTCAGGACCGTATTGGCACAGAACTTGCCGAACAAATAATAAAGATTTTTGACAAGGCATAATTGGTTTTTAGTATTGCAATTATTTGTTAATTATATCCGAACCACAAACCTTTGCTCCAATATTTAGTATTTTCGCTGAAATATCAATACATGAAAGCTTTATTCATAGCCATAATTGCAGCGGTTTTAATTTATAGTTGCGATTCCGCAAAGGCCCCAATCGGTGATAACAATCTGTCCAGCACAAAATCGGACACGGTGCGCATAGCCAATGATAGCTTGGAATATGAAATCATCATCATTGAACCAGGTTTTCAATCTTGGATTTTTTCTCAACCCCCTCGCGGATTTTATGGACAAACTTTTTTAGAAAATAAGAACCGCCTTTGGGTTTCCGAATATAATAACCGGGTTCGGGAATTCAACCGCTATCCGCGCAATTTATATGAACAGGAAATAAATTATGAATACAATACAGATTACGGTTATGAAGTGAATTATATGCTTTACAACTATTTTGTTTATTTTCAAGAGGAATACAACCAAAATTTTATAGGAGGAAGAAATTGAAAAAATTAAAACAACGTTGGGGCATTGACTCCAATTGGCAACTCTTAGTGATATTTACGGTTTTTGGAATAACGGGAAGTAGTTCCGCAAAATTTGCCGGTCCACTTACAGAACTGGTCGGGATAAGTGAAAGTATGGGTTGGTATGTTTATTGGCCAGTTCGCATTATAATAATTTTTCCCATATACCAAGTTTTATTGGTATTTTTCGGATGGCTTTTCGGGGAATTTTCCTTTTTTTGGGAATTCGAAAAAAAGATGCTTCGAAGTATGGGAATGGGATTTTTAATAAATAGATTCAGTGCTGCATAAACACAAAATAGCAATATTTGTTTCCGCGATTGTGTTCGCCTTGGCATTATTGCTACCCTTGGGCGTACAGGTTTTTCACGCCGTGGACGGCCATGAACATATTTCCTGCACTGAAACCACCACTCATCTTCACGAAAAAAAACAGGAATGCCAGATTTGCGATTTTCATATTTCCAAAGTGGTCTTCAGTTTAAATGAATTTTCGCGTATATCGGTAATTGAAATTATAGTAAAACCCGAAACACACTACACTTCATTTTCAAAGGAATTTTCTTGCCAACACCTCTCAGTTCGCGGCCCTCCATTTGTTTCTTAGTTAAACAAAACAAATTTTCCAAACGTTTTAAAAATCAAGAATCAATATGCGATCATTTGCATGGGGTTTATTGCTGTTTTTAAGCATTCCCTCTATTTCTCAAAATTGCAATTCCGTCCTTTCGGGAAGCGTTATCGATCTTCACGATGGTGAGCCTTTAAGCGGCGCGACCCTAATTTTGATAGGGCCGGAAATTTCAGTTTTAACAGATTTTGGTGGAAATTATAACATTAATGGGCTTTGCGACGGAACCTATTCTGTACAGATTTCGCACCCAGAATGCGACACTAAAACTTTTACTGTCAATGTTAAAGGAAGTACCACAAAGAACTTTTGGCTGGAACATCATCTTGAAGAATTGAACCAGATAATTATTGAAGGAAAAATCTTTGAAAACAAGTCTGAAAGTCAAGTTCAAAACAATATTTCCAATGAAACCATTGAACGTTTTAGTGGAGCTTCCTTGGGCGATGCGCTCAACAGCCTTAGCGGGGTTTCTTCACTGAATACTGGAAATACAGTGGTAAAGCCTATTATCAATGGACTTCACAGCAGCCGGGTAGTGATCATAAATGACGGTGCGCGTATGGAAGACCAAGAATGGGGAGCCGAACATGCACCCAATATTGACATCAACACCGCCGGGAGCATAACGGTGATCAAAGGAGCTTCTGCCCTTCAATACAGCGGTGACGCCGTGGGTGGGGTAATCATTACGGAAGCTGCGAAAATTCCTTTAATGGACTCTTTGTACGGGAAAACGATTGTTGGGTTTGCATCAAACGGAAGAGGAAGCACTGTTAGTTCCCATTTGACGAAAAGCTTTAAAAATGGTTGGTACGGAACGATACAGGGCTCGGTAAAACGGTTTGGAGATTTTGAAACCCCTGATTATGTCTTGAGTAATACAGGTGTTTCTGAAAAAAATGCATCTCTTAGACTGGGATTGAATCGGATAAATTACGGAGTGGAAGCGACTTATTCGATATTCAAAAATGAGATCGGAATTTTAAGGGCTTCTCATTTGGGCGGTGCGCAAGATCAGGTAAATGCTATAAACAGCGACCGTCCTTTTGTAATTGACGATTTTACCTATAAAATTGATGCCCCAAAACAGGAGGTAACACACCACCTCGCAAAAGTAAAAAGCTTTATGGATTTTGACTTTGGAAAATTGCATTTGAATTATGATTTTCAGAAGAACCAGCGGTTTGAATTTGATATCCGCCGTGGCGATGATGCGGATAAACCTTCAGTTGACCTTCAGCTAACCACACATACCCTAGCTCTTGGATTAGATACCAGGCTTTCAGAAAACTTGGATTTGAAAACGGGAATTATAGCCCGATACCAAAATAATTTCGCCGATCCCTCTACAGGGGTTCGGCGACTGATTCCCGATTTCAAAAGATATGATTTGGGAGTGTATGTGGTTGCAGATTACAAATTGAATGAAAATTTGTTAGTTGAAGCCGGGGCACGCTTTGATTATGTTTTTATGGATGTCCTAAAATTTTATAGAAAATCTTTTTGGGAATCCAGGGGTTATAACCTATTGTTTCCTGAAATTGTGGTCGAAGATCTCGGGGATCAAATTTTGACAAACCCCGAGCTTACTTATGAAAATGGATCTGCAACTGCTGGTTTAGTTTATGAATTTTCAAATGAAAATAAATTTTATCTAAATTATTCATTGGCAACGCGTTCTCCGAATCCATCGGAACTTTTCAGTGAAGGTTTGCACCATTCGGCATCGCGAATCGAACTGGGCGATTTGAGGTTTATGCCAGAGGTTTCAAATAAACTCTCGGCCACTTTTCAGCGGGAATCAGGGAAAATTTCTTTCGCCATAAATCCATATTTGAACAGTATTTCCAATTTCATTTTAATAGAACCCACGGGGATTCAGCAAACCATCCGTGGCAATTTTCAAGTGTGGGAATACCGCCAAACTCAAGCCCAATTATTGGGAGTTGATTTGGATTTGAATTTTCCATTATTAAAAAACCTTCAAATGAACAATCAATTTTCATTGGTAAAAGGGTATGATACCGATTTGGAAAGGCCGTTGATAAATATACCGCCGGCAAGCCTTGAAAATGGGTTAGTTTATGAAAATAAATTTCTCAAAAATTTGAGGCTGTCGCTGCAAAGCCAATATAATTTCAAGCAGAATGAATTTCCCAATAACAATTTTGAAGTATTTGTCCCAGAGACCGAGAGTTTTGAAACTGTTGATGTAAGTTCGACCCCACCCGCTTATCATTTGATGAACTTTTCCTCAGAGGTGGATATTTATTCAGTTTCAGGATCTGTTATCAATCTTGGGCTTTCAGTTTCGAATTTGTTTGATGTTTCCTATAGAAATTATTTAAACCGTCTGAGGTATTATGCGGATGACCTTGGAAGGAACATTACCTTATCCGTTAAAATTAATTATTAATAATCTTAAATTTAAAAATATGAAAACTTTAAAAAATTTATCCCTTGCAATTTTATCAATCAGTTTGTTCACGGCTTGTTCCAGTGATAATGATGCGCCAATACCCGTGAATGAAGAAGAATTGATCACAACTCTTATTGTTTCCCTACAACCCGCCAGCGGTGGGGATTTAGTTATATTAAATTATAGGGACATTGATGGTGACGGTCCCAACGGTCCGATAATATCAGTTTCCGGTGATTTAACTACGAATACCACCTATAATGGAACTATTCAATTGCTGAACGAGTCCGAAGCCCCTGCGGAAAACATCACGCTCGAAGTTTTGGAAGAAGCTGAGGAACATCAATTTTTTTATACAGTTTCGAACGGGTTTAATGTAACCACGGAATATGACGATACAGATGCCGATGGAAACCCAATAGGGGTTGAATTTACCCTAAATACCGGAGAAGCGAGCAGCGGGAGTATTTCATTCATACTGCGCCACGATCTCAATAAAAGCGGGGAAGGCGTTTCGGATGGCGATATAACTAATGCCGGAGGGGAAACTGATATTTCTGCCTTATTCAATTTGAATATTTTGTAATTTTTTTTAAAAGAAAAGGGCCGCTTTATACGGCCCTTTTTTATTGGTTTGAACGAATTTTAATTTTTCTCAGCTTGGGATAATCCTCTTTCTTCCAGACATAAGTATAAAGCCACATAAGTGTAAATGTTGGGACTATATCCGTGAAGGGCAGTAACTCTTCCGCAAAAACGATTACTGATGCTAATTTCCCATTGATTCCTTTATACATTTGCCTCATTTTATTTGCGGCGAATGGCGCCCATAAAATATCCAAAAATGGCCCAACTACAGGAATGATCAACGTTATCATCCCAATTAGGTCATAGATGATACCATTGCGCAACAATTTATATTTATAGATTTCCATAATTTTTATTTCTAATATTCAAGCAACAAACATTCCAAAATGATTGTTGTCATGTTTTCAATTTATCGGGAAAATAATTATTCAATTTTTCTATTTTTGGGGAAATCACGAACTGGCAATATGGCTGTTGCGTGTTTTCATTGTAATAATTCAAATGCTCATCCTCTGCATTGTAAAATATGCCCAAAGGTTTCACTTCGGTAACAATTTGTCCATCGAATATTTTTTTGTTCTCCAATTCGGAAATATATTTTTCGACATTTTCCCTTTGTTCCTCGGTGGTGTAAAAAATTGCGCTCCTATACTGGGTGCCACTATCATTCCCCTGCCGGTTCAACGTGGTTGGGTCATGCGTTGCAAAAAAAACTTCAAGTAAGGTTTCAATGGAAACCACATTTTTATCGAAAGTGATTTTAATCCCCTCGGCATGGCCTGTTCTTCCAGTGCAGACTTCTCGATATGCGGGGTTTTTGATATTGCCACCCGTGTAACCAGAGATTACCTTTTCAACCCCCTCAATCTTTTGAAAGACCGCTTCGGTGCACCAAAAACATCCTCCGGCCAAAACCAATTCTTCTTTAGGTTTCATTTTTTTTTTAAAATTACAATTATATTTTAGAGGTTGCTACATTTCTTAACAAATCATTACCGCAAAATTTATAAGTGCATAAAATTGTAGGTAACTTTGTAAAACTGTATTTTCACACATTAAAAATTTCCATGATTACGGTTAAAAATATTCACAAACATTACGGAAATCTTCACGTTTTGAAGGGAGTTGACCTGCATATTGAAAAAGGGGAAATTGTCTCGATAGTCGGGACTTCCGGGGCTGGAAAAACCACTTTGCTCCAAATTATGGGAACGTTGGATTCTTTTGACAACAGCCAAAGTTCCCTTAATATAAATAACAATAATATAGGTTCACTTTCTACCAAGCAACTTGCAAAATTCCGAAACGAAAACCTGGGTTTTATTTTTCAGTTTCATCAATTACTGCCCGAGTTTACCGCATTGGAAAATGTATGCATCCCGGCTTTTATTAAAAACACCCCTAAAAATGAAGCAATAAAAAAAGCTAAAGAACTTTTAGCCTTTTTGGGGCTTTCAAACCGTGAAGACCATAAACCAAATGAACTTTCGGGCGGCGAACAGCAGCGGGTGGCTGTGGCAAGGGCCTTGGTAAACAATCCTGCCATTATTTTGGCGGATGAACCCAGCGGGAATTTGGACACGGAAAGCGCACAGAATCTCCACAACTTGTTTTTCAAACTGCGCGACCAGTTTGGGCAAACCTTCGTTATTGTCACCCACAACGAAGAACTTGCCACAATGGCAGACCGTAAATTAACGATGCAGGATGGTAAAATCCTTCTTTAAAAATGAATTTTAAGGATTTAAAGGAATTTCTCGACGAAAAGGCGACATTTTACAACCGCCCCAATTTTATTGAACACGATCCTATCCAGATTCCACACCGGTTTTCGGAAAAGGAAGATATTGAAATTTCAGCTTTTTTGGTGGCAACCCTTGCGTGGGGAAATCGGAAAGGCATTATCAATAGTGGTAACCGCTTGATGCAGATTATGGGCAATTCGCCCTTTGATTTTATAATGGATTTTTCAGAAAAGAAAACTGATAATCTTTCAGGTTTTGTCCATCGCACTTTCAATGAAACCGATCTTTTATATTTTTTAAAATCGCTTCAAAATCTTTACAAAAATTACGGCGGTTTAGAAGCTGTTTTTTTTAATTATTCAGAAAAAAATACCCTTCAACCTGGGATACATCATTTCAAAAAAGAATTTTTCAGCCTTCCACACGAACCACGTTCACAAAAACACATCAGCGATCCACTGAAGAATTCTGCCGCAAAACGGATAAATATGTTTTTACGTTGGATGGTTCGAAACGATGCAAACGGAGTGGATTTCGGAATTTGGAAAACCCTCTCTCCTGCCCAACTTTCCTGTCCATTGGACGTCCATAGCGGCAATGTGGCCCGTAAACTGAGACTGTTAAGCAGAAAGCAAAATGACGGAAAGGCTGTTAAGGAACTAGATATTTACTTGAGAAAGCTTGATGTTAAAGATCCCGTGAAATATGATTTTGCATTATTTGGTCTTGGAGCATTTGAACGTTTTTAACAGAAGTAGTCCAATACTATTTTTTTAACATATACTTAGCTATCTTTATAGCTTTGCTAAAATTTAGTTTTAAAGTATTTATTTAAAGAAAACGCCTTGATAGCACCCCTTTTCCCCCTTAATGAAAAGCAACGTATAGACGCTCTAAAGAGCTATAATTTACTTGACACCTTACCTGAAAAGGATTTTGAAAATATCACCACTCTCGTGGCTAATATTTGTGAAGTCCCAATTTCATTAGTTACTTTATTGGATTCGGATCGAAATTTTTTAAAATCACATTATGGCATTCCCTTTAATGAATCGCCACGTGATATATCATTTTGCGGCCATGCGATTTTGGATAATTCTGAAATTTTTATTGTGGAAGATTCCCGGGAAGATATGAGGTTTAAGGATAATCCCTTAGTTAGTGAAAATGGTGCAATATTTTATGCAGGCGTTCCATTGATCAATGACGATAATTATGCCTTGGGCACATTATGTGTTTTTGACACGAAGCCACGAACACTTTCACAAACTCAAAAAAATACGCTCATCGCCTTAGGCAAGCAGGTTATGAACCTTTTTGAGGCCCGAAAACAAAATAAAATCCTAAATGAATTACAAATTGAACTAAAAACCCGTAATGAAGAATTGAAAAATTATGCCGGTATAATTTCTCACGATATGAAAATGCCCTTGGCAAATATTATACTTACCACGGATATTTTAAGGAAAAAATATGCTGCAAATCTCGATGATGAAGCAATGAGGTATTTGAATTATTTAAAAGATTCCTCTTTCACATTGAGCGATTATATTACAGGTCTATTGAATCACTACGAAAGTGATAAATTAATGGCCCGCTCAGAAGAAGCTTTCGATATCCACGAACTTTTGGAAGGTATCATTGATCTTTTGAACATCAATATTGATTGCGAAATAAATATTCCCGAATTCAATGTTGAGATGAATTGTAATAAAATAGCTTTGGAGCAAATATTTTTAAACCTCTTGGGCAACAGTATAAAATACAATAACAAGGAGCAAATCATTATATCGATAGATTGTTCTCAAGATGATGATTTTTATATTTTCAGCATAACCGATAACGGGGTCGGAATTCCTAAAGGGAAGATGGATTCCATTTTTGCACTTTTTACCACCTTGGACAATAAGGACAGAAACGGAAACAAGGGTAATGGAATTGGCCTTTCAACCGTGAAAAAGCTAGTCACGGGCTTGGGCGGTGAAATCACTGTTGCCTCCAAATTAGACAGCGGAAGTATTTTCAAATTCACGATAAAAAAGAATAATTGCTAGTATGCGCCTTTAATTTCAAGTTATGGCTGTAATTGCATTGCATTTTTTATCTTTGAAAAATATTTTTTCGAATGCAGCTTAAACACCCGGAACTTCTTTATGCCCTCTTTCTACTGCTCATCCCCATTTTTATCCACCTTTTTCAACTCCGTCGTTTTCAAAGGATAGATTTTACCAATGTTGCTTTCTTAAAAAAAGTTACCCTTCAAACCCGGAAAAGCTCACAATTAAAAAAATGGCTCACGCTTTTTATACGCTTGTTTGCCCTAGCCTGCTTAATCATCGCTTTCGCGCAACCTTTTACAGCCTCAAAAACCGCATTAAATAAAGAAAAAGAAACTGTTCTTTATATTGATAATTCTTTCAGTATGGAGGCAAAGGGAAATCAAGGACCGCTTTTACAACGCGCTTTGCAGGATGTTTTTGAGCAGGCGGGAAGCAATACTTTAAGCTGGTTTACCAACGATTTTGAACGGAAAAATGCTTCTATTTCAGATTTTAAAAGTGAAATCCTCTCCGTTCCCTATTCTCAAAAACAATTAACTCCGGAAGAAGTGCTGTTAAAGGCAAACCAATTATTTTCAAAAAACACTGGCAGCGATAAACGGTTGATTTTTATCTCGGATTTTCAACAGAAAGATGATTTCCCGCAAATACCGGAAGCTATTTCAATAAATGCCGTACAGTTAAACCCTGTAAATTCCAATAATATTTCAATTGATTCTGCCTATATCGAATCCAAGGTCGGCAGTGCAATACAGCTGAACGTGGCTATTTCCAACCGAGGAGACAAGGTGGGGAACATTCCGGTTTCTTTGTTTAAAAATGATACTCTTTTGGCCAAAACCGGGATTGATTTTTCGGAAAAAAACGAATCTGTCATTCCTTTTAATATTGAAACTGTTTCAGGCTTTAATGGTAAACTTGAACTGTTGGACCCAAACCTTTCGTTTGATAACACGCTTTTTTTCAGCATTAATGCCCCAAAAAAAATAAAAGTGCTTACAATAAATGAAGCCGATGCAGGTTTTCTCCAAAAACTTTTCTTAAAGGACGAATTTGAATATGTTCAGCAAAATTTTAAAGAGTTAAACTATAACATCATCCCAGAACAAAATTTCATAATTCTCAATGAAGTCAACGAAATTCCAGCCTCGCTTTCAGTTTCCCTAAAATCTTTTAGCGACAACGGAGGCAGCATTTTTATTGTTCCCCCCGTCGAAATGAAGATGGAAAATTATAATTCGCTAATTTCAATTTTGGGATTGGGCACATTTTCGGAAACGGTGGTACAGGAAAAAAATATTTCAAAAATTGTTTTTTCGCATCCTTTATATGAAAATGTTTTTGAAAAAGAAGTGGTCAATTTTCAGTTCCCGAAGGTGAACTCTTTTTCCAATATAATCAGCAATGCCACTGCCGCCCTTGCTTTTGAAGACGGGAAACCTTTTTTGCTGCAAAATGGCAACACTTATTTAAGCACCGCTTCAATCAATAATGAAAATTCAAATTTTCAAAATTCGCCATTGATAGTTCCAACCCTTTTAAATATGGCACAGCAAAGTTTGCCGTTGCCAAGGCTGTATTATTCCATTGGTAAGCAAAACACCTTTGCAGTGCCCGTGACTTTGCAGCAAGATGAAATCTTGAAATTGAAGAATGAAATGGAAGAATTTATCCCATTACAACAAACAAAATCCAATTACGTAACCCTCACTACAGCGGAAGAACCCGCCATTTCCGGGACCTATCAAATTCAAAAAGAAAATGAAACTTTGGAGGCCGTTAGCTATAATTATGACCGTACAGAAAGTGAACTTTCCTATGCCAATGTGGAAGATTGGAACGGGGCCGAAGTTTTCACTTCGGTTGAAAATCTTTTTGAAACCATCAGCGAAGAGAATTCAATAACCGGATTTTGGAAATGGTTTGCTATTTTTGCACTGATCTTTCTCATTTTTGAAATGCTTATCCTAAAATACTTCCCATGAACATTTTACTGAAATCGGCCACCATTGTTGACCCCGCAAGCAAGTATCATTTAAAAAAGAAGGATATTTTAATTGAAAATAGCAAGATTGTCAACATTGCCCCTTCTATTAAGAACACAAAAAATGTAAAGGAAATTATTTTAAAAGACCTCCACGTTTCGCAGGGATGGTTTGATAGTAGCGTTTCCTTTGGAGAGCCCGGTTTTGAAGAACGCGAAAATATTGAAAACGGAATGAAGACAGCGGCCCTCAGCGGGTTTGCACACGTAGCATTAAACGCCAACAGTTTCCCGGTAACCGACAGCAAATCGCACATTAAATTTTTAAAATCAAAAGCGGAAGGAAATATAGTAAACCTCTACCCTGTCGGTTCTTTGACACTGAAGGGAAAAGGGAAAAACCTCGCGGAGCTTTTCGATATGCACAATGAAGGGGCAATTGCATTTTATGACTATAAAAAACCCGTGCAAAACGCAAACATGCTCAAGATAGCATTGCAGTATTCGCAGAATTTTGAAGGACTGATCCAATCTTTTCCTTTTGAAAAATCAGTAGCTTTGAACGGGATGATGAATGAAGAAAAAACGAGTACCGGCCTAGGTTTAAAAGGAATCCCAGCCCTTTCAGAGGAACTACAAATAATCCGTGACCTCTACATACTTGAATACACAGGGGGCAAACTTCACATCCCAACAATTTCCACAAAAAAATCGGTTTCGCTTATTAAAAAAGCAAAAAAGCAAGGCTTGGACGTGAGTTGCAGTGTTTCGGTTTCAAACCTATTTTTAACCGATAAAGCCTTGCATGATTTTAATACCAATTTTAAACTTCTCCCCCCGTTACGAACAAAAGCAGATACCAAAGCCTTGCTAAAAGGTTTGGAAGATGGTACAATCAATGGGGTTACAAGTGACCACGACCCTATTGATATTGAAAAGAAAAAAACCGAATTCGACCACGCAGCTTTCGGAAGCATCGGTCTTGAAAGTTGTTTCGGCGCACTGAACGCTTTGATGGATTTTGAAAATGCGGTAAAAATGTTGACAGGTTTAAAAACCACATTTAATATCCCATCGGAAGCGATAGAAGAAGGAATGGTTGCAAATCTCACCCTATTTGATCCGAACATAAACTGGGTCTTTTCGGAAAAAAATATATTTTCCACTTCAAAAAATACAGCCTTTTTAGGACAAAATTTAAAAGGCAAAGCATACGGCATCTATGCCAACAAAAAATTAATGATTCAAGAATAATGCAACCTCCCCAACCCGGAAAAAATAAGGCCATAATTGCGTACATCACTTTTGTGGGCATGTTCATCGCTTATTTCATGAACCGTGATGAGCCGCATGAATTTGCGCGATGGCATATCAAAAATATGTTCGGGCTAACGATGATCCTGCTTATTTCTCAAGTAACACAGGCATATATTCATTTATTGTTCGGGGAAATCCTTTGGTTGTTTTGGCTTGTGTTTACTATATTTTCTTTAGTAATGGCCATTAAGAACCAAAAAATAAGCATCCCCTATTTAAGTGAAAAATTTCAGGAATGGTTTACTTTTTTGGATTAACTAATCTGAATACAGTAAAATTTGATTTTTAAAACATGAACAAACAATCCCTTTTACTAGAGCATAACTACAAACCCGCTTCAGGAAATTCCATAAAACCACCAGTTATTATTATGTTGCATGGATATGGAAGCGACGAACATGACCTATTTTCATTTGCGGGCGAGCTCTCGGATAAATTTGCAATCATTTCCCTAAAAGCCCCCATCCGGATGGAGCCTTATGGCAATGCATGGTATAATATTTATTTTGATAATGGTGCGGGAAAATTCAGTGATGATGCGCAGGCCATCGCCTCTCGCGATTTAATTTTGAAATGCATTGATGAAATTATCGTAAAATATGAAATTGATAAAAACAACATTACTTTATTGGGTTTCAGCCAAGGCACCATTTTAGCCTTTGCCGTAGCCTTGAGTTTTCCTGAAAAAATTCAGAGGGTCGTTGGCCTTAGCGGCTATGTGAATCAAGGGATTTTGAAGGAAAATTATACGAAGAATGATTTTTCCAATTTAAAAATTTATTCTACCCATGGCAGCTCGGACCAAGTGATCCCGGTGGCTTGGGCCAGAAAGACAAAACCATTTATGGACGAATTGAACATTCCCTGCCACTATTCGGAATTCCCTGTGGGTCACGGTGTGTCACCACAAAATTTTTATGAACTTAAAGAATGGCTAACAAAAAACACCTAATTTGACGGATAAAGCAGTGAAGCTATAGTATGCAGGGTCAGTTCGTTTTTTTCGTTCAAACTATATTCCATCAATACTTCCCCCCAGTACGTGCCATCGGTAAAGTCCGCCTGTATCCATTTATGGTTTAGGAATTTCACTTTATTAATTTTCATGGTGCCGCTCATCCCTTGAAAAGGCACAAAGGGATTATCCACTTCAATCGAGTTTTGGTTATGGATTTCATTTGAAACCAAAATTTCCACTTCTTGGGAATCATAACCATAATTTTCCAAATATGTCATGGCATTTTCATTGCCCTGCAGGGAAAAATACCCAAGGTCGAATATTTCATCTTTAAGGGAAGCAATGGAATCTTTTTGAATTTTCACAGTTTCTGAAAGGTTTTCAATTTGATTCTCTTGAGATTCAAAAATTTTTTTTTCGTTCATATATTGATAAATGATGAACAAAACCGCGAAGAGGAACAGGTACAGGAATATTTTACTTTTCATTTCAAATAGTTATTTTAAGGGTGTCGTAGGCTAAAAAAACATTTTTGGGAAGCATTTTTTCCACTTCATCATGGAATCCTAATAAATGGCTTATGTGTGTTAAATAGGCTTTTTCGGGATTTACTTTTTCTACGAAATCCAAGGCTTCCACCAAATTGAAATGAGAATAATGGGGTTTTTCCCGAAGGGCGTTCACCACCAAAACCTTGGTGTTTTTTATTTTATCGATTTCTTCTTCTTTTATCGTTTTCACATCGGTTAAATATGTAAACCCATCAATGCTAAAACCCAATACCGCCAATGTATCATGGAAGGCCTGTACCGGGATAACCTTTTTTCCGCCAAGGGAAAATGGGGTTTCTTTATTAATAATATTTTCAATTATAGCCGGAGCACCGGGGTATTTATCTTCTACCTTAAAAATATACCCAAACCTTTCGTGCAAGGATTGAAACACCCGCTCTTCGGCATAGAATGGAATATTTCCATGTAGAAAATTAAAAGGGCGGATGTCATCCAGCCCGGCGGTGTGGTCGCTATGTTCATGGGTAAGCAGGATACCATCAATTTTTGGAACATTTTCACGAAGCATTTGTTGCCGGAAATCTGGTCCGCAATCGATTACATACGAAAAACCTTCCCATTGCAACAAAACTGAAACCCTTAAGCGCTTGTCTTTATGGTTTTTACTTTTGCAAACTTCGTGGTCGCTACCAATAACGGGTATTCCCTGAGAGGTTCCGGTGCCTAAAAATGTAACGGTGATGGGCATTTTCATTAGCGCAAAAATAACAGTATTTTTTTTGTTTGCCTATTGTAATTGCTACCTTTGTTGATACTGAAAATTTAATGCAGCGGCCATGCCTGAAACCATATTGGGAGATAAGGAATTTGAAAATATCCCTTCCATAAAAAACAAAGCGTTACGGATCAATCTTAACGAAAATATCTATGGAACCTTCGCCGAAATTGGTGCAGGGCAGGAAACGGTTCGTAATTTCTTCAGGGCTGGCGGAGCTTCCGGAACTATTGCCAAAACAATGTCCGCTTACGATAAGGATTTCAGCGATGCCATTTACGGTATTGAAGAAGATGGGCGTTATGTTACGGAATCGCGGCTTAAAAAAATGCTCACTCACGAAATTAATCTAATCGAAGAGCGCATTATCCGGGAAAAACACCCGAACAGATTGTTCTTTTCCTTTGCCAATACCGTTGCAACCATTGATTTTGCAAAACAATACAAAGGGCACGGCTGGTTGGGCATCCGCTACCAAGTAGAACCAAACGCGCCTTATAACGAAATAGACCTCCACATCCGTTTTCACGAAAACGATGCCCAACTTCAGCAAATTACACTAGGGATATTGGGAGTAAACTTGATATACGGCGCCTATTACAAATACGACCAACCTCGAAAATTGTTGCGCTATTTGTATGACCATATCGATAAAGATAAAATTGAAATAGACACTGTTAACTTTTCCGGACCCATCTTTAAAGATGTGGACAACCGATTGATGAGCCTTCAACTTATAAAAAATGGTATGACCGACGCCATAATGTTTGGTCCCGATGGGAAAAATATTTTGCCAGCTGCAATTTTATATAAAAAAAACATCCTCGCACTTCGCGGAAGTTTTAGGCCCGTAACAAAAGTGAATATTGATATGTACGAAAAATCGTATGCAATGTTCCTAAAGGAAAATAAGGTTGAAAAAGAATTGACTGAAGTTATTTTTGAAATAACCCTTTCCAACCTTCGGGCTGAAGGAGAAATTGATGAAGAGGATTTTATGGACCGGGCAAAACTGCTCTGCTCATTGGGTCACACGGTAATGATTTCCAATTTTCAAGAATATTATAAACTGGTGGAATATTTTTCCCGCTTCACCAAAATGCGGATGGGCCTTGCCATGGGGGTTAATAACCTCGTTGATATTTTTGACGAAAAGTATTACCGTCATTTGAGCGGCGGTATTTTGGAAGCCTTTGGAAAATTATTTTTTAAAGATTTGAGAGTATACCTCTATCCCATGAAAGATGCTGAAACCGGGGAGTATACCAATAGTGAAAACCTAAAAGTCCACCCCCGTATGAAGGAACTTTATAAGTTTTTCAAATACAATGGAAAAGTAGTGGATATCACAGATTTTAATCCGGATGTTTTAAATATTTTTTCGCGCGAAGTACTTTCAATGATTGAAACCGGCGAAGAAGGCTGGGAAGCTTTATTACCTGAAGGCGTAGCGGATATTATTATTGATAAAAAGCTTTTTGGGAGTGAAATTTCACACCAAAAAATAAAAGATTAACCCAAGAGTTGTTCGGTGTGGGTTTTTGTTTTTACTTTATCAATCACTCTTTCAATAATCCCATTTTCATCAATTACAAAAGTAATACGGTGGATCCCGTCAAATTTTCTTCCCATAAATGTTTTTGGGCCCCATACCCCGAAGGCATTTACCACTTCCTTATTCTCATCAGCCAATAATGGAAAGGGCAAATGATACTTTTCCTTGAATTTTTTTTGCTTCTTTTCACTATCCGCGCTTACGCCCAACAATTCAAAACCTGCTTCCCGCAAAACTTTAAAATTATCGCGAAGATTGCACGCCTCCGCGGTGCAACCGGGGGTGTCCGCTTTCGGGTAGAAAAAAACAATGAGTTTTTTCCCTTTAAAATTTTGCATCGAGATTTCATTTCCTTCTTGATCAATCCCTTTAAAATTTGGGGCTTTGTCCCCCACTTTCAATAAATCCATTTGTTTTATTTTTGTTTAAAATTAAATAAAAATGACGAAACAGGAAAAAGTTGATTTTGTGATAGAAAAATTAAGAATATTATATCCCGAAATCCCAATCCCCCTTCAACATAAAGATTCCTATACACTTTTGATAGCTGTATTACTTTCCGCACAAAGCACCGATGTAATGGTAAACAAGATTACACCGATTTTGTTTGAAAAAGCTGATAATCCATATAAAATGTCAAAACTTTCAATCGAAGAAATTCGGGAAATCATAAAACCCGTTGGCTTATCGCCCATGAAGGCAAAAGGCATTCATGGGCTTTCCAAAATTCTGATCGAAAAATATAATGGAAATGTTCCCGCCTCTTTTGCAGCTTTGGAATCTTTGCCGGCGGTGGGCCACAAAACTGCAAGTGTTGTAATGGCGCAAGCTTTTAATATACCTTCATTTCCCGTGGACACGCATATTCACAGGTTGATGTACCGCTGGGGTTTTTCAAAAGGGAAAAATGTGGTACAAACAGAACGGGACGCAAAAAGATTGTTTCCTGAAAATTTATGGAACGACCTGCATTTGCAGATAATTTGGTATGGCAGGCAATATTCCCCGGCACGTGGATGGGATTTGGAAAAAGATATTATTACAAAAAAAATTGGAAGGAAAACCGTTTTAAAGCAGTTTGAAAAAGAAAAACAAAATAATGGCAGATTTAAAAAAGTAAAAAAAACCCCGAAAGCTAATTCCGGGGGTTTTTCCAAAGTTTAGTTTAGAAGTGCTTCAAACTTCAATTTATTAACATGTATAACACTTAAAGCCATCGAATAAGCCAGAAGGAACTTAACCGTTTCTTCTTTTGGAACCATTTTTTTATTCACGCTGTCCAAACGTGAAATTTCAGAGTATATTTTTTGCATAAGTTAAAGTTTAAATTGTTATTTAAAAATAACGATGCATAAAATGGAATATTGTATTAATTTGTTAATATAATATTATGTTTATCAATCACTTTGCGCAAGTTGATAAGGGCATACCGCATTCTTCCTAAAGCAGTGTTAATGCTAACCCCAGTTTGCTCGCTGATTTCCTTAAAGCTCATGTCCTTATAGATACGCATCATCAATACCTCTTTTTGATCTTCCGGCAGTTCTTCAATGATCCTGCGGACATCATTCTCAACTTGACCTTTAATGATTTGCTTTTCAATATTCAGCGCATTATCACTCAACACCGAAAAAATGTTGAAATCATCATTGTTCTCGAATTTAGGCATACGGTTGTTTTTTCGGAAATGGTCTATCACCAAATTATGCGCTATCCGCATTACCCAAGGCAGGAATTTTCCTTCTTCATTATAGGCACCTCTTTTCAAGGTTTTGATAACCTTAATAAAAGTATCCTGAAAAATGTCCTCGGACACATCCCTATCAAAAACTTTCGAATAAATAAAACTGTAGATTCTTTGCTTGTGCCTTTCAATAAGTTCGCAAAGTGCAGATTCATTACCGTTCATATAGGCGCTAACCAATAGCGCATCAGAGCTTGAGCTTTGTTTCATATCAATACCTTTTTTTAAAAAATAAACAACTAAATTTTTTGGTTGCTCAGTTGAATGTTTATTTAAAAGTAATGATATGCTATAGGCAATAAATTTTAGAAATGACGTTATGAGGGGTAAATATAACAACAAACATTTCACAATTGCAAAAAAAAGTTAATTATTCTTTAAATAATTATATTAAAGAGCTTTTATGATTTCCTAAAAAGGGTTGTGTTATCTTTGCAAAAAGTACAAAAAAGCATAAAAAAAATTGAATCCAGATACAATAGATATTAAAAAAAACATCCTCATTCAGGGTGCTAAACTTCACAATCTCAAAAATATTTCTGTCGCCATTCCACGCAATAAATTGGTGGTCATCACTGGTCTTTCAGGTAGCGGAAAATCAACTTTGGCATTTGACACCTTGTATGCAGAAGGCCAACGCCGCTACGTAGAAAGCCTTTCTAGTTACGCTCGGCAATTTTTGGGGAGACTTGATAAACCGAAGGTTGATTCAATAAAGGGAATATCGCCGGCCATTGCTATTGAACAAAAAGTGAATGCCACGAATCCCCGTTCCACCGTGGGGACTTCAACAGAAATATATGACTATTTAAAATTGCTTTACGCCCGAATCGGCAAAACCATTTCCCCGATTTCCGGCAAGGAAGTGAAAAAAGATACCGTAAATGACATAATAAATTATATAAAAACTTTTCCCGAAGGCGAAAAACTGTTACTCCTCTCCCCCATTTTTTTGGAGAAAGATCGTACCATGGAAAATAAATTACAGGCCTTGGCACAGCAAGGTTATGCAAGGGTGAAGATTGAAAACGAAGTACTTCGGCTCGATGAGCTGAAACGAAATTCCTTTCCCAAAAAAATAATGTTGGTGGTGGACCGTATTGTTGTTAGAGATGATGAAGATTTCTACAACCGCCTTGGAGATGCCGTTCAAATGGCCTTTTTTGAAGGTAAGGGCGAACTTTTTATAGAACAACTTTCCAACAATAAAATCCGGCCATTCAACAATCGTTTTGAAACTGATGGAATGGTGTTTTTGGAACCCAATGTACATCTATTTAGTTTCAATAATCCTTACGGGGCCTGTCCTAAATGTGAAGGCTATGGCGATGTCATCGGCATTGATGAAGAACTTGTTATTCCGAATACCGCCCTTTCTATTTATGAAAATGCCATTTTCCCTTGGCGGGGCGAGAGCATGGGCTGGTATCGGGATCAATTGGTCAATAACGCTTATAAATTTGATTTCCCAATTCATAAGCCTTGGTTTCAACTTTCAGACTCACAAAAACTATTGGTTTGGGAAGGCAACAATTTTTTTGAGGGCTTGAATGGCTTTTTTTCGTTTTTGGAATCAAAAAGCTATAAAATCCAAAACCGGGTAATGCTTTCGCGCTATCGTGGTAAAACTAAATGCAGCGCTTGCAAAGGAAAGCGATTGCGGCCCGAAGCTTCTTATGTAAAGGTCAACGATAAAACCATTCAGGAATTGGTGGAACTGCCCCTTGAAAAGGCTGTGGATTTTTTTAAAAACATTACCCTTTCAGAATTTGACCAAAAAGTGGCGAAAAGACTATTATTGGAAATCAACAATCGTCTTGGGTTTTTAATGGATGTGGGCTTGGGATATTTAACCCTTAACCGAAAATCGAACACCCTTTCCGGTGGCGAATCGCAACGGATAAATCTTGCAACTTCTTTAGGAAGCAGCTTGGTGGGTTCTATGTATATATTGGACGAACCAAGTATTGGCCTTCACCCTAAAGATACCGAAAGGTTGATTGGCGTTTTAAAATCGTTACGCGATTTGGGAAATACAGTAATAGTTGTAGAACACGATGAAGATATTATGAAAGCTGCGGATGAAATCATCGATATTGGTCCCGAAGCGGGAACATTTGGTGGCGAGGTAGTGGCCATCGGTAGCTATGAGAAAATTTTAAAATCCGATTCGCTTACTGCAAAATATTTGAACGGATTGATGCAAATTGAAGTTCCCAAAAAACGGAGGGTTTCTAAGAATAAAATTAAAATTCTAGGGGCACGTCAAAACAACCTGAAGAATATTGATGTTAGTTTTCCCTTGGGCTTATTTACCGCAGTTACCGGCGTTTCCGGTAGCGGAAAAAGCACCTTGGTTAAGAAAATTTTGTATCCTGCCCTAACGCGGGAAATTGGCGGATATGGGGAAAAACCAGGCCAGTTTAATGCCTTGGAAGGGGATTTCGGCACCATCAAGAGTATTGAATTTATCGACCAAAACCCCATTGGCCGCTCCAGCCGATCCAATCCGGTTACCTATATAAAGGCTTACGACGATATCCGTAACCTTTTCGCTTCACAAAAACTTTCTGATATTCGCAGCTATCAGGCCAAACATTTTTCCTTTAATGTGGAAGGCGGCCGTTGCGAAACTTGCAAAGGCGAGGGTGAGGTAACAATAGAAATGCAGTTTATGGCAGACGTGCATCTTGAATGCGATAATTGCAAAGGGAAACGATTTAAGAAAGAAGTGCTGGAAGTAACTTTTCAAAATAAGAATATTGACGATGTGCTGACGATGACAGTTGATGATGCCGTTTCCTTTTTTAAAACCCATAACGAAACCAAAATAGTAAACAAGTTACAACCCTTACAGGATGTGGGCTTGGGGTATGTTCAGTTGGGCCAAAGTTCCTCCACCCTATCCGGAGGCGAGGCGCAACGTATCAAACTTGCTTCTTTTTTAATAAAAGGGATTACAAAGGAGAAAGCCCTTTTCATTTTTGACGAACCCACTACCGGATTGCATTTTCACGATATAAAAAAACTATTGACATCCTTTTATGCCCTCCTCGATAAAGGCCACACAGTAATAGTAGTGGAACATAACCTTGACCTAATTAAATGTGCAGATTACATCATTGACCTTGGCTTGGAAGGTGGGGAAACCGGTGGTTATGTTATTGCCGAAGGCACTCCCGAAGAAATTATAAAAAACAAAAAATCCTATACTGCGGAATATCTTAGGCACAAGATTTAGTTAGAAAAATTTTCAAAAACAGCGCTTCGATTGATTTAAAAAATAACCCTTTTCAAAATATAATTTTGAAAAGGGGTTAATAATTGCCTAAAAAAGAAAACTTCTACTTGGGATTAATATTTAATCCCGGCTTCGGTTTACCTGTTTTTTTTTCGTCTTTGCCTTTAGCGGGTTTTGCTTTGGCGTTTGCTTTAGCATCGGTTTTTTTTGCTGGTTTTTTTTCAGTTGCCATATTAGTATGAATTAGTTGAACAATAGCTTAAAGTTAGTCTTTATTTTTATAAAATAACAAATAAATTTTTCTATCATTAATTTGTTTATTATTGGATTTGAGTATCTTAGAAGCAACTAACCAAACCCAATGAAACTTAAACCATTTTTCAAAAAATGCCAAGAGAAAGAAGTTTTCAAAATGCTAACCATCTATGTGGTGGTATCTTGGGTTTTATTGCAAGTTATGGCCGTTACGTGGCAGGCATTGGGATTACCTTTAAAAGCAGGGACTTACCTTATTATCCTCTTATTGTTGGGGTTCCCATTGTATATTTTTTTCATTTGGAAATCACGAATTGCACCTTTGGAAAAAGAAGCCCTTATTTTAGAGGAAAATGAAATAAAGGAAAAATTAGATTTCAAAAGAACCTATTTCTCTTCGCTGGGTATTATTACCGCTATTATTATAGTATGTGTTGTCTTGATAATCAACAAAAATTTTGTCAGGCAAGTTGAGTTGCCAAAAGTTGTACAATCCAATAAAATTGCAGTATTAAGATTTGGCAACAATACTGGCGATCCTGCCTATGATGTTGTTAGCAAAATGGCTTCCGATTGGATTATGCACGGCATTACGGAAAATCAAGCAGGTCAAGTTATTTCACAAGAAGTGGTGAATGAATACACCAGTGCTTTACGAGGTAAAAATTCGGAGGAAGGAGTTACTTCCGTTGTCAATGAATACCTAAGGCCCGGTAAAATTATAACAGGTAATTTTTATTTAAAAAATAATAATTTGCTGTTCCAATGCATTATTAAGGACGGAATTAGTGATGAAACCCTAATTGCATTTAAACCCAGCGAATGCAACACCAATGAAGCCTTGGTTTGCATTGATGATATTAAAGAATCCATCTTAGGTTTTTTAATGACGGAGGGCAGTAAAAAGGAAATGCTTCAAGACAGTCCGCCTAAATATGAGGCTTACAAGTATTTTTTGGAAGCAAAAAATACTCAAGAAAACGAAACTTATCTTCAACTTTTAAATAAGGCCATTCAAGCAGATTCTACTTATTTTGAGCCGAAAGTACTGCGGGTTGCCTATTTTTATGACACGGGCAATTACGAAAAGGCAGATTCCTTGCTCAATGCAATTGAACCCGATTCCCAAAACAACAAACGTCAAGTTAATTTATTGCAAACCTATGATGCATTGTTAAAGGGAAATAATAAAAAAGTTTACAGCACCACATTAAAAGAATATGAAATTGCGCCTTTTGATCTAAAATCTAACAAAAGCGCAATGGTGGTTGCCTTGCAATTTGTAAATCGTCCCGAAGATGTACAAAACATTTTTGATGTTATAAAAATGGATAGCATGGATTTGCAAAACTGCCCGGACTGTATAAGCCGGATATATGTCAAAGCCCTTGCGGACATTGAATTGAAAAATTATAAAAGTTCAATTAAGCTGCTTGAACCCCTAATTGAAACAGCCCCGGAAACCTTTCTCAAAAAACCATTGATTGCTGCATATGTTCGTTCCGGTTCTCACTTTAAAACGGAAAAACTTATAAATGAAATTGAACTTTTAAGCCCAGTGGATGTTTTTGATAATATGTGCTTGTACACCGCCAAAGAATATCTACTTGCTGAAAACACTTTAAAAGCAAATGAATATTTAGATAAAATAATAAAAGCATCAAAAGAAACTTCAGATAAAACAATACTTGCCGAAGCATTATATTATAAAAGAGAATATGGAATTGCCGAAAAATTATTAGGAGAAGCACTCCTCAAGGAGCCGGAAAATATTGATATTTTGGCAGAATTGGCCATTTGTTCCCATCATTTAAACAAGCCCAAGCAAGTTGAAAAATACCTTAAAAACATTGAAACTCAAAGGGGAAAATATAAATATGGCAGTATCGACTATGCCCTTGCACAATTTTATGCCATTACTAAAAATACTACCGAAATGAATGCTCATTTAATGAAGGCCGTGGCCGAGGGGCATATGTACACTTCCCAAACATTTCAAAACGATCCACACTTTATAAAATATAAAAACACACAACCTTTTATCAATATCCTTACTTTTTGGCATTAACTAAAAACTAAAATCATGTTACAAGAAAATGCGGCTACCTCAAATTTTGAATTGATCATTCGGTTGATTGAAGTCATTATTTGGCCTGTTACGCTTTTGGCAATATTTATTCTTTTCAGAAAAAACTTCGAGGGCGCATTTAAGAGGTTAGGTGCTTTAAAGGCAGATAGCTCCGGGATATCGTTGACTTTTGAAAAGGAACTGGAAAAAGCTAAATCTACTTTTGAAATCTATAAGCCGGAGGAAATGGCCATCGGCAAATCCAATCTTGATATTCAAAGTATAAATGACCCACCTTATCAACAGCTTATGACTATCAAAAAAAGTTTGGAAAAAGCCTTGATCGATTTGGCTACGGAAGAAGAAATTGAGGTCTCAAGCAAAAGTTTTCCTTCCCTCTGTGACGCATTAACGGCTAAAGGAATTATTAACCCAGAGAAAAGTGAACTGACCCAATCCTTGCTAAAAGTGGTAAACCTTGCGGGGACAAATATTACTTCCTCACAGATACATCAAATAAAAAAAATGTACAATGCTTTATAGTTATAAGCAATTCAAACCATGAGAAACTCTTTAAAAAATTCCCATGCAATAATGATTGGCGTGGGCCACGATTTGCCAGAAAGTGTTAAGGATGCCCAAGCGGTCTATGATATCTTGGTGAACCCAAAACTTGCGGGTTATAAAAAAGAAAACATCACGCTATTGGTCGAAAAACAGGCCGTTCGAAAAAAAATTTTAAAAGCATTTAAAGATTTAATAGCCAAAACTGATGAAAACGCATCCGTTCTTATATATTATTCCGGACACGGAGGCACGTTCACGGACAATGATCTTATTGCAAGCCGAAAAACCGGGGAACCCGAAAAACCGGAATCGGAAAATAAACGATATTATTTTTTACAACCCAATGACTGCACCATTGAAAATTTTGAAAAAACCTGGGTGCTCGCACAAGAATTAAGGGAATTAATAAGTGCTTTAAAATCCAATCGAATCATTTTGTTTTTAGATTGTTGCCATGCCGAGGGAATGACCAAAGCAGGTACCGAAATAAATTCAACCGAACTAAAACAACGGTTGCGTAACCCTGAAGGATTGGCACAAAATATTGATGATGGCAAAGGGATGTCCTTTTTAACTTCCTGCAGGGCCGAAGAAAAATCTTATATCCTACCGGGAGATACTCTGAGTTTGTTCACCACTTGTTTAATTGAAGTGCTTACGGGCGAGCATAAAACTTTTTTTGAAGAACCATTTGTCCGGATGACCGATGTGATCAATTACTTAATGAAAAAAGTGCCTGAAAGAAAGCCTACACAACGCCCGTTTGTAAACATTCAAATGTATGATGATTTCATACTCAGCAAGCTTCCAAAAGAAAAAAAACATCAGCTGGATACTTCAACCAAAATTGAACCGCCAATTACCAAGCCTATTGAAAAGGAAATAGTTACCAATTTTAGAGAAAGGAAAAACGCAGTCAATGCTGTTATATTTGTTCATGGGTTTTCGGGGGAAGCTGCAACAACATTTAATTCACTCCAAAATTTAATAAAAGAAGACCCCAAAATGAAGGGTTGGGATATGTTCCCGTTGGGTTATTCGGAAAATGTTGCTCCACAAATGGGGAAGGGCATTTGGGCCTCCGCCATAGATATTGAACGTCTTGCAGATTATCTTTCGGCATCTATAAAACACAAATTCAATAATTATAAACGTATCGCCATTGTGGGTCATAGCCTCGGTGGCTTGGCGGTTCAAAAATCTTTGATGGAACTGGATAAAAACGAACTTGACAGGATTAGCCATGTCCTTCTTTTCGGAACCCCCAGTAATGGAATAAATACAACTACTTCAAAACTTGACAATAGGTGGGCAGACCTTCAAAGTGACGGGGTTTTTATTCAATCCTTAAAGAATAATTGGCAAGGAAAATTTCCAAAAGCATATCCATTTGCTTTAAAAATTGTTGCCGGAACGGATGATAAAGACATACCTGTGTCAACTATTTTTGATCCTTTTGATGTTCAATATCAAGTAACTCTTTCGGGAAACCATTATTCCATGGTGCAGCCCTCAAGCATGGAAAACGATACGTACCGCTTATTGGTGGACATTTTGACGGATAATGAATTTCACAATTTATATACCAACCAAGAAGAAATCAATAATCTACTGGGCGAATATGATGCAGTAGTAAAAAAACTTTTCCCCTCGAAGGAAACTTTAAATTCAAAAGGGTTAAAACAATTGCTTTTTGCGCTTGAAGGTTTGGATAAAAATGAAGACGTAATGGATATTTTGCTCAACCATCCGCTTTCGCAGGAAAATACGGATTTAATGGGAATTATGGGCGGAAGACTTAAACGGAAATTCATTCAGTCATTTTCAGAAACGGATGGAAAAAAAGCCATGGAATATTATGGAAAAGCACTTGATATTTCGACGGAAAAAAGGGATGATGAGCAAATTTATTATCATGCAATTAACCTAGCTTTTTTAAGTCTTGTATATAAAGAAGACAAAAACAAGATGCGTGAATATGCCGAAATGGCCATGGCAGCCACAGAAAAGGTTTCAATCCCTTCTTTGTGGAAAAATGCAACCGTGGCGGAAGCAGCAATGTACCAAGGCAATTTCGAAAAAGCCAAGGAATTTTATTCAATGGCAGCTGAAGCGGCAGGCATCCGGGAAAAAATATCCATACATACCAATGCCTTTATTGCTTATAAATCCTTAATGGACATCGAAGAAGATGATTTTATCAAATTCCTAAAAATTAAATTTCTAACTTAATTATAACTTGGAAGACGACGATATTTAATTTGTGATTTATTTTTTTACCATAGTATTTTTGGCACAATGATTGTAAAATTAATTATAGGTTTATAATATTAAAAAAAGTTTTGGTTGGTTAGTTTTTTAGGATCCGTTGAAGTGGTAAAACATTTCAGCGGATTTTTTTATTTCTAAATTTTAAATTCCCATAAAATACATTTATAAAATTAAATATTTGAAAATCAAATATTTAAAATTATGGCACGGTCGTTGGTATTTAGCAATCGTCCAAACCGGCCAAAAAACAAAAAGGAATGTCCCATTTAAAATTTAAGATTATGAAAAAATTTTCAGCATTTATCTTCAGCTTTTTAATGATTGGTTTTTCCGCTATTGCATCGGTTTCTGCCCCCACAGAAACCATGGGTCGCGGTTACGATGGCAACGCCTACATTTTTGTTGAGGGCGGGGTCGAGTTTTCGGTTTTCCCCGATGGCCAGTTCGATTTTGTACATGTTGGCGGCAATCAAGGTAGCACGGTTAGTGTTTCTGTTGGCTCGCCAAATGTAAATGTCAGCTTCAATTCCGGCTACGATTATGAAATGTACGTTCAGTACGATGATTATGGCGCCGTGGTTCAAGTGGAAAACGTGCCCATTTATTACGATGAATTTGGCCGCATTGTTCAGGCCGGGAACGTGGACATCCACTATAACGATAGGCGTGTAGTCCGCGTTGGTGGTTTGCATGTGTTCTATGATACTCGTGGTTATTTTACACACTATACAGGATTTATAAACTATTATAACCCTTACTATGTGTACCAACCTTGGCACGTTTATTATGCGCGGCCTATTTTCAGTAGCTGCATCGTATATGATTATCCATATAGAAGATATTACAGCCCGCATCGTTACAGCTGGAACCATCACCACAGTTATTACAAAAACAGGCATAAAGTAGCCTACTCCAATGGTAGAAGGGATTTTCATCGTCCAGGTAGCCGTGTGCATCACAAAGACGGAAGGGTTGCAGTAAATAAAGATTACAACCCCAACCGAAGGAATACAGCGGTTGCTCAAAACAACGACAGAGAAAATATGGTTTCCCGGAACAATTATACGGGTAGCAGCCGCGCTACAACGGTAGCGAAAGGAAATAGCACAAGCCGTGGCATCGCCCAAAAGGATGATAAAGCAGTTCGGAATAACAATATTGCTACCGAAAGGGGTACCGCGGTTAAAAACAATAAAAACTCAAGAAGTGTAAATAATACAAATAGCACTACTTCGAGGAATGTGGCGGTAAAAAATTCGCGGCCTACCCTAAAAAATGAATCTTCGAACGTAACACAACGTGAAGTGCCTAAAAATGAAACCCGCGTACAACCGGTAAAAAGACAAAGTAATAGTAATTCCGTATCAAGAAATACGAATACTAACGTTAAAAGAAATACTGCGCCCGCACCGAAAAATGAGAGTGTTAGCAGGAATAGTTCTTCAAGATCGAACACGGCAATCAATAGAGGAAGTAGCAATACTTCCTCTCGCGGTTCCGCCGTTAAAAGTGGAAATAGTTCAAGAGGCGGAAGGGGTTAAAAATTTTTGGTTGGTTGGTTAAACCCTCGTTAAGCCATGTGCTTTTCGGGGGTTTATTTTTTGGGGGAAATCAACATATCATTAATTAAACTTGCCATTCTCTGGGTAAGTTCCCTCCTGCTATAGCGGTCAATATTTTCTGAATTAATTTCCAAGGAATTATTTTTATACAATTGATAATATTGAAGAATTAGGTTTCGAAGCCCATCTTCCTGAAAATATGTAAAAAATTTTCCACATTTTGTTTTGTCTATAATCTCTTCAATATCACTTCCCTTCGGTCCCAAAGCAATGATTGGACGTTTCGCAGCAAGATATTCAAAAAGTTTTCCTGGTATTATCGCCCGTGTTTCCGGCACGTCCATTTCCAACAAAAGCAAAACTTGAGCGTTATGCTGTAATTGCAAAGCTTCGGTGTGGGAAACATAGCCAAGCATTTCAACATTCTCATTTAAATTGAATTTTTCAAGGCTCGCCATAACTTCTTCGCTCACCGCCCCGGCCAAAACTATTTTAAAATCTTTGGCGAAATCCTTATTTTCTGAAGCAATTTTGGAAAGCACTTTCCATAAAATTTCCGGATTTCGGTTGCTTAACAAAGAACCAATATGAGCTATTGAAAATGAAACATCGGGAGTTCGAACTATTTTTTTAGATATTTCAAAACCATTCGTGATAATATGAATTGGTTTTCGGGTCATCATTTCAAATTCTGCTTTAGTGCCCGGACTGGTTACAACAATTGCATCGGCACTTTGAAGCACTTTCGATTCCAGCTTGTGGTGTTTTACTTTCGAAAATTTATTCAGTCGAAGCGATTTATGGTAATGAATACTGGTCCAAGGATCCCTAAAATCTGCTATCCATGGGAGATTGAGTTCCTCATTCAAATTCATTCCGATTAAATGAAGGCTGTGGGGTGGTCCCGTACTTATAACTATATCCACCGGATTTTTAGAAATATAATTTTTCAAAAATATAACGGAAGGTTTCACCCAACCAACCCGTGCATCGGGGATAAAAAAGTTTCCCCTAACGTAAAGCATTAATTTTTCAAGTAGCGATGGATTGGTTTTTGAAATGATCCCGCTACTGATTTTTTTTGTTTTCTTTTTTGAAAATAAAGCGGCTAATTTATAAGGCTCTTTTATTTGAAACTTTATAATTTCAATTCCTTGAGGAACATCAACCGCAAAACTTTCATCAATAATTGGATAATGGGGGTTTTCAGGAACATATACAATGGGCTCAATCCCAAATTCCCTGAAATACTTTACGAAATTCAACCACCGTTGCACCCCCGGGCCGCCGGCGGGTGGCCAATAATATGTTATAATCAGGACGCGCTTCATTAAATTTTATAATTCTTCGGACGGTTGCCGTTTCTTTCGGGAATTGTAATAAATCCCACTTAAAACTATCAGCAATAATAAAATACTACTTACCAGCGAAATCGTGCTTCCTGTTTGAACCACTTCAGGTTCAAATTTGAATTCTACTTTATTGTTTCCTGCCGGGATCTGCATGGCCCGCAATGTATAGTTTGCACGGAAATGATCCACGGGTTTACCATTTATAAAAGCATTCCAGCCTTTCGGATAATAAACTTCAGAAAAAACAGCAAGCTGTGGGGTTTTGGAAGCGGTTTCGTAAACCAAATGCTCGGGTTTATGGCTTACCAATTCAATAACAGCTGTGGAATCCGTATCAATTTTTGAAGGAATTTGTTTGCTAAATTCTTTGAATATAACCGCCGTTTTCTTTGTGTCCAAACTGTCCAATAATTGGATTTCCTGGTTTGCATTTTCTGCAATAATGACATCTTTAACAAACCAGGCAGGCCCGTTGGCATAAGGATTCCGTTGAGCCATCACGCCCCCTCCTTCTCTGCCCGGAACAATGATGTATTTTACGTTCATCATATTCAAAAGACCAATATTTCCTTTTTCAAAATAAAAATCATTTAAATCCTGTATCCGGCCGGGTTTTGCAGCGTGATATCCTCCCAAAGCATTATGGAAAAAACTTGCCCTTCCGCTGTTGAAAGCATTCGCGGAAGCATCATAAATCCTGTAATAACTATCATCTTCCAAAATCTGGGTGTCGGCAGAATTAGCTTGAAAAGGATTGTCCATCATTTTGGCCTGCACAAAATCTTCATTGTTCACGTACCTTCGGTCCACCCCAACAAGATCAATTAAAATCAGTAATACAAAAATGGCAATGGCGGTAGTTTGTTTGATTTTATTCTTAAGAAATAACCACAAAACCAAAGAGGTAATTGCAACAAAAATCAATGAACGTAAGGCATCGGAAGTAAAAATGGAAGCCCTGTCTTCCCGAACGGCCTCAATAAACGGAAGTCCCAGTTCTTTAATAAAATAGCTGTCATAAGGCCCAGCAAAACTGAAAAGGGAATTTTTGAAAACAATAAAAAACAATGTCAATCCACCCACTATTCCGGCAGACCACAACAAAGCTTTTTTCTTCGTTTCGTCTTTTTCGAAAGCATTAAAGAATTGATGAAGCCCAAAAACCGCCATTATTGGCAAAATCAATTCAATGATGATTTGAATGGAAGACACGGCACGGAATTTATCATAAAGCGGGATATTGTTGACAAAAAATTCGGTGAGGAAATTGAAATTTTTTCCCCAAGATAAAAGAAGTGCTAAAACAAATGCAGAGACAATCCACCATTTTAACCTGCCCCGAACCAAGAACAACGCTATTACCGCCAAGAAAATAACAACCGCCCCAATGTACGCGGGTGCGGCCACTATTGTTTGATCGCCCCAATATGCTGGAACATGTACTTGGCTTGCTTCCTGTGGTGTGGCCCCCATTCGGAGGAGTGCATCCACAGTTTGGGAATCTTCCGGAAAACTATCGCCGGAACCACCACCCATAAACCCGGGAATAAATAGATTAAAACTTTCCAGTTTGCCATAGCTATATTCGGTGATATAGTTATAATCGAGACCTTCGGGGTTTTCCCTTGGGCTGCCATCGGCATTTATGGTGAGGCCACTTTCACCACGAGTAGAAATATCCGCATATTCTTTTGTGGCCAAAATATTGGTTGCGTTTAGACCCACGGCAATCAGGACCGCAACTGCCATTATCCCTAAAGCTTTAAAATAATGTGGAAGCATTTTCTTTCGGAAGGCATCGATTAAATAGGCAATCCCAATAATAATGACCAGCAACATCAAATAATAGGTCATTTGAAAGTGATTGGCCACTAACTCCAAAGCCATTGAAATGGTTAGCAAAAGAAATCCGTAGAGGTATTTTCCGCGAAAGCAAAGCATGATCCCGCTTAAAACCAACGGCATATATGCAATAGCGTGCGCCTTCGCATTATGGCCAACACCCAAAATTATTATTAAATAAGTGGAAAAACCAAAAGCAAGTGCTCCGAGCAGTGCCAATTTGTACTCCACTTTCATTACTATTAAAAGGATGTACATCCCAACAAAATAAAGGAAGAGATAATCAGCTGGGCGCGGCAAAAAGCGGATGGCCAAATCGAGCTGTTTTATATAATTATGCGGATATTTTGCCCCCAATTGGTAGGTTGGCATTCCACCAAATGCGGCATCTGTCCAATAAGTTTCCTCGCCCGTTGCTTCACGATAATCGATTTGCTGTTTTGCCATCCCGGTATATTGGGCGATGTCACTTTGAAACAATTTTTTCCCTTGCAAAACCGGGCTGAAATACGCCAAGGAAGCAATTATAAAAACTAATAAAACGATTAAATGGGGAAGGAATTTTTTATACTGAAACTGCATAAAAGAGGGATTGGATTAGAAGTTGGGAAATTATAAAAAAACTTCTATATAAAAGCTCAAGCTTTCAAGTTTAAAGTTCCGGCTACTTTAAATGGGAAATAAAAGATAGTACGCAAATTAATGAAGAAAGCATAAATTTTTGGATTTCGCGCTTCGGTCCCTTTTATTCTATTTCCTCATAATCCACGTATTCTCCAACTTTATTAGAGCTTTTTCTTTTTTGAAAAGGCATCTTTTCAATAATTACTTCTTCTCTGGGTTTTTCGTGAGGATTTTGATTTGAAAAGGGGCTATTTCCGAATGACTGCTGAAATTTCTGCCCAGCTTTTTTTGCTATATACCGCATTATATAGGGGGCTAGCAAACGTATCAGGAATTTTAGCCCAAAATATACGAGAAGGACGATTAAAACCGTTTTTAAAATAGTCATTATGCTTTTTGATTACCCAACAAAAATAAAGGTTTGGGACATAAATGACGAAAAGGAACTATTAAATTATTGATAAAAACTTTTATCTTTGAAACTAAACCCAACCACTATGCACTACCGGATATTTTTCCTTTCCCTGCTTTTGTTTCCCCTATTTTCTGCTTTTGCACAATATACCGAAACCTTGAATTCCAATAGGCCGGGCATTTCCCAAGGAGCGTTTTCTGTGGGAAAACAAATCATACAACTAGAAACAGGGTTCGGTTATGGTATGGAAGAACATCGATTGCTCAACACCGAAACCACGGGGTTCTTAATTGATTATTCCATTCGCTATGGTTTTTTTAAAGAAGAATTGGAAGTAAGTTTAACAGGGGAATATCAGGCAAATACAATAACCGATATCAATGCTGCCAGTCCCTATGAATATAAGGAAAGTAATTTCCGAAGCAACACCTTGGGCGCTAAATACCTTATTTATGATCCGTACCGAAAACGCGAACTGCAAGGGCCAAACCTTTACAGTTGGAAGGCCAACAACCGGTTTCAGGTGGAAGATTTAATACCAGCAGTTTCGGTTTATGCAGGCGCGAATTTCGATATGGCAGATAATCCTTTCGTGCCGGAACAGGAAAGCACCATCAGCCCAAAGTTTGTGCTGGCCACCCAAAACAACTGGATCGGTGGGTGGGTTTTTGTTACCAATATCGTGGTGGACAGGATTGCCACGGACTTTCCAAGTTATGGTTATATCATAACCCTAACACATGCTTTCAATCCAAAATTTTCTGCCTTTGTTGAAAACCAGGGTATCAAAAGTGATTTTTATGCAGACCAACTTTTTAGGGGCGGTGCAGCCTATTTGTTTAATAAAAATTTTCAGATAGATGCTTCGGTGCTCACCAATTTCAAAGACACTCCTTCCAGGCTTTATGGAAGGGTTGGGCTTTCATATAGGATTGATATGCACAAGCAGGATGAATATTTGGAAGAAAAAGGAAAAGCAGGCAGGGGCAAGAAAAAAGAACGCGAGGGAAAAAAAGCAGAAAGACAGGATGATTTGGAAATCGAGGAAGATGGCGGTTTATAGCATATTAAATTTATGATCACAGTTAAAGAAATTATCTCCCCAAAAGATTTGAAACGGTTTGTAACCTTTCCATTTCAACTTTACAAAAACTCTGAATATTGGGTTCCGCCATTGATAAAGGATGAATTGGAAACTTTGGATAAATCCATAAACCCTGTTTTTCAAAATGCTGAAGCTTGGTATTACCTGGCTTTTAAAGATGGGAAAATTGTGGGTAGGATTGCCGTAATTTTAAATCACTTGGAAATAAATCAGCTGGGCAAGAAAAAAGTTCGTTTTGGTTGGCTGGATATGATTGATGACATAGGGGTTACCAAAGCGCTTCTTGAAAAAGCTTTTGAAAGGGGAAGAACCCATAGCCTTGAATATATCGAAGGTCCCGTCGGGTTCAGCAATATGGAAAAAGCGGGTATCCTCACCCAAGGTTTCACCGAGCTGAACACCATGATAACTTGGTACCATCACCCCTACTACGCTGAACATTTTGAACAACTTGGCTTTGAAAAACAGGCAACTTGGGTAGAATATAAATTGACCATTCCCGATGAAGCTTTCGAAAAAGTGAAGAAGTTTTCTGCAATTATAAGGGAACGCTATAAATTGACTGTCATTCGTTTTAAGGACAAAAAGGAAATCCTGCCCTTTGTTGACGATATGTTCGGGCTTTTGAACAAAACCTATAATACACTACAAACCTTTGTGCCCGTTCAGCAATATCAAATTGAATATTACAAAACGAAATATTTCAATTTTATTCACCCGGATTATATTACATGTATAAAGGACGCGAACAACAAACTGATCGCTTTTTCAATTGTGATGCCTTCGTTCTCCATAGCCTTGAAAAAGGCCAACGGGAGCTTGTTTCCATTTGGCTGGTATCATCTTATGCAGGCTCAGCGCAAGAACAATATGGCTGCTTTTTATTTGATTGGGATAGATCCGGAATATCAGGGAAAAGGGGTTACAGCAATTATTTTTGAGGAAATGCAATACCTGTTCAATTCCAAAGGAATTCATACTGTTGAAACCAATCCCGAACTAAAGGAAAATACCGCCGTGCAATTGCTATGGAAGGACTACTCCCCCATTCAGCACAAAGAGCGGAGTACTTTTCGAAAGAGTTTATAGTCCGGGTCCCAAATTCCAAACTCCATTATTGCATTTTGAAATTTAAAATAAACTTATTCCCCCATTGATTCTGCAACAGCAGCTGAAAGACGTTTGTAAGTTCCGTTTTCCAAACGCTCGCGAATGGCGGAAAAAGCGTCCAAAGTTTCTTCAATATCTTGAATTGTGTGAGTTGCAGTGGGAATCATTCGCAATAAAATCAATCCCTTTGGAATAATCGGATATATTACAATGGAACAGAAAATCCCGTGGTTTTCACGCAAATCTTTTACCAACGCCATAGCTTCGGGAACGCTACCTTTTAAATAAACCGGTGTAACACAACTCTGCGTGGTCCCAATATCGAAGCCTCGTTTGCGCAAACCGCCTTGAAGCGCGTTCACATTCTCCCAAAGTTTTTCTTTTAGTTCGGGCATGGTGCGGAGCATGTCCAAGCGTTTAAGAGCGCCGGCAACCAACTGCATCTGCAACGATTTGGCGAACATCTGCGACCTTAAATTATATTTCAAATAATTCATTATTTCTTCATCCCCGGCAATAAATGCGCCGGTACTGGCCATCGATTTTGCAAAAGTTGCAAAATACACATCGATATCGTCTTGGACGCCTTGTTCCTCGCCCGCTCCCGCTCCGGTTTTACCCAATGTCCCAAATCCGTGTGCATCATCCACGAAAAGTCGAAAATTATATTTTTTCTTAAGTGCAACTATTTCTTTAAGTTTCCCCTGTTCACCACGCATCCCGAACACGCCTTCGGAAATCAACAAAATCCCGCCCCCGGTTTTTTCGGCCACTTTTGTGGCGCGCTGCAGGTTCTTCTCGATACTTTCCATATCATTATGCCGATATGTAAAACGTTGGCCCAAATGCAACCTTACCCCGTCGATAATACAGGCGTGGGCATCAACGTCATAAACGATAACATCCACTTTAGAAACCAGCGCATCAATGGTGGAAACCATTCCTTGGTATCCGAAGTTTAAAAGGTATGCAGCTTCTTTGCTTACAAAAGCAGCAAGTTCACGTTGTAATTGTTCATGAAGGTCCGTGTGTCCACTCATCATCCGTGCTCCCATGGGATATGCGGAACCATATTTTATGCCCGCATCAGCATCTGCCTTGCGAACTTCGGGGTGATTGGCGAGCCCTAAATAATCGTTTATGCTCCAAGTGATTACTTCTTTGCCTTTAAAGCCCATCCGGTTGGAAATCTCACCTTCCAGTTTTGGGAAAACGAAATAGCCTTCTGCCTGTTCTGCCCATTTCCCCAAGGGGCCTTTGTCTTTATATATTTTATCGAATAAATCTCTCATGAGTTGTTGGTGTTGTTTTGACAAGCCGCAAAATTAATTAAATAATAAAGATTGGCATAATGTTTTTTTGGTGATGGGAATTTAGAAATTTTATAGTATAAAAAAAACCAAACATTCTTTTTAAGTAACATTTGGTTTCTTTAATTTGAAGATTTGTACTTCTTATTTTATGTACTCAATTTTGTGTATCTCGGAAGTTTCAGGATCAAAGAATCCTTGCTGGGCCATCCAATCGTCGCTGAAAACTTTGCTCATATAGCGTGAGCCGTGGTCCGGGAAAATTACCACAATATTGCTGTCTTCGGTAAATTTGCCTTCTTCTTCCAACTGTTTTAAACCTTGCATGGCTGCACCGCTGGTGTAGCCAACAAAAAGCCCTTCGGTTTTTGCAAGTTCCCGGGCGGTGTGCGCACTGGTTTCGTCGGTTACTTTTATAAAACTATCGATAATTTTAAAATCGGTGGCGGTGGGAATCAGGTTTTTGCCCAGACCTTCTATGCGGTAGGGATAAATTTCTTTTGAGTCAAACTCCCCGGTTTGATGGTATTTCTGTAAAACAGAGCCAAATGCATCAACGCCGATTACTTTAATGGCGGGGTTTTTCTCCTTTAAAAAACGTGCAACACCAGAGATGGTACCCCCGGTTCCACTACAAGCAACCAAATGGGTGATTTGCCCTTGGGTTTGTTCCCAAATTTCAGGTCCGGTAGAGTAATAATGGGCATCTATATTAAGTTCGTTGAAATATTGATTGATGTAAATTGAACCTTTTATTTCGCTGTGAATCTTTTTTGCCACTTCGTAATAAGAACGCGAATCATCCGCGCTAACGTGGGCCGGGCAAACATATACCTTCGCTCCCATCGTTTTCAACATATCTATTTTATCCTTGGATGATTTTGAGCTAACGGCCAAAATGCACTCATAACCTTTGATTATGCTTACCATGGCAATGCTGAAACCGGTGTTGCCGCTAGTAGTTTCAATGATGGTGTCGCCAGGTTTTAAAATTCCCCTGCGTTCTGCTTCTTCAATAATGTAAAGTGCGATGCGATCTTTGGTGGAGTGGCCGGGATTAAACCCTTCTACTTTTGCGAAATAATTACCCTTCATTTTGGAGGTAATTTTATTAAGCTTTATCAATGGTGTGTTGCCGATAAGTTCCAACACGTTATTGTGGGCTTTTATTTCTTTCATAAAAAGGGAATTCGTTAAATCCTTAGTTAAAACTAAAATCTAAAACCTTGCAAAAGTACAAAAATATTTCAATTACTCTTTTATTCCTTCCAAGTCGAGTAAAAAAGCATAGTCCATAGCTACCTCTTTTAAAGCTTCAAACCTGCCGGAAGGCCCGCCGTGACCAGCTTCCATATTGGTCTGCAACAATAAAACCTTGTATCCGGTTTTCTTTTCGCGCAATTTAGCAACCCATTTGGCCGGTTCCCAGTATTGCACTTGACTGTCATGCAACCCGGTGGTGACGAGCATATTGGGATATTCTTTTTCTACCACGTTATCGTATGGCGAATAGGATTTCATATAAAAATAATATTTCTTGTCGTGAGGATTTCCCCATTCGTCATATTCGCCCGTGGTAAGTGGAATAGTATCGTCCAGCATCGTGGTAAGCACATCCACGAAAGGCACCGAGGAAATAATGCCGTTGTACAGTTGCGGCGCCATGTTTATAATTGCGCCCATCAACAACCCCCCCGCTGAACTGCCCGATGCATACAAATGCTTTTCAGAGGTGTAGCCCTCGGCAATTAAAAACTTGGAAACATCGATAAAATCGGTAAATGTATTTTTCTTTTTCAAAAGCTTACCATCCTCGTACCATTTGGTGCCCAAATCCTCCCCCCCACGCACGTGAGCCAAGGCATACGCAAAACCACGGTCCAGCAAACTCAGCCGGGCTGTCGAAAAATAAGGATCCGCAGTGGAGCCATAAGCCCCATAACCATTGAGCAAAAGGGGGTTTGCACCATCTTTTTTGAAGCCTTTTTTATAGACCAGTGAAATGGGGATTTTTGTGCCGTCTTCCGCAGTTGCCCACAAACGTTTGGATTCGTAATTGTTTTTATCGAATTTTCCACCCAAAACCTCCACTTCTTTTAAAATAGTTTCCTCTCCCGTTTGCATATTGTAATCAATTACTGAAGCGGGCGTTGTCAGTGAATTGTACCCATAACGCAGGATTTTGGTATCGAATTCAACATTTTGAAGCGTAAAAGCGGTATAAGTTTCATCGTGAAAAGGAAGGTAATAGCTTGTTCCGCTTTCCCAATTTTGAATCCGGATTTCTGAAAGACCGTTGCTACGTTCACTTATAACCAAATATTCCTTGAAAATATCAATGTCTTCCAATAAAATATCCGGGCTATGCTGAATCATTTCCTTCCAATTTTCCTTTTTAGTTTCGGTATCCAGCGTTTTCATCAATTTAAAATTGACGGCCTTGTCTTTATTGGTTAAAATATAAAAATCATTTTCATAATGGGATATAGTGTATTCCAACCCACGGACCCGCCGCTGAAAAACCTTGAATTTTTTCTTCGGCGTGTCAGCGCTCAAAATCCGGAATTCCGAGGTTAGGGTACTGTAACAGCCAATCACCAAAAATTTACCGGATTTTGTTTTGTAAACATAGGTACCAAAAGCTTCATTCTTCTCATTGAAAATCAAACTATCTTTAGAAGAATCGGTGCCAAGGATATGCCTGAAAATTTTGTCGGCTCTTAATGTTTGTTCGTCCTTTCGGGTGTAAAAAAGGGTTTTATTATCGTTGGCCCAAGTTGAACCGCCCGTAGTACCAACAATCTGGCATTCCAAAATAGTTCCTGTTTTCAGGTTTTTTACGAAAATATCATAATTCCTACGCCCTAAAGTATCAACCCCATAGGAAACCAACTGATTGTTGTCGCTTACGTTTATCCCAGAAAGGTTATAAAAAGTATGCCCCTTTGCCATTTCGTTTACATCGAACATAATTTCTTCCGGTGCGTCCAAATTCCCTTTCTTTCGGGTATAAATGGGGTAACCTTTTCCTGTTTCAAAACGTGTTATATAATAGTATTCATTATAAAAATAAGGTACAGAACTGTCATCTTCTTTTATACGCGCCTTCATTTCCTCAAAAAGGTTTTGCTCAAACTTTTTGGTGTGGGCCGTCATTTTATCAAAATAGTCGTTTTCCGCATTCAAATATTCAATAACGTCTTTCTCCTCCCGCTGATTGAGCCAATAATAATCATCAATCCGGACATCGCCATGGATTTCAAGTTCTTTGGGTATTTTCTTGGCTTTGGGGGGAGTAATCATTTTAATTTCGCGAAGTTTTTCTTATTAATTTAGGGAATGGCCAAATTTAAGTGAAGCAAATGAAATTTCATCTAATATTTTATAAGAATGCCTGTGTTGGCTTTTTCAAAATCGTATTTTTGAATTTAATTTAAAAAAAAACGCCATGCTTGGAGATTTAATGGGAATGATGGGAAAACTGAAAGAAACCCAGAAAAAAGTTGAAGAAACTAAAATTCGAATGAACAACGTCTTAATAGATGAAAACAGTAGTGATGGACTGCTTAAAGTTACCCTTACTGCAAATCGGGAAATAAAGGATATTTCAATAGACGAAAAACTTTTGCTAGATAAAGATCAATTGGAAGACACATTGGTTTTGACGCTTAATAAAGCCATTGAAAAAGCAACAAAAATAAATGAAGATGAACTGGCCGCAGTTGCGAAGGAAGGAATGCCAAATATTCCGGGAATGAATGGTTTATTTAAATAAACATTAAACTGAAAATCCTTTCAAAGTTTCCAAAAACCGCTGGTGCATTTCATCTGTATAATCCAAATGGGTTACTATTCGCAGTTTTCCTTGGCCCATTGTGCTGATTTTAATGTCTTTTTGAAATAGTTTTTTTAAGAAGATTTCCTCTGAAAGATTTTCCGAAAGGTAAAAAATTACAATGTTGGTTTCGGCAGGTTCCACTTTTTTTATGTAGGATTGCTTCGCCAAAACTGAAGCTATTTCCGAAGTTTTTTTATGGTCATCCGCCAAGCGTTCTACATTATTTTCCAATGCATATAAACCCGCGGCGGCTATAAAACCGATCTGCCGCATGCCTCCTCCCAAAACCTTCCGGACGCGCATCGCTTTTTTCATGATTTCCTTTTTCCCCAATAGCACGCTGCCCAAGGGCGTTCCCAAACCTTTGCTCAAACAAATGGAAATGGTGTCGAAAACCTTTCCGTAATCTTCAGGTTTCTGTTTTGTAGCCACCAAAGCATTGAATAATCTTGCCCCGTCCAAATGAAGTCCTAAATTATGCTTGTCACAAACGGTTTTAATCTTTTTGAATTCCCCGAAATCATAACATGCGCCCCCACCTTTGTTCGTGGTATTTTCCAAACAAACTAAGGACGTTAGCGGACTGTGGTAAAAATCGGGCGGGTTGATTGCTTCTTCCACTTGGCTTGCCGTAATCATCCCTCGACTGCCGTCCAAGAGTTTGCAAGAAACCCCGCTGTTGAACGAAACGCCGCCGCCCTCATAATTGTAAACATGTGCCCACGAATTGCAAATCAACTGTTCGCCTGGCTGGGTGTGCATTTTAATGGCAGCCTGATTTGCCATGCTGCCGGTTGGGAAAAACAGAGCTTCATCCATCCCGAACATGGAGGCAAGTTTTTTTTCCAGTGCATTTACCGTTGGGTCTTCTTTATAAACATCATCACCAACTTCAGCATTCATCATTGCTTTTAGCATTCCGGCAGAAGGTTTGGTAACGGTATCGCTTCTAAGATCAATCATTAACTATTTATTTTTATTATTTATAAATCGTAAATCTTTAATTGGTAATCCTTCTAAATTTCCCTTGTCCCTCTAAGCCTGAAATAGTTTTATTGAGTTCTTTATCCAATACAATTAACTCAAGTGCATTGTTGGCCCCGGTATTAACGTTCGGGGAATTGGAATCGTTGCCCAGATCGAATTCCTTAAAACTTTTTTCAAATTTTTCCGAACCAAAATTGAAAGTGTATTCCTTTTGGCAATCCTCTACTTTCATGTTCCCAAAAGGGGATTTATCGGGATTTGCTGCTTTATATGGCTGTACTTCTTCGGCTCTCAAGGTTTCCTTTAATTGGGACACCCTATCGGTAATATCCGTTTCAATAACTACGGCATCAAAGTCCCCACAATTATCGAATTTTTTGACATTTGAAATTTCATTTTCTTTCCAAAAAACATACACGGAATAATATGTGGAGGCCGAACTGCACATTTTTCCATCGGACATTTGGAACATTTCAATTTTTCCCTCACAATGATTTTTACGCGAAAAAACGGCGCCCGAGGAATCAGTGAGTTGACTTATAAATTGTGAAACCATAGAATCCACGAAGGCTTCATCATTTTGGGAAAAAGCAAACGTTCCCGATGAGATAAGAATAATGAGTAGAAGTTTTTTCATTTTTTTTTAAAATTTATTGTTGAGGTTTATATTTCAATATTCAATAATTAAGATTTAAGGATTGAATTACCATCCCAATTTTTTTAACCAGCCTTTGCAATCGCGAACCCTTTTTCAAAAATAGCACGAAATCCTTTCCCCTCATCCAAGTTAAACCTATTTTTGCTTAATTTCCCATCAATCATGACCACAACAGATCAAATCAAAGACCTTAAGAATCGACTGGATGTTTTAAGGCAATATCTTTGACGTAGCCGGTAAGCACATCGAAATTACCAACGACGAGGAAAAAACCTTCAACCCCGATTTTTGGAACAAACCCCAAGAAGCTGAGGCTTTTATGAAGGTTTTGCGCACAAAAAAAAAGTGGGTGACCGACTACGAAACCGCTTTTTCCTTGACCGAAGAAGCCGAGTTGACCCTTGAATTTTATAGAGAAGGCGAAGGCACGTCTGACCAAGTTGACGTTGCATACCAATTGGCCGAAGATGCCATTGAAGCCCTCGAATTCCGTAATATGTTGAGCGAAGAAGGCGATAGCATGAGCGCCGTGCTTCAAATAACAGCCGGCGCAGGCGGTACCGAAAGTTGCGATTGGGCACAAATGCTAATGCGAATGTATATGATGTGGGCAGAAAAAAACGGTTATAAAATGACCGAACTCAACTTTCAGGCGGGCGATGTTGCGGGCGTGAAAACCGTTACCATTGAAATTGACGGGGAATACGCTTTTGGATGGCTCAAAAGCGAAAACGGCGTGCACCGTTTGGTGCGCATCTCCCCTTTTGACAGCAACGCCAAGCGGCACACCAGTTTTGCATCGGTTTATGTGTATCCGTTGGTGGACGATAGTATTGAGATTGAAATCCATCCGAACGATATTTCTTGGGAATTTGCGCGTAGCAGCGGCGCGGGCGGCCAAAACGTGAATAAAGTTGAAACCAAAGCCATCCTTACCCATAAGCCCAGCGGTATCGTGATTCACAATAGCGAGACCCGTTCGCAACTCGATAATCGTGAAAAAGCAATGCAAATGCTGAAATCTCAATTGTATGAAATTGAATTGCGAAAACAGCAGGCCCAACGCGCCGAAATAGAGAACAACAAAATGGCAATTGAATGGGGTTCGCAAATCCGGAATTATGTGTTACATCCCTATAAATTGGTAAAGGACGTGCGAACGGGACACGAAACCGGGAACACCGAAGCCATTTTGGACGGTCAAATCGATGGGTTTTTAAAAGCCTTTTTGATGATGACGGGGCAAAAGAAGGAAAAGAAAGAGGGGTTTTAAGAAAATTCCAAATTTCAAATGCCAAAAGTAAAAATATAACTTTAAAAAAAAATAGATTTCAAGGTAAACTATAAACCCTAAATCCTAAGACATTTGAAGCCTGCTTCCGCAAAAGAAATAAAGACAGAACTTACACATCGCTCCACTCAGGAATTGATGACACTGGTGTTGCGTTTGTCTCGTTTTAAAAAGGAAAACAAGGAACTCCTCTCCTATTTGCTTTTTGAATCTGAGGATGAAGAAGCGTATATTCAAGCAATAAAAACGGAAATTGACTTGCAGTTTAAAGCCATCAATTCGAAGTCATTATTTTACATCAAAAAAAGCGTCCGGAAGATTCTTCGGGAAATTAAAAAGCACATCCGCTATTCGTTAAAGAAAGAAACCGAAGTAGAGCTGTTGCTTTATTACTGTCAAAAACTAAAAAACTTCACTCCGTCCCTTTTGCGCAATAACACATTAAAAATACTTTACGAACGACAACTTGAAATTATAAAGAAGAAAATTTCTACATTGCACGAAGATCTGCAATACGACTATATGAATACACTTGAAGCATTGTAAAAAAATGCTAATCCTTAAAAAATACAGTTTATTCCTAAACCATTTCAAATTATGAAAACCCTAGTAGCCATAATATTTGCCCTTGCCATAATCATTGCCTCCTTTGTTTTGGGCAATGCTTTTATGAATCGTAACCACTCCCAGCAAACCATTTCAGTTACTGGATTGGGGAAGGAAGATTTCACTTCGGACCTTATTGTTTGGGAAGGTCGTTTTTCAAAAGAAAACACCAACCTTCAGCAAGCCTATGCAGATTTGGCTAAGGATAAAGACGTTGTTATGCAATATTTGGTTTCGAAAGGAATTAAAGCCGAGGAAATTGTTTTTACCGCAGTAAGGACAAATGACAAAACTAGGCCCAACTATTCGGCCAACGGCAATTATGTGGGAGAAGAATTTATTGGTTATATTTTAGAACAGCAAGTGCAGATTGATTCTGAAAACGTAGAAGTGGTTGAGGTGATTTCTAGGGAAATTACCGAACTATTGAATAAAGGCGTTCAGTTCTATTCGGACGCTCCGCGTTATTATTACACAAAAATTGAAGATTTAAAAATAGAAATGATTTCGAGAGCCACCGAAAATGCACGGCTACGAGCCGAAAAAATTGCTGAAAATTCCGGGGCAGGTCTAGGCGAACTGGTTGATGCCCAAATGGGAATTTTTCAAATAACCGGACAAAATTCTGGGGAAGATTATTCTTGGGGCGGGGCCTTTAATACTTCGGCAAAAGAAAAAACCACTTCTATTACGATGCGGCTTACCTATGAAGTTAAATAATTTTTTTTATCAATTTTTTTTAAAATTTCACCTCTTAAATTCAGATAAGTATTGTCTTCTTTTTAACAGAACTTTGGCAAACCTCCTTTAAACGCAACTGTATTTTCGCAGTCAAAGTTAAAAATTATACCATGAGATTATTTTTTTCTGCTTTCCTTTTTCTTTTTTCCATCATTTTATTTGCCCAACAACCTGTAAAAGACATCACTGTAAAAGGAAAAATAATGGAGGAAGGTTCCAGTTATCCTTTGGAATATGCAACCGTGGTATTTATTGATGCTCAAAATAATATCGTTACCGGGGGCATTACGGATGGTCAGGGAAATTATAGCATTGAAGTGCCAACAGGGCTTTATACCGTTCAATTTGAATTTATTTCTTATAAAACAAAACGGCTCACCAATCAAAACCTATCGCAGAATACAGCTTTGCCGCCGGTTTCCCTTGCCATGGATGCAGCTGGGCTTGATGAAGTGGTAGTGCGGGCCGAAACCACCGAAGTGCAGATACGGTTGGACAAAAAAATATACAACATCGGGAAAGACCTTACCAGCGGCGGAGCTACTGTAAGCGATGCATTAAATAATGTCCCTTCAGTAACGGTTGATGTGGAAGGTGCCATTTCGCTTCGCGGAAACGAAAACGTGCGAATCCTTATCAATGGTAAACCTTCAGCCCTTGCAGGTTTTGGATCCACCGATGCCTTGCGGCAACTTCCGGCGGAAGCTATTGACAGGATAGAGGTGATTACCTCTCCCTCCGCACGTTATGATGCCGAAGGTACCGCGGGAATTCTGAATATTATTCTTAAAAAAGAAAATACATTGGGAATTAATGGTTCTTTAAGCACCAATTTTACATATCCTTTGGGTAGCAATGTCTCCACTAACATAAATTTAAGGACGGACAAATTCAACATTTTCAACACTACCAGTCTAAGTTATCGGGATTCCCCCGGGAGTGCCTATTTTGAAAACCGATACAAATCGGACAGTATCGTAAATCCGTTTGTAATCGAAGAGAGGAAATACAACCGAATGAATCAAGGCTTCAACACCAATTTGGGGATTGAATATTACCTGACCGAAAAATCATCACTTACCGCTTCAGGTTTTTTCCGCTTGGGCGACAATAAAGATGTTACGATAAACGATACCAGGGAATTTGACCGTGAAGATGTTTTAGCCACTACGCGAAAGCGAACCGAAACCGAAAATGAAGAAGACACCAGCTATCAGTTTTCACTAAATTATGTAAATAATTTTGATAATGATGGCCACATCCTGACTACCGACCTGCAGTATGAAAATGATGAAGAAATAGAAAATTCATTTATTAATGAACGACAAATTTTTCCAATAGATTCACGGCTACCTGCTGAAGATATTACAACAAAAGAAACTCAAAAAGAATATTTGGCGCAAATTGATTACGTTCGCCCCATTGGTGAAAATGCTCAGCTTGAAGCGGGTTATCGGGGAAATTTTCAAGAAACCGCAACAAATTATCTGTTGCGGGAGGAAGATGGGATAAACGGAAGTTTTATTCGCAATGACAGTCTATCGAATATTTTTATTTATAACGAAAATGTGAATGCGCTTTATTCTCAATATGGGGATAAATTTGGAAAATTTTCTTTTTTATTGGGTCTTCGTTTAGAGCATACGCAACTAAAAGGAGAAGTGGCCGCAGAAAATCTAAACCCTGCCAACGCTGATATTGACTTTAATTTCGATAAAAATTATACCGGGCTTTTCCCGACCGTGAACATTACCTATGAGCTTTCGGAAATGGAAAATATTACCTTGGGATACAATCGAAGGATAAACCGCCCAAATGGCTGGTTCATTAATCCATTTCCATCGCGTGCAAGTGAAGCCAATGTATTTCAGGGAAACCCGGATTTGGACCCTGCTTACTCCAGCGCATTTGACCTCGGGTATTTGAAACGGTGGGATAAGCTTACATTGACTTCTTCAGTATATTTTCAGCATGAAACTGATGCCTTTGAAAGGATACAGGAAGATACGGGCGAAGTTACCCAAAATGGCATTCCAATTATCCGTTCGTTGCCGATTAATCTTTCCACCAATCAGCGCTATGGCTTTGAGGCTGGAATGCTTTACAATCCAATGGATTGGTTGCGATTGAACGGAAGTTTCAATTATTTCAAGTTTGTGACCGAAGGATTTTTTAATGGCACCGATTACGGAACCGATAATACTAGCTGGTTTGCACGATTCAGTTCAAAAATAAGTTTGCCCTCTAAAATTGAATGGCAAACAAATGCTTTTTTCCGTGGACCGTACAACAATGCCCAAACAGAAACCGAAGGTATTTTTTCCATTGACATGGCCTTGAGCAAAGATATTATGGAGGATCAGGCCACATTGGGTTTTAACGTTAATGACCTTTTAAACTCGCAGAGAAGAAAATCCTTTACAGATGCGGAAACTTTTACAAGCCGAAGTGAATTCCAGTGGAGGCCACGCCAGTTTACCGTTTCATTTACTTACAGGTTCAACCAGAAAAAAGAACGTCAACCGTCACGTGAAGTACAAAGTAGAGAGGAAGGATTTGAAGGATAATTAGATGTCAGCTAAGCTTTTCGGCTCAACTCAAGATAGGCTAAAGTTGAAATATTTATTAATAGAAATAAAAAAAGGAAGCTCGAAAGGCTTCCTTTTTATTATATATACATTTGATTTAGAACTTCTTTTCTTTCTTTTTGGCATCGTTTTTCATTTTCCATTTTTCATAAAAAGCCCCACCAATCCAATAAGGGATAATGGCTATCAAAAAAATCATCAGCCAAAAACCGATGGTCAAAATGGTTAAAAATGCTAAAAATCCTAAATATTGATCAAAGTCGAACATAACGAATAGTGATTATTTTGATTCTCCAAAGATAACGGGAATTTTTAAAAACAACAATATAAATTATTCAATTCCCAAATACTAAATAAACAATTACCCGGGTAGGGCAACTTTAGCGTTTTCACTAACTTTGTAAAGTTTTTCACTTCAAAATCATACAATGGATTACAGGATAGAAAAAGATACCATGGGCGAGGTAAAAGTACCCGCAGATAAACTTTGGGGCGCGCAAACGGAGCGTTCACGAAACAATTTTAAAATTGGCCCCTCGGCATCCATGCCGTTGGAAATTATTTATGGTTTTGCTTATCTAAAAAAGGCAGCTGCATATACAAATTGCGAAATGGGAATCCTTGCTGAAGAAAAAAGGGATTTGATAGCCAAAGTCTGCGACGAAATTTTAACTGGAAGGCACGATGAGCAATTCCCATTGGTGATTTGGCAGACTGGCAGCGGTACACAAAGCAACATGAACCTGAACGAAGTGATTGCCAACCGGGCGCAACAATTGGCAGGAAAAAAAATAGGCGAAGGCGAAAAAACCCTCCAGCCTAATGACGATGTGAACAAATCACAATCTTCAAATGATACTTTCCCAACGGGGATGCACATTGCTGCTTATAAAAAATTAATCGACATTACCATTCCCGGGGTTCAACAATTGCACGCAACCCTTTTGCAAAAAGCCGAGGATTTTAAAGATGTGGTGAAAATAGGTCGTACCCATTTGATGGATGCCACACCCCTAACCTTGGGGCAGGAATTCAGCGGTTACGCTTCCCAATTGGCTCACGGATTAAAAGCTCTGGAAAACACCCTCCCACATTTGGCGGAACTTGCTTTGGGGGGCACTGCCGTGGGCACGGGAATCAATGCTCCCAAAGGTTATGATGTGAAAGTTGCAAAATATATTTCCCAATTTACCGGACTGCCATTTGTTACCGCTGAAAATAAATTTGAAGCCCTCGCCGCGCATGATGCCATTGTGGAATCTCATGGAGCCTTAAAACAATTGGCAATTAGTTTAAACAAAATAGCGAATGATGTCCGATTACTGGCAAGTGGTCCAAGGAGCGGAATTGGCGAAATAATGATCCCGGCAAACGAGCCCGGTTCTTCCATTATGCCCGGAAAAGTAAATCCTACCCAATGCGAAGCTTTAACCATGGTTTGCGCACAGGTAATAGGGAACGATATGGCCATTGCCGTTGGCGGGATGCAAGGTCATTTTGAACTTAACGTCTTCAAGCCCGTGATGGCTGCAAATTTTCTGCAATCCGCTCAATTATTGGGCGATGCGTGTATTTCTTTTGATGAACACTGCGCACAGGGAATTGAGCCTAATTATGAAATCATCAAAAAACAGCTTAACAATTCGCTGATGCTGGTTACGGCTTTAAACCCAAAAATTGGGTACTACAAAGCTGCCGAGATTGCGAATACTGCGCACAAAAACGGAACTACTTTGAAAGAAGAAGCTGTTAATCTGGGTTATTTAACTGCGGAAGAGTTTGATGCTTGGGTGAAACCGGAGGATATGGTGGGGTAATATCGGTTATGGTTTTGGGTTCCGGGTTTAGTAGCTGTTTTCAGTTGCAGTAGGCAGTTTTGCACTTTTCATATATTTTTCTTCCGATAGTAAGTTGATTTTTTGGGATTGCAAGTTTGTTCTGCACGATTGCACGATGGCATTGTACACTTGTACTGTGGCATTGCAAACTTGTACACTGGCAGTGTAAGATTGAAAGTTGGCTCTGAACATTGTGCACAAGGAATAGAGCCAAATTATGAAGTCATTAAAAAACAGCTAAACAATTCGCTAATGCTGGTTACCGCGCTCAACCCAAAAATTGGCTATTACAAAGCCGCTGAAATTGCAAATACAGATCACAAAAATGGAACTACTAAAAGAAGAAGCTGTTAATCTGGGTTATTTAACTGCGGAAGAATTTGATGCTTGGGTGAGGGAACCGGGGTAGGGATTTTTTCAGAATTCGAGACAACGATTGAGATATGAGATTTTTAATCTTTTTCGTCTTTATAAATTTTTTCCCAAGCTTTTCTTTTCATTGTAAAAAGAGATTCCTTTTCCAAATCAAATATGGATACTTCTTTTTCGCTCATTACAATGTGCTGATTCCATTCAACAAAATTTTTGTACAGCAACAAAGTACAAATATCTGTTGACGAAATATAGTCCGTTACAATATGCGAATGAAATGTTGATACTGTTGGGTTTTCTATATCTTCATCTGCATAAGAAAATTGTAAAATTGAATTGTGGATCTTTTCTTTCTTGACAAATTCATTTTTCTTATTGTAAGTAAATTTATAATCATTCCCAATCAAAACGATTCCAGATACTTTCGGACCGGTCAAAACAAATACATTTCTTTCCTTGTCCTTAATGACTGGAATAAAGTTTAAGGATGTATTCTCATAAAAGCTGAAAAATTTTTCTGTATCCGAATAAGCTTTATCTCTTGCATCTTGTCTTATAACAATTAAATTTTTCTCCATTTCGGTTGCTATTTGATTTACTGTGTCAATTTTAATTGGATTTGTTTGTGGCAAGCTGTCAAACTGATAGCGTATCAATATTTTGTCCGAATCAAATCGGCTGAAGAAAATGGTATTTATTTTATTATCAGTTGTTTCATATGATAGATACCCGCCAACAGAATCTCTCTTTGATTGAAATCTTTCCAGCATATTATCGGTACCATACCAAGAACCCTTTTCTAATCTGTACAGCAATTTTCCTTCGGCTAATATTTTTTCCGTTTCCTTATTTTGTGAAAAAACCATGACACTAAATAATAGTAAAAAGAATAAAATTATTTTCTGCATTTGTGTTCTGCTTTTAATTATGGGCAAGGTCTATATGTATGCATGCCCTTATTTTGCTATTACCAAATATAAACGTATTGTGCAAATTTGCAATAAGTCGGTAATCTTTGTCCAGATAACTGTTCCGGCAAAAGCGGTTGGGGCGCAATGGGTTTTTTCACCCCTTCTTCAAATAATATTTCCTATGCCTGAAATAAGCCAAAATACTTATCACCAAAGCAATCACAACAATATACCAAACAAAGGTCGGGGTGGCTGGCGCATCGCCACTTGCGTAGGAATGAAGGCCACTCAGGTAAAAATTCACTCCAAAATAGGTCATCATAATGGAGGCATAAGCAAACATTGCCAAAACATTGAACAACCATTTTCCTCGCAATCCCGGGACCAAACGGGCGTGAATCACGAAAGCATAGATCATGATACTTATCAAGGCCCAAGTTTCCTTTGGGTCCCATCCCCAATAGCGGCCCCAGCTTTCATTCGCCCATTGCCCGCCCAAAAAGTTGCCGATGGTGAGCATAACCAAACCAACGGTAAGCGCCATTTCGGTAATAATGGTAAGTTCAGAAATGTTCAATTCCATTTTATTGAAATTGTTTTTGGTGGTAAAAATCATCAGTAACAAAGATGTCGCGGCAAGGATCAAACCTAAGGTAAAGGGTCCGTAACTGCCAACGATCACGGCAACGTGTATCATCAACCAATAGCTGTCCAAAACCGGCTGAAGGTTTGCAATGGCGGGGTCCAACCAATTTTCGTGGGCAACCCATAAAATAATTGCTGCCACAAAAGCAGTGGATGCCACTGTTAAATCACTTTTTCTACCAAAAGCAAGCCCAAAGAAAACCGTGGCCCAAGCCACATAAATCACGGATTCGTAAGCATCACTCCAAGGGGCGTGGCCGCTAACGTACCATCTTAAAGCCATTCCCAAGGTCATTAATGCAAAGAATACCCAAATAATTACCTTACAGGTTTTAATGGATAATCGAAGAAATCTTCTATCCTTGAAAAGCTGGACAATGATCAATACAAACATTATTAAACCAATCAGGGCGAAATATTTATACAACCGATTGAAAATATCGGCTTTGTTATAAATGGTTTCGGCTTTTATCCTGCTCTCCGATGGCATTACCTCACTGCCGTATTTATTCTGAAAATTGGTGATGCTTTCCAAAAATTCCTCTGCTTGCGAATAATCACCCGTAAGGCGAGCTTCTTTTAAACTATCAAAATATAATGGCAAAATATTACGTGCATAAAGCGAATCCATTCCTTTTAAATTGGCTTGTTGCAGCTCGGGATACGAAACCCAAGTATTGTTACCATCGCCGGGAATGGGGAATATTTTTAAAATGCTCCCGCTCAAAGCTTGGTTCAAGACCGAAAAATTTTCGTGTGCCTTGATAAAGTCTTTTTGAAACTGGTTGGGGGTAGGGGTTTTTGTGGCCTCTTCCAGATATGGCTCTAATTTATAATTCCCTTTTTCGTCGAAAAGATCCAAAAGCGCAAGGTTTTTTTGACCTTCCGGAATGCCGGCAATGTGGCGGATACTATCATTCCCACGTTTTAAACTAATGAGCGGTACTTCCACCCAAAATCTAGGAAACTCCGTCATTGAAATAAAAACCTGGTTTGCATCCAAACCTTCATAATTATCTTTTTTACTAACTTTCCTTAAGAGTTCGCTCGCAAAAGTATTTACTGGCTTCATCCGGCCATTGTCCTGAATAATGAGGTGGGCGAACTTGGCAGCGTGTTCCTTGTTTACTGCGTTGGCCTTTATGAGGGAATCGATTTGCTGTTGCGAAGTTTTTATGTGCTGTGGATGCGGGGTTTGAGCCATTCCTGAAAATGAAACCAAAATAATCAGCAATGCCGCGAGTTTTGATTTCTTCTTTTTCACTTTGTCCAGCATTTTTTTAAGGGAGGCAAAGCGGGTATTTTTATCAAAAAGGATTGCCATTAATGCAAAGTATAAAAGGAAATATCCGATATACGTAATCCATGTACCCCAAAAATCATGGTTTACTGAGAGAACCGTTCCTTTCTCATCGGGATCAAAACTTGCCTGAAAAAACCTATAGCCTTTATGGTCCAGCACATTATTCATAAAAATGTCCGCATCAAAAGAATCCGTATCGGTATTGTTTACAGTAACTTCGCTTTTAAATGCAGAATAGCCTTTTTCCGTTCCGGGATATTTATCGGCTATAAAATCGTTAAGGGTAATGCTGAAAGGCAAATCCTTTTTTTGCGAACCATAACTAACGTACACTTTTAGCCCACCTACTTCCACTTCGGTGGGATTTGGTTCTGTGCCACGACCCCCGAGCAATTCCACGGTTTTAGTTTCTCCTGCGGAACTTACTTCCAAAATCAATCCATTTTGGTTTGCGGGTTCGTCCGGTTCCGTTTTTACGAGGCCATAATTGCCTTTGCTCATGGGATCCGGGATTACAAAAGACATTCCGGCCAATTGATATAGCGACCGAAGCATCAATGGCTGTAAACTGTCCGCTATAACTTGACCCTGCATTTGGTCTGCCATCCGCATATAACTGCCTCCAAAAGGCGAGGAAATAGTATAACTTCCGTCTTCCGCGCAAGTAATGTTTATTGCGCCTTCGGTGGGTTTGTTAACTGCAAAAAGGACATTGTGAATACTTGAAACCTCCCCTACTTTTATAATGTGGTCATGCCTTTCACCATCACCTGCTTCCACTATTTTGAGGAATTCCTTGCCTTCATCGGAAGGAATAAGGCCTTCTTTGGCGCCCTGAATATAATTTTTATAGGAAATGGAAACGGGTTGTTCGTTATAATCGGTTTCAATGGTAAAACTATTATCCAATCGTTCAGAAAGATGAAGCACTTTGGGTGGAAGGTTCCGCCGTTGCTGAACCCCGTCAATTTGATAATCGCCATCAATAAAGACGGTGAGGTAAGTTTTATCTGAGAGGATATAATTAGACGTAGCCCCTTCGCGGATGTGCATCACCCCTTCAAAGCCGATGTATCGGGTTACGAATGCGCCTATCAAAATTAAAATAAAGGAAAGATGGAGCATCAGTGTCGCCCATTTTTTCTTTTTATAAAGTTGGTAGCGAAAAATATTCCCCGCAAAATTGATGACGAACATCCCCATTATTGCCTCAAACCACCATGCGTTGTAAATAAGTTCGCGGGTGTAGTCCGACGGCGGTTTTGCTTCGGAAGCGTCCAAAAAGGTACCGACAGCCATGGCGATTGCGAAAACGAGGAACAAAATTGCGGTAAGTCGGGTGGAGAAAAGGAGAGCGGCAATTCTTTTTTGCATTATTGCGAATTTTGTGCAAATTTAGGCAATTCCAATATTTTTTTGAGGTTAAATATTATTAGAATATTAAGCTTTTTTAGGACGAGCACCAAAAATATTTAAATGAAGAAAAGTGCCCATGGCCCGAGCCCTGTTTTTTGCCCTTTGAGCTGTTTCGCCTTCAAAATTTTCATCCAATGTTTGCATCCACAGGTTCAGCCACGTGCCAAAGTGAAGCTCGTTCAGTGAATGATTGCATTTTTGGTCAACTTCAATGTGCTTTGTCAATGGATTGCCCAAATATTTTTTGTTATAAAAAAGATTGGTTTCCCAAAAGTCGGTCAACAGCTCCAAATGCTCTCCCCAATCAGTAATTATCCCATTGAAGATTGGCCCCAAAAGTGCATCTTGCCTTATTTTCCCATAAAATTCGTTAACCAATAAGAACACGTCTTCCCGTGATTTTATGTCTCGTTTTATCATATAAATGCGTTGATTGATATCAAAATGGTATTTATTAGCAAGCTTGCCATCAATAGCCAAAAGATAGGTTTAATTTTGGCTTGGACCAAAAGCGCTGCGTTATAACCCATGCATAGCGATACACAGAGGCTCAGTTGAATTCCGGTTAAAAGTGTGGTTCCATTTGCCAAAATTAGCATTGCTGCAACGGAACCAATACAACTTTGCAAAATGATGCTAAGCGGGACGTACATAAAATAATCATATTCAAACTCGTGAATTACTTCATTTACAGATAGATTTTTCATTTTGGTATATTTATTTATTTCTATGCTGTAAATTTACGCGCCCGCCCACCCCCTATTTATGACACAAATCATACTCTCATGATTCCCGAAGAAATTTTATGCGAATTCAATGCCTCTTTAATTAAAGTTGCGGCAAACGAAATAATTATTTCTGAAAAAAAGAGGGCCGACTATTATTTCCAGATCCAAACAGGCGAAGTGAAAATGTTCAACCTAAATGAAAAAGGGAAGGAATTTGTTCAGGGCATTTTTGGCGATGGCGAAAGCTTTGGCGAACCCCCGTTGTTTGCCGATGTTAAATATCCCGCGTTCGCGATTGCCTTGAAACCTACGCTTTTGTTCAAATTAAAAAAAGAGGATTTGTTTAAATTGTTACAAAAGAATTTTGAAATCCATTTAAAGTTTACACAAACCCTTTCCAAAAGATTGTTCTATAAATCTACAATCCTCAAGGAAATCTCGGGCCATCCGCCCGAACACAGGATATTAACCCTAATAGATTTTTTCAAAAAAAAAGAAGGTATAAGCACACTTTTTCAGGTGGAATTCACCCGCCAGCAAATTGCCGATTTAACAGGGCTACGGGTTGAAACGGTAATCCGCGCCGTTAAAAAACTCGAGGAAGATGGCGAGCTCAAAATTGTAAAGCGCAAGGTTTTCCGTTAAACCTTTTTTAAATTGTTATTACCTTCGTCACTATGATACGTATCGTTTTTTTGGGTTTTGGGAATGTAAATTTTAATTTATGCAAAGCTTTCGATAAAGTTGCAGATATTTCTGTGATTCAAATATTTAACAGAAATAATATTTTAATAAATTCTCCATTAAATACTATTCCCTTTACTTCAAATTATCCTGAAGTGATGGATGCCGATGTTTATATTATCGGGGTTCCCGATGATTCGATTTTAAGTTTTTCGGAAACACTTCCTTTTGAAAACAAATTGGTGGTCCACACATCCGGCGGTGGATCCATGGATTCCCTTTCCGGGAAGAACAGAAAAGGCGTTTTATACCCACTTCAAACTTTCTCAAAAAATAGGGAAGTAAAGTTTTCGGAAATCCCAATTTGCATCGAGGCAGAAAACGATGATGACTTGGATTTGCTAAAAAGACTGGCGAATTCCATTTCAGGGAAAGTTGTGGTAATTTCTTCGGAAGAACGTGCACAACTGCATTTGGCCGCGGTTTTTGTAAACAATTTCACCAATTATTTATATGATGTTGCTTCGGAAATTTTAACAGAAAATAAGTTGCCCTTTGAACTTTTAAAACCGTTGATTGCCGAAACTGCCCGAAAAATTGAAAACCTTTCACCCGCCGAAGCCCAAACCGGCCCAGCACGACGCAATGACTTGAAAACAATTCAAAAACATCTACATTTGCTAGAGAACAGCCCGCATAAAAAACTTTACGAACAGTTCACACAAGCCCTTCAAGAAAAATTTGACCACAATGATGGAAAAAAGCTATAAGGAATATTTGCAACACATCACCACGTTTATTTTTGACGTGGACGGTGTACTAACGGACGGCACAATAAAAGTAACTACCACTGGCGAACTCTTCCGTACGATGAACATCAAAGATGGTTATGCCCTGAAAACAGCTGTGGAAATGGGCTACAACGTTTGCGTGATTTCTGGCGGTACCAATGAAGGCGTGCGGTTGCGGTTGCGAGGTTTGGGTATTACCGATATTTATTTGGGTGCTCACAACAAAACTGAAACGTTGGACGAATATCTGGATATTTACAATTTAAAACGTGAAAACGTACTTTATATGGGCGACGATCTGCCCGATTTTTATATTATGCAACAAGTAGGTTTGCCTTGTTGCCCCCAAGATGCCGTGCAGGAAATAAAAGCGATTTCAAAATACATTTCCCATAAAAAAGGTGGAAAAGGCTGCGTTCGCGAGGTTATAGAACAAGTGATGAAAGTACAGGGAAAATGGTTGCCTGCAGGAAATGCAAGCTTTGATTAACGATTAAAGATTTACGATGTACTATTTGACTAAAAACTTATAATTAGCTAGCCTGAATCTTTCAAATGCATTTCCTAAAACTTATCCGTTTCCAAAACCTACTTTTTATCGCCTTTGTCCAGGTTTTGATAAAATATAGTTTATTTCCAACTTTTGAAGTTAATGTAACTTTGAACGCATTCGGGTTTGGATTGTTGATTTTTTCAACACTTTGCATTGCTGCCGCGGGCTATATTATAAATGATATTTATGATTTGGAAATAGACCGGATAAACAAACCCGATAAAACAATTATCGGAAAAAAAATATCGGAAAAAACGGCCAACACTTTATTTATAATATTAAATATTATCGGCGTCGGCATCGGCTTTTACCTTTCAAATTTAATAAGCAAACCTGGGTTTTCGGCACTGTTCATCATTATTTCTGCTTTGCTTTATCTTTACGCTTCCCATTTAAAAGGAATAATTTTAGTGGGCAATCTGGTGGTTTCGGCCTTGATTGCCTTAAGCATTATTATTGTTGGCTTGTTCGACCTTTTGCCCGTAATCACTCCGGAAAATCAAGTTTTGCAATCGACGGTATTCGGCATTATCGCTGATTATGCCCTGTTCGCTTTTTTATTGAATTTCATTCGCGAAATAGTGAAGGATTTGGAAGACATTAACGGCGACAAAAACGGTGGGCTGAATACCCTGCCAATCGCTTTGGGGAGAAAACGGACAGTACAAATAGTTTTCGGGTTGGGGGTTTTGGTGATTTCGGTAGTAGTTTTTTATATGTACAGCTATTTTTATAGAGATCAAACGCTGGTGATGTATTTCCTCTTCTGTGTTATCGCGCCCTTGCTTTATTTTTGTGTAAAAGCTTGGGAAGCAAAAACAAAAAAAGAATTTTCCCATCTTTCAACGGTTTTGAAAATCATCATGCTTTTGGGAATTTGTTCCATTTTTATTTATCCAATTGAAATAATTCAATAATGCTGAAAGAAAAATTAAAAAATTTCAAGATCATTTTAGCTTCCGGTTCCCCACGAAGGCAACAGTTTTTTAAAGAGCTGGATATCGATTTTGTCATTGACATCCGTGCGGTGGAGGAGGTATATCCGCAAGATTTGAAAGGGGAAGAAATTACGGCTTATCTCGCAAAATTAAAGGCTTCGGGTTTTACCGCTATTTCAGAAAATGAAATCGTAATCACTAGTGATACCATTGTTTGGAAAAACGAAAAAGCAATCGGCAAACCCATCGATTTTGATGATGCAAAGCAAATGCTGCAAAACCTTAGCGGCGAAATGCACGAGGTCATCACTTCGATCTGTTTTACGGGAAAAAATTTTCAGGAAACCATAAGCGATGTTACGAAGGTTTGGTTCAAAAAATTATCGGATGAAGAAATTTCCTTTTATCTAAATAATTACAAACCATTTGATAAGGCCGGGAGTTATGGTATTCAGGAATGGTTGGGCTATATTGGTATTGAAAAAATTGAAGGTTCCTATTTTAATGTCATGGGGCTGCCCACTCACTTGGTTTATAAAATCTTGCTGGAAATAGGAAACCGTAATCCTGCCTAAGATTTTAATTTGTGGTATTTTTGTTCAAAGATTTTATTGAATGTTATTTTTTTTGAAAAACTCTATTTTTTTAAAGTTGCTTTTCTTTGCCGGCATTGGTTTTTTTGCGGGCTGTAATCCTTCAAAAAAAGATGCATCTCAATCAATTCCTTCAGTTAATTCCAAAAATGGCGATATAAAATACCGCGTTGTTTCCGACGAATTTAAAGAGTATTGGTTTTCCGGAGAAGCAGAAATTACATCATATCAACTTACACAGGAGCGGTATGGCGAGCTACGGGAAGGCACAGCCGTGAACATTTTTGTTACAGAGGATTTTTTACCGGGAGCCCAAGTGAAATCGGATACAGTTTCCGAAGAAAATATTTCCGTTTTAAAACTGAATGCCACCAAAAACTTCAATACCGGCATTTACCCATATTCAATTATGAGCAGCACGTTCAGCCCTATTTCCATTTTGGGACATCCATTAAAAGTGAGCACTTCAGTTCAGGAATGGTGTGGACATGCATATTTGCAATTGAACAACAGGGAAGATTTTGAAATTGTTTCGCATTCTTATTTTGCAGGGGAGGCTGATCAAAGTTTTTCCATCCCGAAAACCTGGCTCGAAAATGAGCTTTGGAACTTGATCCGAATAAATCCGGAAGAATTGCCCACTGGAGATATTATGATAATTCCTTCCTTTGAATATTCGCGGCTTCGGCACAAGGCCATCGAGGCTCACGCAGCTTTTGCAAGTTTAAAACAAGGCGATTCCATGACCATTTACACTTTAAATTACCCGAATTTGCAACGGGAACTGGTCCTTTATTTCCAAAGCAGTTTTCCGTATGAAATCGAAAAATGGGAAGAAACCAACGCTCCCCACCCAAATGATACGCTAAACCTGAAAACCACGGCCATCAAAATGAAAAGCATCCGCAGTGCTTATTGGTCTCAAAACGCTAATATTTACAGCGAATTAAGAGATTCATTGAAATTAAATTGAACCCTATGTTTTTTGAAAAATATTTACCCCAATTAATCCAGTCGCTGGTTATTATTGTAATCCTCCTTTTAATCCGGTGGTTATTGATTCGTGCCGTAAACAAGTTTGCGAAGAAGATAGAACGGCTGGAACACCGCACTAGATTAATCGACAAGCATATAGACTTTGCAGCAATCTTTTTTATCATACTGGGATTAATATTTGTTTGGGGAGTTGAAGTTAGGGATTTGGGATTGGTTATGTCCTCAGTGTTCGCTGTTATAGGAATTGGTTTTTTTGCCCAATGGTCCATTTTGAGCAACGTTACAAGCGGGGTAATTATGTTCTTTACATTTCCATATAAAATTGGCGATTTCATAAAAATCCACGACAAAGATTATCCTTATGAGGGAATAATTGAAGACATAAAAGCGTTCCATTTAATCATACATACCAACGAGGGCGAGGTTATCACTTATCCGAATAGTTTATTAATGCAGAAAGGCGTGACCATTATTAAAGTTGACGACTTTCATTTACCATCGCCGGAAGTTGACGAAAACGTTAAGGAACTTCCGTTGGATTGATAGAGGGTTCAATTTTTAATATATTTGATTTTTTTAAAGTAAAGCATTTTTTATGGGCAAATTCATTTCGGCAATCTTCATTTTCATCATCAGTTTTACCCCGCTTTTCGCCCAACCCAAAAAACCAAAATCTTCCGAAATATTCCATTCGCTGGAAAAACTCAACTTTTTAGGCTCGACTTTGTACATTGCGGCGCATCCCGATGATGAAAACACCCGGCTGATTTCCTATTTGGCAAACGACGTAAAAGCACGAACAGCTTATCTTTCGATTACCCGTGGCGATGGCGGACAAAATTTAGTGGGTCCGGAACTTGGACCACTTTTGGGGGTAATTCGAACTCAGGAATTATTGGAAGCAAGAAAAATTGATGGAGGCGAGCAAATGTTCACCCGTGCCAACGATTTTGGCTATTCCAAACACCCCGATGAAACTTTTGAAATGTGGAACAAAGAAAACGTACTCAGCGATGTGGTACACGCCATTCGGAAATTCAAACCCGATGTAATCATCAACCGTTTCGACCACCGTAGTGCCGGCTCTACACACGGCCATCATACGGCTTCGGCGATGTTGGGTTTAGAAGCTTTTGAAATGGCTGGCGATGCTTCAAAATTTCCAGTTTCCGCAAATTCGTTTGGCGTTTGGCAACCCGAACGTTTGTTTTTTAATACTTCATGGTGGTTTTATGGTAGCCAAGAAGCTTTTGAAAAAGCGGATAAATCAAAACTGATGTCCGTAGAAACGGGGGAATATTTTCCCACACTTGGGCTTTCAAATGGAGAAATGGCGGCCTACAGTCGGAGTATGCATAAATCGCAGGGTTTTGGAAGTACCGGAACACGGGGCGGCGAAACAGAATATTTGGAGCTTTTAAAAGGAAAGTTACCACAAAATAACAATGTTTTTGAAGGCATAAACACAAATTGGACAAGGCTGGAAGGTGGGAAAGAAATCGGGGAAATCCTAAATCCGTTGAGTGGGAATTTCAATTTTAAAAATCCCTCGGAAATGCTTCCTTCGCTTCTGAAGGCATATCCTTTGATTTTAAATTTAAAGGATTCGCATTGGCGGGAAATAAAATTGAACCAATTAAAACAGCTTATTTTGGATTGTGGGGGTATTTTTTTAGAAGCTGTTGCTGAAAAAAAATCCGTTAGTCCCAATGAAAGTTTTCAAATAAAAGTGGAAGCCGTGAACCGAGGAAATACGGCAATTATTTTTAAAAATTTGAAAGATTCAAAAGGAGAAAATTTGTTAGTTATTAATGAAAATCTTCCTCCAAACGAAAAGAAAGAAGTTGCCGCGACATTAATTTCCAAAAAGCAAATCCCGCGTTATTCCTCGCCCTATTGGTTGATGGAAAAAGGGGAAATAGGAATGTATTCCGTGCCACTACAGCTAATTGGCGTTCCCGAAACCCCTGCCTTGGAAGAAGTTGTTTTTGAACTTGATTTCGGGGGTTTGGTGATTCCTTTTTCAAAAGCCATTATACATAAATTCAATGATGATGTGGCCGGGGAAGTATATCAACCTTTTGAGATTTTGCCCGAGGTTACGGTGGCTTTTTCCGAAAAAGTATTGATTTTCGCTTCCAATGAACCCAAGGAAATTCCCGTTATAATCCGAGCGGGCCGAGACAAAATCAACGGGACGGTTACTTTGCAGCACCCTGGAGGTTGGACGGTTTCTCCTTCACAAACTTATGAGCTTTCCAGAAAGGGGGAAACGCAAACCCTTATTTTTACTGTCAGCCCGCCCAAGAATCAAAGTGAAGGAATTTTAAAACCGATGGTGCAATTGGGGGATGCTTTTTTTGATAAGGAATTGCTGGAAATAAAGTATGGTCATATTCCGCCCCAAAGTGTTTTGATGCCCGCGGAGGCAAATTTGGTGCGAATTGATATTGAGAAAAAGGGACAAAATATTGGTTATATAAATGGAGCCGGCGATGAAGTGCCGGAAAGCCTAAGGCAGATTGGATATACGGTCATTACGATTCCGCCTTCAAAAATAAATTTAGAAACCCTTAAAAATTTTGACGCCATCGTTGTAGGTATACGGGCTTATAATATGGTTGTGGAACTCGATTTTGCGCAAAATGCCCTTAACAATTATGTTGAAAATGGCGGCACTTTAATCGTTCAATACAACACCAGCCGTGAACTGCTCACCAAAAATATTGCTCCCTATCCCCTATCCCTTTCCCGCGACAGGGTTACGGACGAAGACAGTGAAGTGGAATTTCTCGATTCGAAACATCCCGTTTTAAATTTTCCAAACAAAATAACCCAAGTTGATTTTCAAGGCTGGGTGCAGGAACGTGGTCTTTATTTTCCCGATGAATGGTCTAATGAATTCACTCCCATTTTGGGAATGAAAGATAAAGGCGATTCACAATCCAAAGGCTCGCTTTTGGTGGCAAAGCATGGAAAAGGCCATTATATTTATACTGGACTAAGTTTTTTCCGGCAGCTCCCCGCAGGGGTTTCGGGAGCATATCGTTTATTTGCGAATCTTTTATCAATTGGAAATAATGGGTGAGGAAAAACAAAAATTCATTTGGAAATTCAGATATACCTTGGTGTTGGTGGTCAATGCATTATATATCTGGTTTTTTTATTATTTAATGCAAACCTACGCTTGATATGCACCAAATAGATTGGATTGTCCTCATCGGAACCCTAGTTTTTATAGTGCTTTACGGCACCTATAAAGCCCGAAAGAATACGGACGTCACCGATTATTTAAAAGGGGGCAGCAGTGCCAATTGGTGGACCATTGGCCTAAGCGTTATGGCTACACAGGCCAGTGCCATTACATTTTTATCAACACCAGGGCAGGCTTACCACGACGGGATGGGGTTTGTACAGTTTTACTTTGGGCTACCCATTGCGATGGTCATTATTTGTTTGGTGTTTATCCCTATTTATCATAAGCTGAAAGTTTTTACCGCTTATGAATATCTGGAAACCCGTTTTGATTTAAAGACCCGTACCCTAACCGCAATCTTGTTTTTGACGCAAAGGGGACTCGCGGCAGGAATTACCATTTTTGCGCCTTCCATTATTTTATCTGCCGTGCTGGGTTGGAACTTGATACAACTGAATATTATCATTGGGGCCTTGGTTATCATATACACCGTAAGCGGCGGCACCAAAGCGGTTAGTGTTACCCACAAACAACAAATGGCTGTTATTTTTGGGGGAATGTTTTTGGCTTTTTTATTGATTTTGAATTATTTGCCCCTTGATATTTCCTTTACCAAAGCTTTGGAAATTGCAGGCGCGAACGGCAAAATGGATATTCTCGATTTTTCGTTCAGTTTTGAAAATCCCTATACTTTTTGGAGCGGCATCATTGGCGGGACTTTTTTGGCCCTTTCGTATTTTGGGACAGACCAAAGCCAGGTGCAGCGATACCTTTCCGGGGCTTCGCTAAAGCAAAGCCAAATGGGGATGATCTTTAATGGTTTGGTAAAAGTGCCGATGCAGTTCTTCATCCTTTTGGTGGGGATCATGGTTTTTGTTTTTTATCAGTTCAATAGTTCGCCCCTGCATTTTAACCCTGCAGCGGTGAAAAATGTAATGAATTCGGAATACGCTTTGGAATATAAAGCTTTGGAAGCGGAAAAATCGGTATTGGACAAACAACTTTCCGCAACACAGATTCGCTATTCAAAAAGCGAAAATGATTCGGAAAAAGCAAGTTTTGCAAATAAAATAAAAAACATTTCCAAGGCTGAAGAAAACTTAAGGGAAAAATCGGTGGCGGTCATAAAAAAAGCAAGCCCAAATGCTGAAACCAATGATAAGGATTACGTTTTCATCCATTTTATTTTGAACAACCTGCCCCGTGGGGTCATCGGCCTTTTGTTGGCCGTTATATTTTGTGCTGCCATGTCTTCAACCGCATCGGAGTTGAACGCTCTGGGCTCCACCACGGCAATTGACCTTTACAAGCGCAACATTCCCGGGCGCGGGCCTAAACATTATGTTGCGGCCTCTCGCTGGTTTACTTTGCTTTGGGGTGTCGTGGCGGTTTTGATAGCTTGCGTGGCCAATCTTTTTGAAAACCTGATTCAATTGGTAAACATTATTGGCTCTATTTTTTACGGGAACATTTTGGGGGTTTTCCTGTTGGCCTTCTTTTTTAAATATGTAAAAAGCATGTCGGTTTTCATTGCCGCATTAATAAACCAAGGTTTAGTGCTGGCCTTGTTCTTTTTGGACAAATATGAATACATCAACCTCCCCTATTTATGGTTGAATTTTGTGGGTTGCGCCACGGTGATCCTCATTGCGTTTTTGCTGCAGTTTTTGTTTAAGGGGAAAGATTTAACGCCAGAAACAAGAGTTCCCGAAGTTTAGATAAAAAAAATCCAAGAAACATAGAATTTCATTTTCCCATTAAAGAAAAGGCCGTCCTTCCGGACAGCCTTTTTCAATTTTAAGGAAATACCAATTTACAAGGCTCCCCATTCTTTTAAAGATTTTGTGTTCAAGGCCACATAATCCTGATTGCCCGCTGTCTTTGCCAACTCCAAGGATTTCTGTGCGGCTTTGATGGCCCCGGCTTTATCACCTGCTTTTGCATAAATCAAAGATTGTTGTCTGATTTGCCAAAAAGGGGCTTTTTCATTCATGGATATTGATTTGTCAATCCAAATTTTTGCTTGGTTAATGTCTTTTCCAGCTTCCAAATAATAAACGGCAGAAGAAAAATAATCATCGGCCGTTGGGCCGTTCATAGCGCGGTCTATGCTGGCCGAAACAGTTGCATCGGTACTGAATTTAATGGGCACGCCCACATACGCTTTTTCCCAAAGGATACCAAGATCGGCAGATGCATTGCTTAGGTCGTCAAAAGACATGGTGAACGTTTCCACGCTCATGTCCATCGGGATAACGGGTACGGTAACCATGGCAGCTACTTTGCTTTCGTCCCATTTCTCTGGGGTTCCCCAGTTTTCGGAATCGCTATAAAAATAAACTTCCCAATTTTGGGGTCCGGGTTTGGTGAAAATAGCATACGTCCCGGCTTTCACTTCTTTACCGCCAATTTCCACTTTATCGCTAAAGGTAATCGTACTGTTCTTGTTAGCCCCAGTACGCCACATGGCATTAAAAGGCACCAAACTTCCAAAAATGGTGCGGCCTTTCATTGAAGGACGTGAATACTCAAGAGTAACATCGGTCAACCCTACTTTTTGTTCGATTTTTTGAAAAGGACTTGGTTGAGGGGTTTCGATTTGAGCTAAAGCATTAACGGAAAATGCAATGGCGCAAATTAAAATAATAAACTTTTTCATTGGATTGTGATTTATGGTTTATATAATGAAACGAAATTACAATTTGGTAATTTTTAAAACGTTAACAAAACCTTAAATTGAATGCTGGGAAAAGTTATTTAACGCAGCACACATGAGTCATCTTTTAGGATCAATTTTCAGGATTGAGGATATTTCATGCTGTTAAATATTCCCGAAATCCCTTCAAATAATAGAAAACAAATGTATTTTAGAACATGAATATTTTTACCCTTCACACCAAACAAAATCTGCCCATTTCTATGGAAAACGCCTGGGATTTTTTTTCAGATCCCAAAAATTTAGGGCACATTACCCCGCCCCATTTGGGGTTTAAAATCCTTTCGGAAGACAGGCCCATGTACGCTGGGCAAATTATTGAATACACGGTTACTCCCCTTTTAGGCATTAAAATGAATTGGGTTTCCGAAATAACTCATGTGGACCGGCCTAGCTTTTTTGTGGACGAACAGCGGTTTGGCCCCTATTCGCTTTGGCATCACAAACATTTTATAAAGGAAATTGACAATGGCGTGGAAATCGAGGATATTGTCCACTATAAACTGCCCATGGGTTTTCTTGGGGAATGGGTACATCCCTTTTTGGTAAAACCGAAACTGGACGAGATATTTAAATTCCGTAAAGAAAAATTGATTGAATTATTCGGGGATTTTAAACCCTGATTTGAAAACTTGACCCAATAATTTAATGAAAGATAAAGTAAACGTTTTTTGGTTTAGAAGGGATTTAAGGCTGAAGGACAATGTTGGTTTTTACAAAGCCCTTCATGGAAAATTCCCCGTGTTGCCCATTTTTATTTTTGATACAGAAATTTTGGAGAGCCTGCCAAAGGATGATGCACGGGTGAGCTTTATATTTAAAACCCTTCTGGAAATGCGCATCGAGCTTAAAAAAGAAGGCGCTGGTTTAGGGCTTTTTCATGGGAAACCTAAAGAAGTTTTCGAGAGAATTATTTCTGAATTCAATGTTCAAAACGTGATTGCGAACCACGATTATGAACCTTATGCCAAAAAGCGTGATTCCGAAATGGAAAAATTTTTATCAGAAAAAAACATTGGTTTTTTCACTTTTAAGGATCAGGTTGTTTTTGAAAAAGATGAAGTTTTAAAGCAGGATGGTAAACCCTATTTGGTTTACACCCCTTATATGAAAGCGTGGAAGGAAAAATTCAGGAAAGAGAACAACCTTAGCATTTATGATACTTCCCGAGATTTTGATGCGCTTTTGAAAAATCAGGATTTGCCCAATTTGAGCTTGGCGGATATAGGTTTTGAAAAATCCAATATTCCAGTTCCCGATTACAAAACAAGCCCTACTTTAATCAAAAATTACCAAAAAACCCGCAATTTCCCTGATGAAGACGGCACTTCTCGATTGGGGCCCCACCTTCGTTTCGGGACGGTGAGCATTCGGGAAATAGTCAAAAAAGCTATAACCGAAAATAATGAAACCTTTTGGCAGGAATTGATTTGGCGTGAATTTTTTATGCAGATACTTTGGCATTTTCCGGACACCGTTGAGTCAGCTTTTAAAAAACAATACGACCGGATCCAATGGAGAAACAATGAAACAGAATTCAAAAAATGGAAGGAAGGAAACACCGGCTACCCGATTGTGGATGCCGGGATGCGCCAATTGGACCAAACCGGCTATATGCACAACCGAGTACGAATGGTGACGGCGAGTTTTCTTTGCAAGCATTTGTTGATTGATTGGCGTTGGGGCGAAGCCTATTTTGCAGAAAAACTTTTGGATTACGAACTTTCAAGTAATGTTGGCAATTGGCAATGGGCGGCGGGCAGTGGTGTGGATTCGGCGCCATATTTCAGGATTTTCAATCCAAGCCTGCAACTTGAAAAATTTGATAAAGACAAAAAATACATAAAAAAATGGGTAAAAGAATTCGGTACGCCGGAATATCCCCCGGAAATGGTAGTACACAAAGATGTACGGGAACGGGCTTTGGACGTTTATAAAAATGCTGTTTCTTGAATTTTTATTTTATAATTTATATATGTTAAAATAATTATAATTTACTATTTACTGTAGTAAGGTTTCCGCAATTTTGTTGCCCTTGCACCGTTTACAGAACTAAACTTAAAAACACCCAAATAATGAAACTTTTAATCGTTGTTTCAATAATTTTCTTTTTTGCAAACCATACTATTGCACAGGAGTGGCAGGAAAGCGAAAATACCTTGGAAGCTCAGTTCAATGAGGTGGTGGAAAAGTCCAATAGTTACCAGGAATACAAAGTAATTAGTAAAATCAAGATTGCAAACCTTCAGAAAAACATTTTCGATTCCATTGCTGTGTTGAAAAAAGAAATTGCGGCTAGCAAAACTGAATTTGGTAGCCATCAAGAAAAAATTGATTCGCTTTCGCAAAATCTTTCCACCACAAAATCCGAACTTTTACTTTCAAAAGAGAAAGAAGACGGCATTATTGTTTTCGGTATGCTTACCTCTAAAGCAGCTTATAATACTTTTATGTGGAGTGTGATTTTGTTATTATTGGTGGCCGGGGGTTTCCTTTTATACAAATATTTGAACAGTCATAAAGTAACAAAGGCTACGGAACTCAAGATGGCGGAAATGGAAATTGAACTGGAAGAATCACGCCAAAACAGCATTGAGCGGGAACAACAATTAAGAAGGAAACTTCAGGACGAAATAAACAAGAACAGGCATAAATAATGCTAGATTACTAGCTTTCCATCCGAGTAATTTTTGCGCCAATGGCCCTCAACCTTTCGTCAATATTTTCATAGCCACGGTCAATCTGCTCAATATTATGAATAATACTGGTTCCAGTTGCCGAAAGCGCGGCAATCAATAATGAAATTCCCGCCCTGATATCCGGGGAAACCATGGTGGTGGCTTTTAGATGGGATTCGAAATTATGGCCGATAACGGTCGCCCGGTGCGGGTCGCAAAGTATGATTTTGGCACCCATATCAATAAGTTTATCCACAAAGAATAAACGGCTTTCAAACATTTTTTGATGAATCAACACACTCCCTTTTGCTTGGGTGCAAACCACTAAGACAATGCTTAATAAATCGGGTGTAAAACCGGGCCATGGCGCATCTGCAACGGTTAAAATAGAGCCATCAATGTAACCCTGTATTTCATATTCCTTTTGGGATGGAATAAAAATATCATCCCCTTTTTTTTCCAATTTTATTCCCAATTTTCTAAAAGTATCCGGTATCAATCCCAGATTTTCCCAACTTACATCTTTAATGGTAATCTCGCTTCGGGTCATTGCGGCAAGTCCTATCCAACTACCAATTTCCACCATATCGGGCAATACTTTATGAGTACAGCCTTTTAAATTTTTTACTCCTTCAATGACCAACAAATTAGACCCAACGCCTGTAATTTTTGCCCCCATTGCGTTCAGCATTTTGCAGAGTTGCTGTAAATATGGTTCGCAGGCAGCATTGTAAATAGTGGTGGTTCCCTTCGCCAAAACCGCTGCCATTACTATATTGGCAGTACCTGTAACGGAGGCTTGGTCCAAAAGCATGTAAGTCCCGGTCAAACCATTGGGGGCTTCCACCCCATAAAAACGTTCTTCTTTGTTATATCGGAATTTTGCTCCCAGACTTATAAATCCTTCAAAATGGGTGTCCAGCCTTCGCCTTCCAATTTTATCGCCTCCCGGTCGAGGAATATATCCTTTCCCAAAACGTGCCAACAAAGGACCAACAATCATAATGGAACCCCGTAACGAACTGCCTTCCTGTTTGAAAAGATCGGAAGTCAAATAATCCAAGTTTAAATCATCGGCTTGAAAAGCAAATTTTCCCTTACCCAATTTTTGGATTTTTACGCCCAGATTCCCTAAAATTTCTATCAATTTGTTGACATCCCGGATGTCCGGAATGTTTTCGATGATTACTTCGTCGGGGGTGAGCAATACGGCACAAAGGATTTGGAGGGCTTCGTTTTTTGCGCCTTGCGGGTAAATACTTCCTTTTAGTTTATGCCCGCCTTCAATTTGAAAAGTTGCCATGTGATTGGAGAAATGAAGTTAAAAACGCTTCCGGTTGGTGTTCCGGTTCGTGTTGCTTTTGAAGTTTTTCTTGTTTGTGGTATTGGTATTATTTCCTGTAAAGCGTTTCTTCACTTTTAAAAGATCGTCAGTGTTTGAAAGATCTTCATCACTGTCCTTTAGGTTTATTTTACCATCGGAAAGTTCATATAAATGGGCAAAAATAACGTCATCTTCTACAGTGTCCTTGTTCCAGTTCAAGAAACATTTTTTCATGTGGTTGGCAATGGTAAGGATCAAACCTTCCTTTTTATCGCCTTCCTCCCAGCTGTTAGCCACATCAATCATTTTTTTGATGTTGTTACCATAAAATCGGTATTTCGGGAAATTCTGTGGATATCCCAAAGGTCCCGGCCTTTCCATCAATTCTTCCTTGGAAGGAATAGGAAAAGGCGAATCAACATCCAATTTAAAATCGGAAATAATGAAAAGCTGGTCCCAAAGCATGGGCTGAAAATCGGGTACATCGCGAAGGTGAGGGTTCAAATTTCCCATCACGGCAATAATGCTTTTGGCAATTTTATTGCGCTCTTCCTTGTCTTCAAGTGACACGGCGTGATCCACCATTTTTTGAATGTGGCGGCCGTATTCCGGGATAATCAGTTTTGGGCGTTCGGTATTGTATTCAATTAAATCTATCAAAATAAGTTGTTTTTTAGGAGGGTTTGTATGCTGAAGCAATCTGTCTGCAAAATAGTGATTTTATAAAGAAATAACCCCTTCAATCTTGGAAACTTCAAGATATTTTTCCACCACCGCATCGGGCGTGGGCATCATTACTTTAATTGAAATGCTTGTATAATTCCCTTTTGAGGAATCACGTGTTTTTATCAAAGCCGCGGTTCCGTCAAAAATGGCCGAGATTTCTGCTATCTTTTCAAGGGAGGAAGGTACGATGAATTTATATAAATATTCCGCGGGCCATTCGGAGTCGCTTTGCAATTGATTCTTCAATCTGTCGTAAAATTCGGCAGTGTTATTTTCCTGTTCCATTTTCAGTTATTTGGATGCCGCAAAGATACATTTTCGACATCAATTTTATTTCCCGTAATTTGTGTAAAATGCTAACGTTTGAACCCAAAAAGAATTGTAATAATCGGCGGGCCGTGCTCCGGGAAAACCACATTGATTTCGCATCTTGAAAAAGAAGGATTTGCGGTGATGCACGAAATTTCCAGGGAAGTAATTAAGGAAGCGCAGCAACAGGGCATCGAACAACTATTTTTGGAAAACCCTTTGCTTTTCAGCCAAAAATTATTGGAAGGTAGGCTGAAACAGTTTAAAGATGCAGAAAAACACGACACGCCCTATCTTTTCTATGACCGCGGCATGCCCGATGTTATTGCCTATTTGAATTATTTGAATATTCATTTCCCCATAAATTTTACTGAAATTTGTTCCGAAAAAAAATATGATGCCGTTTTCCTGTTACCTCCCTGGGAAGAGATTTATATAAGTGATAATGAGCGTTATGAAACTTTTGAACAAGCCAATGTTATTCACGGTTTTTTACTTTCTAGTTATGAAAGTCAGGGCTATACCGTTCACGAAATTCCTTTGGGATCGCTTACTGAAAGGACAAACTTAATTGTTGATAAACTAAGTCTTTTATTTTGAAAAACCTCTCAGACATTGTTGAAAAATATTGGGGGTTCACTTCCTTCAAACCCATGCAGGAAGAAATAATGATCGCTGTTTTGAACGGAAGGGATACCGTGGCCCTTTTGCCCACCGGTGGTGGAAAATCATTGTGCTTTCAAGTTCCCGCCATGGCTTCCGAAGGTATCTGCATTGTGGTTTCTCCCTTGGTTTCATTGATGGGCGACCAAGTAAACAATCTTCAAAAACAAGGGATAAAAGCGTTGAAAATTACGGGAGGAATTTCTTTCGAAGAACTCAGCGATACCTTGGACAATGCTGTTTTTGGCAATTACAAATTTTTGTACCTCTCGCCGGAACGGTTGCAACAGGAAATGGTGCAAAACCGCATTCGCGAAATGAACGTGAACTGTATTGCTGTTGATGAAGCCCACTGCATTTCGCAATGGGGAAACGATTTTCGACCGGCATATAAAAATATTACCCTTATTCGGGAACTCCAGCCTTTGGCACCATTTATCGCCCTAACGGCCACGGCCACGCCGGAGGTTTTGCTCGATACCATTTCTCAATTAAAGCTTGAAAATCCTGCTGTTTTCAAGAACTCTTTTATTCGGGAAAATTTGGCGTACAAAGTTTATGAAGCGGATGATAAACTTTATAATATTGAAAAACTTCTGAAAACCAATACAGGCTCGGCCATTGTTTATGTACGAAACCGGAGTCATGCCGTGGAAACCAGCGGACATTTAAACCATTTGGGAATTTCCTCAACCTTTTACCACGGGGGGATTTCCGCTAAAGAAAAAAAAGAGCGTTTGCAGGCTTGGCGCAACAATCAAATTTCAACCATAGTTGCAACAAGCGCTTTCGGTATGGGTATTGACCACCCAAATGTACGGTTTGTTATTCATATTGAATTACCGGAAAGTTTGGAAAGCTATTTTCAAGAGGCAGGCCGTGCAGGGCGCGATGGCGAATATGCCGAGGCGGTGCTTTTTTACAATGAAAATGATAAAATAAAAGTGAAAAAGCAATTTGTTGATTCGCTTCCCACCCCAAAAGATTTAATAAAACTGTCCAGATTGCTTCACAATTATTTCCAAATTTCTTACGGCGAAGGGGAGTTTACGCAGCACAATTTTTCGTTCACCCATTTTTGCAAAACCTACAATCTTGAAAGTGGGCTGACTTTTAATGGGCTGAATACTTTGGACAGGCTCGGGATAGTTCAACTTTCACAGGAATTTGGCCGGAAATCTATTTTACAATTCATTTTATCGTCCGATGCTTTGTTGCAATATTTTGAAAAAGACATGACCGCTTCCGTAATAGGAAAAAGTATTTTGAGGATTTACGGTGGCATTTTTGAAGTTCCAACCTCAGTGAACCTCGATTTGATTTCCTCAAAAACCGGTCAAGCCGTTTCGATGATTATTCCTGTTTTGGAACAAATGAAAGCAGACGGTGTAGTGGAAATGACTTTGCGGACGACCGATGCTACGCTCACTTTTTTAGTACCGCGGGAGGATGAAAAAACCATAAACCTGGTTTCTAAAGAAGTGGAAGTCCTGAACAAAAAGAAAAAAAATCAAGTGAGCACCGTTATTGCTTATATTGAAAACAATACAGTTTGCAGGAGTGTGCAATTGGTTCTATATTTTGATGAGAGCAATGCCGTAAAATGCGGGATTTGTTCGGTTTGCGCCTCCCAACAAACCGCCTTGACCAAAAAGGAAGCAATTTTAATTTCAGAAAAAATAATTGACTTGCTGGATGAAAGAGAAATGAACTCCCGCGAAATTTCGGAAAAACTTACTTTTACCGAAACGAAAGTTGTCAAGGTTTTGCAGCTTTTGGTGGATGCTGGCAAATTGAAAATCAATATTAAAAATCAATATTTTTTACAATAATGAAAGATTTACGAATTATATTCTTCGGCACCCCAGATTTTGCTGTTGGCATTTTAAAAAAATTGGTCGATGAAGGAAAAAACATTGTTGGCATTGTTACCGCTCCGGATAAACCTGCCGGCCGTGGGAGAAACCTAATGCCGCCCGCAGTGAAAACCTTTGCGCTTTCGCAAAACCTTAATGTGCTGCAGCCTGAAAATTTAAAAAATGAAGGATTTATAAATGAATTAAAATCTTTGCAAGCCAACCTTCAAATTGTGGTAGCTTTTAGAATGCTTCCCAAAGTTGTTTGGAAAATGCCGGAGTTCGGGACTTTTAATCTCCATGCATCCTTATTGCCCCAATACCGCGGTGCAGCACCAATAAATTGGGCAATTATAAATGGGGAAAAATTAACGGGGGTTACAACTTTTTTTATTGACGATAAAATTGATACTGGGGCCATCATCCTAAAAAGGGAAGTTCCTATCTCGGAAAACGAAACAGTTGGTGGACTTCACGATACCTTATTACATGAGGGCGGAGAACTTGTTTTGGAAACTGTTGCACTCATAGAGAAAGGCGAAGTTACTACACAAATTCAAGTTCAAAGCGGAAATCTAAAGGAAGCGCCAAAACTCACACCTGAAAACACGAAAATTGACTGGAACCAGAATGCTAAAAAAGTAGGGGCATTTATCCGCGGTCTTTCGCCCTACCCCGCTGCTTGGACAGTTATGAAGAATTCAGGGGAAGAAATTAAAATAAAAATATTTAATTGTTTAATTCTTGAGGAAACCCATAATCACTCGCCGGGAATGATTTTTTTTGATAAACACATTTTAAAAATCGCTGTTAAGGATGGCTATGTTTTTATTAAAGAACTTCAATTTCCCGGAAAACGGAAAATGGACATAATTTCGTTTTTAAATGGGTTTGTGTTTCCTGAAAATTCCAAATTATCGTGAAGCCTTACCAGCACTGATTTGGTTTAAAATTAAAAAAAAGGGCGTGGTTTGTTAACAAACTCCCAAAGTTATCAACAAAAAACACGATTTAGCGCGTGGTTACTTGCCTGAACCGATATTCCTTTTAAATTTGTAAAGCAATTAATCGAAGTTTAACCAACATTTAATTTTAAACAATTATGAACAAATCAGATTTAATCGATGCAATGGCTGCAGATTCCGGAGCAACTAAAGCAATGGCAAAAAAAGCATTAGAGTCTTTTTTAGGTAACGTTCAAAAATCCCTTAAAAAAGGAAACAGGGTATCCCTAGTAGGTTTTGGTTCATGGTCAGTTTCCAAAAGGGCTGCTCGTGAAGGAAGAAACCCTCAAACAGGTAAAACCATTAAAATTGCCGCAAAAAAAGTGGTAAAATTCAAGGCCGGTTCAGAACTGCAAGGCAGTGTAAACTAATTGTAGAAACAATTTTTTTATAAAATTCACCCTTCATTTGATGTATTTCAAAAGAAGGGTTTTTTATTTTCCATTTTTAACATATACCTTAATATTAATTGTTTTTTTTAAATAAAATACTTAGATTTATTTAGTCAAATTAATTTTATGACCACCCTAAAACCAACCAAAGGATTTTTACTGGTCGCCGAACCCTCTATCATAGGCGATGTTTCTTTCAACCGCTCCGTTGTTCTTTTGGCGGAATGCAACGAAAGTGGGTCCGTAGGTTTTATTTTGAACAAGCCTTTGGAACATAAACTGAAAGATTTTGTGCCGGAAGTAAATTCAACACTTCACGTTTATAATGGTGGTCCAGTGGAACAGGACAACCTTTATTTCATACATACCATTCCCGAGATAATTCCCGATAGTGTTGAAATCTCGAGCGGAATTTATTGGGGCGGCGATTTTGCTGCTATTTTCGATTTGCTTAAAAATGATGAACTACGGGAGGATCAAATCCGTTTTTTCCTCGGATATTCCGGCTGGGCCACCGATCAGCTTGAGCAGGAACTTGAAGTAAACAGTTGGGTAGTAATCCCAAATAATTATAATCACGAAATTATCGGGAAGTCCAATTTCAATTTTTGGAAGGAAAAAATGATTGAATTTGGTGGTGATTATGTTCTATGGTCCAACGCACCCGAAAACCCAAACTTCAATTAGCCCAAACGGGTTTTAACATTCAGTTTTGCCAGCAATCCTTTTGAAATAGCGGTCTCAAATTCTTTTTTTCTGTATTTTAAAACCGGTTGAATACCCACAATTACATTCGTAATAAAAATCTCGTCCGCTTTCTGTAGCTCAAAGGGCGAAATGGAAACCTCTTCAATTTGATATTCCGGAAGCTGGTTTATAATCGAAATTATCTGCTTTCTAAGAATACCATTAATGCAGCCGTCCAATAACGGGGGGGTTTTAATGACATTTCCGTTCACCAAAAAAATATTCCCATTAAGTGCCTCAACCACGCTTTTTTGTTCATTCAACAAAAGACAATTTTGATAATCGTTTTCCTTGGCAAAAATGCTTCCCAACACATTGATGATCCTATTATTCGTTTTTAAAGTTGAAAGTAATCCGGAGGAAATAAAATAATCCTTAAAAAGCTCTACTTCGTAAGGATTTTCATTGAAAATATAAAACGGGTTTTCTAAGATTTCCGAAGAAATTAAATATTCAATATCCGAAGTTTCCGGGGAATATTTCCCTCCACTTTTTCTCCAAACCAAAATTTTTACACGAAAGCTGTCATTGGAATCTTGATTGAAATTCAAGGTTTTATGAACTTCCTCTTCCAAAAATTCCATCGTAAAATTCATCGGGATTTCCATTCGTAGTATCCGCATGGAAGCCATTAAGCGGAAATAATGGTCTTCCCAGAAATTGATTTTCCCTGCTGAAAACCGCAACGTCTCAAAAACCGCATCGCCATAATTCAAGCCACGATTATCGGAAGACAATAATGCTTCCTGTTTTTTCATCAAATTCCCGTTATAATTCACCATAAAAAAACCGCTTTGGTTTCAAATTTTCATTGAAACAATGCGGTGCAAATATAGGTTTAATAGAAGTATTTTAAACCGAACCCAAAATCTGTTTAAGGTTGGAGATCATGTTTTCCCAAAGCATTTTGCCTTCTTCCACTTCATCATCCTCGGCAAAATCGGTAACCATTAAGGATACGTCCTTGGTGATTTCGTCCACTTGGATGCGCAGCTCAAAATAGAACTCTGTATCTTCATCATCCACCCATTGAAACTTGATGCGCTCCGGGCTTTTTTTGCCCAAAAGCTTTGCTTTTTCCTCGCTACCGGACCAAATGAAAGTATAAAATTCGCCACGTGAGTTTACATTGTCCGCATACCATTCAGACATTCCAGAAGGAGTGGAAATATATTGATACAATAATGAAGGGGATACCTGAATGGGGAATTCCATTTCATATTTGATTTTATCTTCCATAGCGTTGGTTAGTTTGTCCCAATATATAGATTAATTTTAAAATGAGGGGGAAAAGTTTGGATTATTTTGAGGTTTGTAAAAAGTATTCATTTACTAAAAGAAAATCCCCTTTAAAATAAAAAGGGGATTTTCGTAGCGAGAGGGGGGCACGATCCCCCGACCTCCGGGTTATGAATCCGACGCTCTAACCAGCTGAGCTACCTCGCCATTTAAGGTTTGCAAAGATAAAAACAAAATGCCGAGGCGCAAGAGTTCATTAAATTATCTTCAGGAAAATGTTGAGTGTTTTAATTTTATATACATTTATAAAAATGATTCTTTTTTTCAAGTCTTGAAAAATATTTCTTTCAATCCTTCAAAATCAAGCAATTGCTGTTCGCCGCTTTCCATATTTTTTAACGTAAAAAACCCTTTTTCCATTTCCTTTTCCCCGGCCAAAACCACATATGGGATTTTCCGTTTATCCGCATAGCCCATTTGCTTTGCCATTTTTGCGGCATCGGGGTAAAGCTCTGCAGATACGCCTTCCTGCCGTAATTTTGAAATGGCTTTCATTGCATAAAAAGCTTCAATTTCGCCAAAATTAATAAACAGCACTTTGGTGTTTTCCGCAACGGTCTCTGGAAATAAATCCAGTTCTTCCAAAACCAAATAAATACGATCCAGTCCAAAGGAAATGCCCACCCCGCTTACATTTTTTAATCCAAATATTCCGGTTAAATCGTCGTAACGACCCCCGCCACCAATGCTGCCCATGGCCACAGATTTGGGCGCGGCAACTTCAAAAATTGCTCCGGTATAATAGTTGAGGCCACGGGCGAGAGTAACATCTATTTCCAAAGCGGAAGATTGGAGGCCTAATTGAGAAATGGTTTCGATAATAAATTTGAGCTCAGAGACACCCCTAAGTCCTATTTGGGAGGTGTTCAATAAAATTTTTAATTCATTCAATTGTTCGCTTGAATTTCCTTTTAAAGAAAAAAGCGGTTTCAGGGCGGAGATTGCTTTTTCTGAAATTCCTTTGGCAAGCATTTCTTTCGTTACTCCCTCCTCTTCTATTTTATCCAATTTGTCCAAAGCCACGGTAAAATCGATGAGTTTTTCCTCGGCCCCAATAACTTCAGCAATACCCGAAAGGATTTTCCGGTTGTTTATTTTAATGGTTGTGCCTTCCAATTTCAGTTTTGTAAAAACGGTATCGTACAATTGTACCAATTCCACTTCCTGCCAAAGGGAATCGGAACCCACTACATCCGCATCGCACTGATAAAATTCACGGAAACGTCCTTTCTGCGGCCGGTCGGCCCGCCAAACGGGTTGGATTTGATAACGCTTAAAAGGAAACGTAATTTCGTTTTGGTGCTGCACTACATAGCGTGCAAAGGGTACCGTGAGGTCGTAACGAAGGGCTTTTTCGGAAATTTTTGAAGTAAGTTTATTGCTGTTCTTTTCAGAAAAAACTGTGTCGTCAATATTGTTTAAATAATCTCCACTGTTCAAAATTTTAAAGATAAGCCTATCCCCTTCTTCGCCGTATTTTCCCATCAGGGTTTCTGAGTTTTCAAAGGAAGGTGTTTCAATGGGTTGAAACCCATAGAGCTTAAATGAGCTTTTTATGGCTTCCGTAATATAATTGCGTTTTGCAACTTCTTGTGGTGAAAAGTCTCTTGTCCCTTTGGGTACTGAAGGTTTTTTTGACATAGCTATTGTTTGTGCCACAAATATCTTTAATTCTTGGCAAAAGCTATTGAAAAAATCAAGAAGTATTTAAAAGTGCTAGAAATAAGCCAATATTTGCAACTGGTCTTTGTCTGCTCCAAAATAAGCAAATATGTTGTCATTCCCTTGTGCACCAACCAATCCTGCAAAGTGAACGGTATATGTTCCGGCAGGTAAAGAAACATAATCTGAGCCCGTGCTATAAAAAAACCGGGCTGCTCCCTTGGTTGTACTTCCATTTGAATAAAATTGAGCTGTTAAACCATATGTAGTGGGTAAATAGGATGATGTTGCATGATTGTAAATAAAAACTGTGGTTTTTACAGTCCTTGAGCCATTATCACTTATTTTTTGAGTACTATTTCTTTCAATACGCCAGCTTAGTGAATAGTTAATTTCAATGATTGCGTCATCAGTAAGCGTGAAGGACGGAAACGTATAATCACTGGGCACTAGATAGGTAAAATTATCACCTGTACCTGTTTGCACCACTTTTTGTTCTCTGTTGTTAGGGATATAATCTTCACTGTCCATTATAAAGCGGATGTTATCGTTTCTGTCTCCTAAAACCAAATCGCCAAAATTGTCAACATAAACTCTGGTTGTTGACTCAACACCCAAGTTATTGGGATTATTTTCTGCATTCAGACCCTCTATTTTTACATTAGAACTACCTCCTGCAACATGTAATGTGGATTGAGGATTTGAGGTGTGAATTCCCACCTGTCCAAATGTGAATACCGGAAATAATAAGAATAGTAATATTTTCATGACACTTTTCTTTTACTGATAAAATCTAATTCTTAATAATGATTCGTTTCCACCAAGTAAAACTGCAGTTGTATTGTTAATATGTCCTGCAATATCAACATGAAATTTTAGTGTGTAAGTGCCGGGAGGTAATGAAGTGTATGCAAAACCATTGTTGTAAAAAGTACCCGGACCACCACCTGTTGAAATGTTGTAATAATTCTGACTAATCTGGCCATACTTGCTTACCTCCTCATCAATTGTAAAGTATGTTTTGACTTGTCTTGCCTGTCCGTCAAATATCCTTACTCCGGTTTGATTAACAGTATTATATGTTTCAAATATGTTGTATGACAAACTGTACTTTACTTCAATAAAAGCTTCAGCAAGCAGTGTAATTTCATAATTATAGATATTTGTTATTGTTTTTGGGGCATTGATGTTTGTAGCAACTACTTTTGCCGAAAATGCCGGAGAGGCATCTATAATTTGAATTGAACTAATCCCACTTCCAGAAGGTATAAGTGTAATCTCACCGTTTTTTTCAACATATGTGGGTGCTAACTTTGTCCCATCATTTAATGGATTGTTGTCTACATTTAAAGCATCAATTCTAACTGTTGATTTTTTGCCTGCAATATGCAATGTTGCATCCGGGTTTATGGTTCCTATACCTACCTGACCAAAAAATGTGGTGGAGATAATAAATACTAAAAAAGCTGAGTAATAATTTTTCATAGGCTAATGAATTAATATATTCTCATTAAAATTTGGTCTTGATCTACTCCAAACTGAACATGAGTAGCATTGACTAATGAACCACTTCCAACACTTCCGTGAAAACTTATAATGTGTGTCCCAGCCGGAAGGAATATATATGTAGAAGCGTTGTTATAATATGTTGTGCTTACACCTTGTGAATGTGAATTGATATAACATTTTGACGTCATACCATATTTTCTGTTTGTACTACCATTTAACAAAATATAATTTCTAATCACTCTTGCTATTTGATCAGTAATCTTGTCTTGCTGTACGTTTAAATACACTTCAAAACTTAAACTGAACTTTATTTCCATATATGAAGGTCTGTCTAAAGTAACGGTCTTAGTAAAAATTTCCTGATCTATACTTTCAACCCCAAACTGTGTAATGGATGAAGATTCTGACTCAATATCAATCTCATCTCCATTATTCGTATTGTGAAGTATATCAAAATCTAATGTCAAAATGCCTTCTGAATTCACATAAAGAGGAGCATTGATTAGGTTTCGGTTTGACAGGTTATTAATACTGTCAACCATTTCAATTCTAAAAGAAGAATCACTTCCTGCTATATGAAGTTTTTGCTGAGGATCTGAAGTATTGATGCCTACGAAACCATCTTGAGAAAAAGAATTCCCAAAAATAAAGCAACAAAACAAAAATAATATTTGTTTTTTCATAGGTTAAGATTTTAAAATTGGGCACTTCAAATATAGTATAAAACAAAAATAAATCGTTATAATGCTGTTTTTTTTCGACGTAATACACTATTTATTAGAATTTTGCTTACTAATAATGTGGTATGCTATACATTCTTGTTCAATTTTTAGAGCTATATTGTTTAACTCAAATTGGGCTTTAAGAAATTTTGTAGTATAACCTGTAACAAAAAAATATTTGTAAAGTCAAACAACTGAAACCTTAACTATGTTTAAACTACTAGGGGAAAATGTCCGTATCGCCCTCGATTCGATCAAAAGCCAACTGCTTCGGACTATTCTAACCATCGTTATTATTGGCATCGGGATTTGGGCCTTGGTTGGAATTTTAAGTGCCGTAAAGGCTTTGGAAATGACCATCTCTAAAGATTTTGCCTCGATGGGCGCGAATACCTTCAATATTCAACAATATGAATTTACCGTCCAATCTCAAGGTGGGGAAAGGGAAAAAATAAACCCGGTAATCAGTTTTAACAATGTTCGTGAATTTGTGGACACCTATTCTTTTCCTTTTACCAAAACTTCTGTATCTTTCCAAGGCACAACCTCTGCCGAAGTAAAATATGGAAGCGAAAAAACCGACCCGGAAGTGCAGGTTTTTGGGGTGAACGAAAATTATCTCGAAAACACGGGGACCAAATTAGAAAGCGGCCGAAACCTGAATATTTTTGATATTGAAAACAATAACAAAATTTGCCTTATCGGTGCCGATTTTTTGAAAAACCTTTTTGAAAATGACGACCCCATTAACAAAACCATAAGCATTCGCGGTATAAAATTCAAGATTGTTGGGGTTTTGGAATCAAAAGGGTCCACGTTTGGAAACAATCAAGATTTAAAAGTACTGATTCCAGTGCAAATGGCGCGCAGTATGTTTTCTCAACCTAACATCAATTACACCATTAGCGTGATGGTAGATGATAAGGAAATGATGCAGGGGGCTCAGGATGCGGCCATCGTATCTTTCCGAAACATCCGGGGGTTAAACCCGGTTGAAGAAAATAATTTCGGCATCGAACGCAGTGACGATCTTATTAACCGAATTGGGATGATAACCGGCTATTTGGAAGCGGCGGCGTGGATTATCAGCATTATTACAATATTAGGTTCTTCGATTGCGCTCATGAATATTATGCTGGTTTCGGTAACTGAACGGACTCAAGAAATTGGAATCCGAAAAGCTTTGGGCGCAAAACGCTCCACCATTTCCACACAGTTTTTTATGGAAACCATTATTATCGGTCAGTTTGGAAGTATTTTAGGAATTCTGTTGGGAATACTAACAGGGTTTGCTTTTGCCAAAATTTTTGAATTTGATTTTTCGCTTCCTTGGGCAGCAATGATTTGGGGAACTATCATAACATTTATTGTGGCGGTAATTGCAGGTTCCTATCCCGCTGCCAAAGCCGCGAAGTTGGATCCGATTGAAAGTTTGAGATATGAATAATTAAGAAGCAAGAAGAAAGAATTAGGAAGAAAGAATTTCCTTAAATGCTTCGTAAACCTTTCCTTTAGTAATTACTGCGCCTTGCTGGATTAATGAAAAAACCTCAACATTCCTTTCCTTTGAAAAGGGTTTTGAAGCTTTATAAATTGATACTTCATCGGAAGCTAGATTTTCTCGAAGCCATTTAAACCCTTCGTCTATAAGTATATTATTGGAAGAATTACTTGTTTTGACTCCAATAAATTCAATGATTTCTCCATCAATTTTAAAAAGAAACATTTCCTGCGGACTATTATTTTCCAAATACTGGGTTTTGTTTAAAACCCCTTCCCATATAAGATCGCTAAAGATGTCCAGTTCCTGTTCCGCCAAATGGGGAGTTTCCTTTTTGATTTTTTTCCATTCTTCGGCAGTAACGGTTTGAGTTGCTAAGAAGTTTATGAATTCTTTGGAGAGTTCTTCAAACTGTTCTTTAGTAAGGCGGGCGTATTTCATTTTTAATTAAAAGTAAAAACCTTTCCCGTTTGATGTGGGAAAGGTTTTAAAATATAATATTTGAAAGATTATTTTGCTTCCGCAATTACTTCAAAATTAAAAGCTGCAACAACGTCGCGGTGAAAACGAATAGTTGATTCATATTGCCCGGTGCGTTTTATGATTCCGCCAGGAATTGAAATAAACTTTTTATCTATGATTACATCTTGTTTTTCAAGTGCTTCTGCAAGGTCGGCATTGGAGACAGAACCGAAAAGTTTATCCTTTTCACCGGTTTTGGCCACGATTTTAATTTCCAAACCGTTAAGTTTATTAGCTTCTTTTTGAGCGCTTTCTATTGCTTTTTTCTCTTTAAATGCACGTTGCTTCATGGTTTCTGCTAAAACTTTTTTTGCCGAAGGCGTGGCCAAAATAGCTTGACCCTGGGGTATCAAAAAGTTTCTTCCGTAGCCATTTTTAACATTTACAAGATCGTCGGCAAAGCCTAATTTTTCTACGTCTTTTTTTAATATAAGTTCCATATTGCTTTGCTTTTTATTTTAATAAATCGGCTACATAAGGCATCAAGGCCAAATGGCGTGCCCTTTTTACGGCAACGGCCACTTTCCTTTGATATTTCAAAGAAGTGCCAGTTAGCCTTCGTGGCAAGATTTTCCCTTGCTCGTTCACGAACTTCAATAAAAAGTCCGCATCCTTGTAATCGACATATTTAATGCCCGATCTTTTAAAACGACAGTATTTCTTCGTTTTATTGGTTTCAATATTAAGCGGGGTCAGGTACCTGATTTCCCCATCTTTTTTTCCTTTTGCTTGTTGCTCAATTGTTGACATGGCTTATGCTGTTTTTTTGTTACGGGTTCTTCTTTTTTCTGCCCATAAAATGGCATGTTTGTCCAAGCTTACGGTTATGTAGCGCATAAAACGCTCATCTCGTCGGAACTCTACTTCCAGATCTTTAACGGCATCACCTTCAGCGGTGAATTCGAACAAGTGGTAGAAACCACTTTTTTTGTGTTGAATGGGATAGGCCAGTTTTTTCAGCCCCCAATTTTCTTGGGATATCATCTTAGCACCTTTAGAAACAAGAAGATCTTCGTATTTCTTAACTGTTTCCTTTATCTGATCTTCAGATAAAACGGGATTTAAGATGAAAACAGTTTCATAATGATTCATAAAAAATCTATTAAAATTATTAATTAAAACAAATGGCCTTACGCCAAGAGCGTGCAAAAATACTACTTTATTTGGAAACCGCAAACCTAAATTTCACTTGTTGTTTAACTTTTACTCAGGACGAAATGCAACATTTTTACGTTAAATGAAAAATAAAATTGCATTTCATCGATTATTTTGATATGTTTGTGGTAACCAAATATTTTTAGTTGTGGAGAAAACCATCCTTAAATGCGCCATTGTAGACGATTCTACGCTACAAAGACTTTCTATAGTAAAACTTGTAGAAAATCATCAATCCCTACAACTTGTTGGAGAATATAAAAATGCCATTGAAGCAAAAATGGGGCTGGTGACCACGGAAATAGACCTTATATTTTTGGATATTGAAATGCCAATCCTTTCTGGGTTCGATCTTTTGGACGATATTTCCCATAAACCACAAGTTATTTTTGTTACCGGAAAAACCAAATACGCCTTTAAAGCATTTGATTATGATGCGGTGGATTACCTTCAAAAACCAATTTCCAAAGATCGCTTTTTGAATGCTGTCCATAAAGCCATTGTTAACCATAAATTGAAAAACGAAGAAGGCTTTGTTGAAGAAGACTTTATTTTCGTGAAAAGCAATCTCAAAAAAAGAAAGGTTTTCCTTAACGAACTTCGCTACGTTGAAGCTTTGGGTGATTATGTGAAATTGGTTACCGATAATGATTCGCTCGTAGTCCTTTCCACTATGAAGGCCTTTCAATCGTTATTGCCAAATGACCGATTTCTGCGCATCCACAAATCATTTATCGTGAACCTTGAAAAAGTGGAACGCTACAACAGCAAAACCATTGAGCTTGAAAAAGAGAAATTGCCACTGAGCCGTAACCGGAAAACAGATTTAATGGATGCGCTTGCCGCTACCCATCGCACTTAATAATTATCCACATCAACCGTTACCCTTACTGTTGAAAATTCTTTTAAGGAGTTAAAGCTCCGCTGGATTTCAAGTATATATTCTTTTGTTTTAACCAAGGATTGTTTTTTGGGGATTTTGATCAAGATATTGCTCAGGAATTTATTTCGTATCCTGCTAACTGGCGGCGGTTCCGGCCCAAGTACATTTTCGTGAAGCTTCATCTCCAACGCTTGCCCAAACCAAGTGGATGCTTGTTGCATTTTGGCCAAATTACTATCCTTAAACGTTATTTTTATTGTACGGAAAAAAGGCGGGTATTTAAATTTATACCTTTCTTCCAATTCACTTTTAAACATTCCCTCAAAATCATTTTCACATACTTGTTTTAAAATGGGATGGTACGGATTATAGGTCTGGATCAACACCTTTCCCTGCTTTTTTGTTCTCCCCGCCCTGCCGGCAACTTGAAGTAAAAGTTGAAAACTCCTTTCGTGTGCTCGAAAATCGGGAAAATTAAAAAGATTGTCGGCATTCATCACTCCCACAAGGCTTATATTCCTGAAATCCAATCCCTTAGCTAACATTTGGGTGCCTACCAAAATATCAATTTCTTCATTTTCCAAAGCTTCAATAATTTTTGAATAAGCATGTTTACCACGTGTGGTGTCCTGATCCATGCGTGCTATTTTTTGTTCCGGGAAAAGGGTTTTCAATTCTGTTTCAATTTGCTCAGTGCCAAAACCTTTTGTATCGAGTGTTTCGCTGCCACAGGCAATACACCTTTCCATCATGGCCATGTGGTAGCCGCAATAATGGCAGCGCAATTGATTTTTTTGTTGATGATATGTCAAACTCACATCGCAATTGGGGCATTGGGGTGCAACGCCGCAAGTGGTGCATTCAACAACGGGAGAAAAGCCCCGCCGGTTTTGAAAGAGGATGATTTGTTCTTTGTCCATTAAAACTTCCCGCATTTTTTCGAGTAAAGTGTCGCTGAAGTGACCGGTCATTTTTTTTTTGAAATGTTTCTCTTTAATATCAACCAACTCAATATCCGGCACAAGTACATCTCCAAATCGTTTTTTTAATGTTACGAAACCAAATTTATCGTTAGTGGCGTTATGGTAACTTTCCAAAGATGGTGTTGCGGAACCCATCAATATTTTTGCCTTGTGGAGCTGCCCCAAAACAATACCGCCATCGCGCGCATGATACCGCGGTGAAGGATTATATTGCTTAAATGAAGGTTCGTGTTCTTCATCTATAATAATCAACGCTAATTCTTGAAAAGGCAGGAACAAAGAGGATCGCGCCCCGATGATTAGTTGCGCTTTCGGCTTGTTTTCCAAAACATTTTTCCATACCTCTACCCTCTCGCTCATTGAAAATTTGGAATGATAAACTGAAATTTTTTCGCCAAAGTATTTTTGCAAACGCATAATAAGTTGAGTAGTCAAAGCAATTTCTGGCAACATGTACAACACTTGTTTTCCGGTTGTTAGGATTTCCTCTATTAGTCGCACATAGATTTCGGTCTTCCCACTGGAAGTTACTCCGTGCAAAAGTGTAACATCATGTTTCTCAAAAGAAGCTTTAATCTCTTGGAAAGCCTGATGCTGGGCTTCATTTAGGGTTTTTATCAAAAAATTTGCTTCGCCCGAAAATTCGATTCTGTCTTTTTGAATAAAATATTCTTCTAAAATCCCCTTGTCTATCAAAGTTTTTAAAACTCCGGCAGTGGCACCACTTTTATTTTGGAGCGTAATGGAATCTACGGGTTTTTGCTTCGTGGCATTGAGCATGAAAAGGTGCATCAAAACTTCCCGCTGCTTTGGGGCCCGTGTGAGAGAATCTAACAGCGGGCGTAAATTTTCTTCGGAAGTGTAATGGCAAGTTAATTTTATATAGCGCTTCAGTTTGGGCACATATTGCTCAAAAAGGTTTTCTTCAACTTCGATTACTTTTTTTTCAATCAATTTTTGAATAATGGACACCACATTTTTTCTGTCAAGAATAGAACGGACATCGTTTAGGTGAAGTGAAGATTGTTGTTGCAAGGCTTCGACCACCAAAAATTCATCATCGGTCAAATTGTTTTCATCGGCAGTTTTTGAAGACAAGCGCACAATTGTTTCACTTTCTAACAAAAAGGCACCGGGCAATGCCGCTCGAACCATTTCTCCCAAAGTACACATATAATATTTTGCAATCCATTGCCAATGTTCCAATTGAAGAGTCGTGATAATAGGGGATTCATCCAAAATCTGATCAATTGATTTGGTTTCGTATGCAGGAGGTGCTATGTTATGCACTCGAAAGACAATGGCCGTGTAAATTTTTGACTTGCCAAAAGGAACTGCAACGCGCATTCCAGGTTTTAAAAAACCCGCCTCATCTTTATTTACGCTATACGTAAATGTTTGAGTTAAAGCAATGGGAAGAATAACATCTATGAAATACACTTTTTTTAATTAAGGGTTAATAATTATAAATTATCGATTTTTGTGTTATTAAAATAAAAAAAGGCCACCAAATTTGGCAGCCTAAAGATAGTATTTTAAGAAAAAGAATTACTTGGCCCGTACCCAATATTGAGTCCTTCCTATTGCGGCAAAACCAATATAACCGCGAACTTTTAATTTATTATCTTCTACGAGTTCTATATAAGATTTATAAACTTTACCGGAAGTCGGGTCCAATATGGTACCGTCATTATATTCATCTCCGTCCTTTTCGAGTCCTTTAAGGATCACGAGACCTTCAATTTTTTTTCCTTTATCCTTTCCTTTGCACTCAGTGCAGGTGGCATCCTTTTTCTTTGGATCCAAAATTTCGATAACCTTACCGTAAATTTTTCCGTTCTCCTTATAGATTTCTACAATGGATCTTGCTTTTCCTGTTTCATCATCAATTGTTTTCCATTTGCCCACAACATCTTGGGCCATGGCATTTCCAATAAAAAAGAATAGTACGGAGAGTGTCAAAAATATTTTTTTCATAGCTTAAAATTTTAAATAATTATCGTTTGTCCTTTAATCGCTGTAAAGAAATGTTTAATTCAAACCCCAACAACAATAAGTTAGAATTAATCCAAATATATAACATCAATATCAAAAGTGCACCAATGGAACCGTACAACTCATTATAGGTCGAAAAATTATTTATGTAAATCCCAAATAAATAAGTAGTTAAAATAAATAGTAAGGTTGTTATAAATGCTCCAACGGAAAAAAACTTAGAAATTTTTCCTTCTTTAGTCCCAAAATAATATAAGGTTGCTATAATGGTGTAAATCATGACTATAAATGTTACAACCTGAAGAACGGATATCCAAAAAACATCATTCACTATATATGATTTTCCCATCAAGTCGCGTATCAAGTATTCCCCATACAATATGATGCCAACCGTAGTGAGCAACAACAATGCCAGACCAATAGAAACAACAAGGGCAACAGCATATTGCCTCACAAAAGAACGGTTTATAGTTACATGGAAAGAATATTCAAAAGCACTAAAAATAGCGTTCACACCATTTGCTGAAAGAAAAATGGACAAGAAAAAAACAAAAGACAGCAATCCCGCTCTTGGGTTTACGGCAATATCCGCTATCACGGGATAAAAGAAATCAGCTGTTTGGGGGGGCAATAGATCCTCAAAAAAAATCAAAAATCGGGTCTGAAATCCTTCTATGGGGATATAGGGTATCAAATTTAAAAGTGACAAAAGAAAAGGAAATAGCGCCAAAAAAAAATCGTAAGCTATCGAGCTCGCCCGAAAAGAAAACGTTCCCTTGACTATGCCGGCACCATAAATTTCAAATAAATTATAAAGTGTTAGCCCATTAAAACCAGCAAGTTTAATACGCTTACTTATACGCACCAAATTCCGGATCACGGGGATTTTTGTTTCTTTTTTTTCCACGGCCCCCATTAAACCGCTTTTAAGCTAAGATCCAAGTTATGCACTGAATGAGTCAAGGTGCCACTGGACACAAAGTCCACTCCACATTCTGCATAAATACGCGCAGTTTCCAATGTAATGCCGCCGCTGGATTCGGTTTGGCATTTTCCATTGATCATTTCTACGGCTTTTTTGGTATCCTCAAAATTGAAATTATCAATGAGTATCCGAAAAACTCCATCCGAATTTAAAATTTCTTCAATTTCGGGAAGGGAACGGGCTTCGATGATTATTTTTAGATCAAGCGCATTTTGCTTTAAATAATCCTTGGTTTTTTGAATCGCTTTGGTTATTCCACCGCAAAAATCAATGTGGTTATCCTTTAGCATTATCATGTCGTATAGCGCGAAACGATGGTTTTCCCCACCCCCTATTTTTACTGCCCATTTTTCCAGCGCCCGAATACCGGGTGTGGTTTTTCGGGTATCCAGAATTTGGGTATTGGTACCTTCCAAAACTTTAACAAATTGGTTTGTTTTTGTAGCAATGGCGCTCATACGTTGCATGGAATTAAGCACCAATCGCTCTGCTTTCAAAATGGATTGCGAATGCCCGGAAACAAAAAAAACAATGTCGCCGTGTGTTACTTTATTGCCGTCTTTTATTTTCACATCCATATTAAGTCCCGGGTCAACAAATTCAAAAACCTGCCTGGCAAACTCAACTCCGGCTATAGTGCCCACATCTTTAACCAAAAGCTTTGCCGTTCCTGTGGCCTCGTCACCTATGCACGCTAGCGAACTGTGATCGCCCTCGCCAACATCTTCGCGTATGGCGTTGGCAATGATGATGTCAATTTCTTTATTGAACTGTTTTTTTGAAATCATGCGCAGGCAATTTTCAGCTAAATTAGCGTAAATAGTTTGAAGCCCGAAAAACGAAGACTTAGACGCCCCATTTATCTTTGTATTTTTGTTGCTTGAATTTCGCAAAATGAAAATAACCCTCTTTGCCATTGGCAAAACCGATAATAAAGAACTTCAATCATTAATTGACGAGTTTAACAAACGGTTGGGCCATTATGTAGCTTTTACTTTTGAAGTGATCTTGGATATAAAAAATTCCAAAAACCTTTCGGAAGTTCAACAAAAACAGGCGGAAGGCGAAGAAATATTGAAACATATTTCCAGTTCGGATTTTATAATATTATTGGATGAAAACGGAAAAATTCACACTTCCGAAGGGTTTGCGAATTTCCTTCAAAAGAAAATGAACAGCGGCCTCAAAAATTTGATTTTCGTAATTGGTGGGCCTTATGGTTTTAGCGAAGAAATCTACAAGCGTGCGGATGGAAAGATCTCGCTTTCCTCAATGACGTTTTCGCATCAAATGGTGCGGGTGTTCTTTATTGAACAACTATACCGGGCGTTCACTATTTTAAAAAATGAACCCTATCATCACCGCTAAAGCTGCAGTTTTTTGAAATTAGATTTATCCGCGAACAAAAATTTATAACTGTTGTTCCCTTCTAAATTCGGGGGAATGGTAACCTTTACAAAATAAGACCTGTTTTTATAAACTTTTACAATATTTCCATTTTCAGGTTTTGAAGATTCAAGTTTGAACTTCAAATTTTCAAGCTGTGCTACATAGTTATCATAAAGTTCTTTGTCCTGTAACATAATGCTCAAGGCCATTGCGGACTGAATTTCGGAATAATAATATGTAATAAAATATTTTCCAATTGATACCCCGGGTTTAAAATCAGGAATGGCAAATACAAATTTTGCGCTACCATAAACTTTTTCAGTTTCATTGGTTGCCTGATAAAAGTGCCAAGCCAAGTCGCTTAACTGTTCCTCAACTTCCCCCAAACTTTTATCGCTCAGGGAAAGCAATTGCCCCACAGAAACATTTTGTGCCGATAGAAAA
>JBBQKI010000004.1:0-87075 GCA_038326725.1 Flavobacteriales bacterium
TTTCTTAGGTTTTTACCTCAACCCTGTCCCAAGATCCGAATGGCCTCATCCACATTGTCCACCTCTATGATCAGCCTTTTGTAAGACTCGTCCCTAAGTTCCACAACGATGCTTTTTTTATGGTCCATAACGTCACAGAAGATGGTGCCGTCCTTTACGATATATGTGCCCGCGGTTATCAGGCCTGGAATGTGAGTGCCGGGTAACCGTAACCCCATTATCCAATTCAGATTTTCGGTGTTAGGGTAAGCCCTTATAATATTATTGCTCGGAATGCTGATCTCGCTCTTAAGTGCCCATAATTTGTGCAGCCCTTTTACTTCAAACACGAAGTTGTCTGCCTTTTTTTCAATAGTTACCATTTTAATTTAATTAATCGGTTAGTTTGTGACTAAGTTAAAAATAAAAGCCAAATTATGGCAACAACTGGTAGTGGTGGTTTTTGTTTCTCGTTTCTTACTTCTTACTACTTGATTGTAAACAAATCAGACCTTGAGAGAGCCTCGGAACCCACGAGCGCCATAGTAGGATTCTGCTCCGTTGTGATAGACGAAAATCTTCCCAAAGCGGTTATCACAAAAGAGGGCACCACCCAGTTTCCTAATTTCCGGAGGGGTTTTTACCCAATTCGATGTTTTCAAATCGAAATTCCCGAGTTGCTGAAGCTCGCGGTATTCTTCCTCCGTTAACATCTCTATCCCCATCTCGGAGGCCATGCCCAAGGCGCTGTGCTTGGGCTTATGTTCCTTACGGGAGCTTAGCGCATCCGGATCGTAGCAAATACTCCTGCGGCCTTTGGGGCTTTCCGCTGAACAATCATAAAAAAAGTATTCACCAGTTTTTTTGTCAATGCCCACCACGTCCGGCCCCCCCCCAGTGGTTTCCATTTCGTTGAGCGACCACAGTTTTTCTGGATTGGCTTCTAGCCTAGACTGCACTTTGGCCCATTCCAGGTCTTTATGGCGGACCATGTTTTCTTCGAAACGGTTTTTTAAAGTGCTAAGCATTTCTTCACTTTGTGACGTTAATAGTTTCTTTTTATTGGCTGTTGTCATAAAATAATTTTGATTGTGTCTAGTTTTTATAAATCCGTAAGCCTAGAATAATAGTGTTAAAAATTAATGAAGAAAAGAGTTGTTTTTTTACCTCATTTCTTTGTGCTAAGGTTCTTGATCATTGCTTTAAAATCTTATTATACCTTTCAATGAGGTCTTGCATGTCGTTTTCTTCGTTTATGGTCTGCTTCCCAATATTCAAAACCATCTTGGCATGTTTGTTTAAAGCCTTTTTGTGTTTGTCTTTTATAGTGAAACCTTGAATAGTTATCAAAGCCTCCATCAAGCGAATTATGACCGCAGTGCTTCCTCCTGAAAATTGCCTTATTTGGTTGAATGATGCATCCAATACACCCTCAAAGTCAAAAGTGTCTGCAATAATTCTAAGCTTTCCTTCATCATCAAACCGATACTTTGATGGAAATTTTGCCTGAGCTAAGTAAGACATGTTAGATGTTAGGTTATCAATACAAGTAATGGCAGTAAAGGGATCATTTACTCCGGGAGAAAGGGCACGTGCAGCCATTTCTACTATTTGGTGAATGGAGTATTCTATATCTTGTTGGGGTGTTTTGGTTTTTCCGATCACCAATTGGTCAAGGATTGTTTCCAACTTATCTTTTTCCCATTTGGCGTTTAAGTATAACACTCCTATATCCAAATCTTTTACAAGGTAACTGCCGGGCCTATAATAAAGTTTAAAAAGAGCATTATTCTTTGTGACCACTTCCATTAAAGTTTCACTATCAATATACTGGAGATAACCGCTTTTAGGCGATAATATCGATATGCTCTCATTGTAAGCTGATATAGCCGTAATGGTGTCAACGATTTCATCTTCTTCTTTTTCCTCCCCTATTTCTTCGGGAAACAGTGTTTTTACCTGCTTGGAAATAAACTCGGAAATTTCAGCTATAACTTTGTCAGCCTGAATACTCGTGGCAATTTGGTGAATAAATATGATTAGCAGTATAATGTTGGCAATGGTAGCTAAAATGGCCACAAGTATGGATATGGAAGGGATAAAGACATAATCATTACTTTGTTTTATGGCATTTAAAACGAGTAGGCAATATAGGTAAGTGGCAACGTATGAGCCCAGTACTATTTGATTGAGACGAACATACATGAAGTTTTTAATAAGTCGAGGCCCAAATTGCGAAGAAGCCAATGTCAAGACTACAAGCGTTACTGAGAAGACAGTGCCTGCCACACCTATCATTGCACCGGATATAGTTGATAATATACTTCGTGCAGAATCAGAGCTATTAACCAAGAAAAAACGAAACCAGCCTTCTATGGAAATATTTAAATAATTATCTAAGGTTACTAATCCTATGGATAAAATGATTGATAACCCTATGATTAGTATAGGTAAAAACCAAAAAGTGGCGAATAACTTTTTATAAAAGAACTGTAATTTTTTCATGCTAATAAGATAAGTCTATTTTCAAGATTTATATTATTTTAGTTTCTATGCATTAATGAAAGAAAAGGTGGCAGATTGGCGGTCGTTAAACGTTCTTCAATTCGGGTGTCAACTTGAACTACACAAAATGAATTCCCATCTGGGTCAAGTAAAACTCAAAGTCCCATTCATTCATTCTTGTTGCACCTAAGTTAATCAATCTATCTACTTCCTCCTTTTGATTTTCATTTATTAAGTCTATATGGTGTCTTTTAGGTTTTTCGGAAGTTGTTAGTTTTAGTGATAATTGTACCCCCCTCCGGTTTTGGGTATAAGGATAAAAGTCCTCGTCTGGCATGCGTTTTAGTTCGTAGTTCAATGCCTTACTCCAAAATGTAATATTCAAGTATTTAACTCCCCAGACCATTGAAAGAATATTTAGTCCCATAAATATTATCAAATTAGTCAATGTATTTTATTTATCAGCGAAAGGCTCAGTTTACTTGCAACTAACACTCAAATATACACATGTTTTTAAAAGGTAGAACCCTATTCATCCAAACCTCGAAACAAACATATTTGTTTTTCTTTGGATGCCACTTCCATGCACAGTTACTGCTAATTCACTTATTCACTCACTACCCCCCCCCAAATAATTTTATAAACACGTATTCCTGCCTTCCTCATTTTTAATAACTTTAATCCGCTAACCATCAAACCACTACCAAAATGGCTGTTATTGATTTTACAACAACCCCTGAAATACAGAAAATTCTTGCCCGTTGCCAGCAACTCAAACACAACAACGCCCGCTTCTCGGATATTGAAGACGCCGGAGGCCACCAGTATGTGGACCTGGTTCAGGAAGGCGGTGGAGTTCTAGGCATTGCGCTGGTGGGCTATACATACGTGCTGGAAAATGCCGGTATCCGCTTTTTTAGCTTGGCGGGAACATCTGCGGGGCCATCAACACCATGATGATGGCGTCCTTGGGCAGGATACAGGACGCCAAGTCAGAAAAAGTATTGGACATCCTAAACCGAAAAGACCTTTTCGACTTGGTGGATGGCGATAAGGTGATCAAAAAAATGATCACCAAACTCATCAACGAAGAACCGGGATTTAAAGTAGCGCTCATTTGGAACGGTCTTAAAATCTATAAAATTCTAAAAGATAAACTGGGACTAAACCCCGCAAACAATTTTGCGGACTGGATAAAGACCGAACTGAATAAGAACGGCATCAACACCATGGCCGATATCATTGCCTGCGCAGGCAATTGCCGGCGGGTATAAAAAACGTGGGCGGCGGCACGGTGGATGGTTTGGACCCCAAACTGGCTATCATCACTTCCGAAATCACCACCCACACCAAAGTAGTGCTCCCCCAAATGTCCGGAATGTACTGGAAGGACCCCGACTCCGTTTCGCCTGCAGAGCTGGTGCGGGCTTCCATGTCCATTCCCTTTTTCTTTGAACCCTACGAGTTAAAGAATCTGCCACATGCTGGCGCCACCAATGAGGCAAGTTGGGAAGCCTTTGCCAGCTATCAAGGCCCGGTACCACCTGCAGTAAAATTTGTGGATGGCGGATTGCTTTCCAACTTTCCAATAAATGTGTTCCACCGTTCGGACGGGGGCATTCCGCGGATGCCAACTTTTGGGGCAAGGCTGATTGCCTACCGCAGCACCTTTTCCAACACCAAGACTATAATTTCCATGAGCGGGTCCATGATTAGCACCATGCGGCAGATATATGACTATGATTTCTTGATCAAAAACCCGGATTACAGCAAGCTTATCTGCCGGATTGATGCGGACCTAAAGTTCAACTGGCTGGACTTCGGCATGAGCAAGACCGATCAAATAAAGCTTTTTGAAATGGGTGCCGCTAAAGCCATTGAGTTTTTGGAAACTTTTAACTGGGAAGAATATAAAAAGAACCGAGGCCTATTGGCGAAGGTGGGGTAGTTGATTGGTTGATTAGTTGTTGGTTGATTATTGATGGTGGGTAGTGTTGGTTGGTGGACACAGCCCTTTACTCACTACCCACCAACCATTACCAAGGTTGTTTTCTCGCTTTATTTTTTGCTCAAGGCACCGCACTCCTTACTACCCTTTCCCAACTATTTTAAAATATGTATCTTTAAGGCAAGTGATTTAATTTTATAAAAAAGCTATGAAAAAAGAGAAGAAAACCGAATCAAAAAAGATTGATGACCTGAGCCGAAACACCGAAGACGGCACCGACCAGTTCATCACTACCAACCAAGGCCTGCGAATCAACGACAACCAGAACTCGCTAAAGGCTGGGGAACGCGGTCCCTCCCTACTTGAAGACTTTATACTGCGCGAGAAAATCACCCATTTTGACCACGAGCGTATTCCGGAAAGGATAGTGCACGCGCGTGGCTCTGGAGCCCATGGATATTTTCAGGTTTATAAACCCATGAAGAAATACACCAAGGCGGGCTTCCTCAATGACCCTGGACGCAAGACTCCCGTCTTCGTAAGGTTTTCAACGGTGGCTGGCTCCCTTGGTTCCACCGACTTAGCACGGGACGTTAGAGGCTTTTCCACCAAGTTCTATACCGATGAGGGCATTTATGACCTTGTGGGCAACAACGTACCCGTATTCTTTATTCAGGACGCCATGAAATTCCCAGATTTGGTTCACGCCGTAAAGCCGGAACCGAACAAGGGCATTCCCCAAGCCGCTTCCGCCCACGACACCTTTTGGGATTTTATTTCCCTCATGCCGGAGTCCGCACACATGATCATGTGGGTGATGTCCGATAGGGCAATCCCCCGTAGTTTACGGATGATTGAAGGCTTTGGCGTTCACACCTTTCGCCTTGTAAATGAAGCAGGTAAGTCCCACTTCGTAAAGTTTCACTGGAAGCCTTTATTGGGAACCCATTCCGTACTTTGGGACGAAGCAGTCAAGATTTCGGGAGCCGATTCCGACTTCCACAGACGCGATCTTTTTGATGCAATAGACAATGGCGATTTCCCCGAATGGGAACTTGGGGTACAGATTATCCCTGAGGAGGACGAACATAAATTCGACTTCGACCTTTTGGACGCCACCAAGCTAGTGCCGGAGGAAGAAGTGCCAGTACAACGCATAGGGAAATTGACCTTAAATCGTAACCCGGACAACTTCTTTGCGGAAACCGAACAGGTGGCCTTTCACCCCGGCCATTTGGTGCCGGGTATTGAGTTTACCAACGATCCACTTTTGCAAGGCAGGTTATTTTCCTATACCGATACGCAGCTTTCGCGCTTGGGCAGTCCGAATTTCCATGAAATCCCCATTAACCGTTCCGTGGCGCCAATTCATAACAACCAGCGCGACGGCCATATGCGGCAACAAATAAATAAGGGCCAGACCCACTACCATCCCAATTCCTTGGGCGGGGGCTGTCCATACCAAGCAATGATGAGCGAAGGCGGATTTACAAGTTATGGCGAAAAGATGGATGGCCGCAAAGTACGCGACCGAAGTGAGAGCTTTAAGGACCACTTTAGTCAAGCCACCATGTTCTTCAACAGCCAAACAGAAATAGAGAAGCAACACATCATAAATGCGCTGACGTTTGAATTGGGCAAGGTAAAGACCGTTGCCATTCGCGAGCGAATGGTGGGCATCCTTTCGCAGATTGAGATGCGGATAGCCAAAGAGGTGGCCACTGGCTTAGGAATTAAAACCGTCCCCAAACCGCAACGACCCATTAACCATGGCGTTCCTGCAGATGCGGACCAAAGCAAATATGAACCCATCAAATCCAACCCAAAAACCAAAACCTCCAAGGCCTTGAGTTTGTTTCATGACAACCCCAAAACAATCAAGACGAGGCAGGTTGCTTTTTTATGTGCGGACGGGGTGGATGGCCCTTCCGTGGATAAAATGAAGAATGCTTTGGAAAAAGGCGGAGCCAATGTAAAAATAGTTGCCCCACATCATGGGGAGATAAGCACCGCGACCGGCAAAAACCTAAAAGTGGACGATAGCTTCCTGACCGGGGCTCCCTTTGTGTTTGATGCCTTTTACGTCCCGGACGGCGCCAAAAGCGTTGAAGCCCTGTTGAAGGAAGCAGCCGCTTTGGAATTTTTGGACCAGGGCTATAAACATTTAAAACCCATAGCCGGCGCTGGTGACGCCGAGAAGTTGTTTGCCCGAGCAAGTTTTGCAGGGACCATAGGCTCCAAAAAAGCTGATAAGGCAGGGGTCTTGTTAAGCAAGGGAAAGGATGCTGATAAAATGGTCAATTCCTTTATCGCCTTGATGGAAGGCCATAAAGTTTGGAGCCGTACAGAATTAATGTAGTAATCCTCATTTAATTTTTAAAAGAAAACCCGGAAAGGAAATGCCTTTTCGGGTTTTTATAATTTATTCAATAACATTCAAATTCACGCCCTCTAACTACTACCCTAATTAAACAGCCATCTCCAGATCCTTCTTCGATTTCCTATAAAGGTAATTATTGAAAATATTCCTTTTGGCAAAGCGGTATTGCTTGTCCGAATTGATCATCTTAACGAACAGCTTTTTGTCCACACCAAAGTATTCATACGTTGTGCCGTCCAAAAAGGTAATTTCAAGTACCAAGCCTTTATGATGAAAATCGGTAATGCCGGTTTCAGAGGTAGTAATATTGTAGGCTTCAAGGTTGGATGCTTTGGTTTCAGGCGCAATGCTGACCAAGAAATGATAGGCGTCAATTATTTTGCGGCTGTTCCTTTCGGCTTCTTCGGCCATGGCATCGCCCGCCATAAATTTGTCCGGGTGCCATTCCTTCACCAAGTTGCGATAGGTAGTTTTAAGTTGCTTCAGGTCGATATCCTTTTCAACAGAGAATAGTTTTTTGTATTCGTTGATGCGCTTCATAAACGGCTTTTTTTAAATCAGCCGCGAAACTACGCTATTTTCTTTGAATGAAATTGAATTTACGAAATGTTTAATAAGAATTAATACCCATTAGGGTAATGCTAATGAATGAGTTATAAGTGGCTTAATAATTTTAATGAAAAAAATGGCATCCATATAAATGAAACCTCAAAATCTGTATATTTAGCAGGAGTTTGTCCTTAATTAATCCTTGTGCGCAACAATGGATTTAATGAGTATCTGCCCAACCAAAAAAAGAAGAATGGGATACGAAGCCTATGTTACCCTTGCGGTAATTGTTATTGCCTTTATACTTTTTGCACTTGAATATTTCAGCATAGATCATATTTCCATCTGCGTGGTAGTGGTTTTGGTTATAACAGGGGTGCTTAGTCCCGAAGATGGCGTAAAGGGTTTTGCCAATCCGGCCACCATTACGGTTGCGGCTATGTTCGTTCTTAGTGATGCCCTGCTGCGGACGGGAATCGTGGACAGCATCACGCCTCTTTTTATAAGGATGATTCAGAAAAGCTATTATTTATCCATTATCGGGATTACTACCATTACGGGTTCCATCAGTGCTTTCGTCAACAATACGCCTGTGGTCGCAACATTCATTCCTATAGTGACTAGTGCGGCCAAAAAAACGAATACCCCTGCATCAAAACTATTGATCCCGCTTTCCTATGGGGCTATTTTTGGCGGTACCTGTACGCTGATTGGGACTTCCACCAATCTTTTGATAAGCGGGATAGCCGTTAGTTTTGGGTTGGAACCTTTCGGGATGTTTTTGATGGCGCCCATGGGGCTTATCTTCTTTTTAGGAGGGGTGATATATTTAGCCATTTTTTCAAATAAACTGCTACCGGATCAAACGGTAAGCTCCGACCTTAGCGAAGCAGTCAACCTTAAAAACTACCTTACCGAGATAAAGGTGATTAAAAGCTTTCATGACGATAAAACTCCGATAACTCTCGGGAACCTCTTTAAAAAAGACGGGATGAAAGTTTATGTAAACCAGCTGCAACGGGGCGATGAGATCATCAAGAATCCCCCGGTGGATTTTATGTTGCAGGAAGGCGACCATTTACTGGTGCGCGGCGAAAAAGAGAAAATTAAAAATTTATTGAAAAATGAAGCCTTGAACATCTCCAGCAAATTGGGGACGCGCATCTTCCAATCTCAGGAAACTAAATTGATTGAAATAATCCTCTTGCCCAATTCGGAATTGATAAACAAGCAACTAGACGATACCGATTTCTTTCAGAAATACCGTTCAAAAGTATTGGCCATCCGCCAGCGCGGAAAGCAGACCGTGGACGATGTAACGCTAGTTCGCTTAAGGGTGGGCGATATTATTTTGTTGCAAACCGATGACGACGGGGCTAAATTGCTTCAGGCTAGCGAACGAAAACGCCGGGCCCCGTTTATATCCTTGAGCCAATCGGGGATCAAAAAGATCAACAAAAAGAAGTTGTCCATTGCGGTATTAACCATTGCTACTGTAGTGCTGTTGGCTTCTTTTGAAATTTTAGATATCATGACCGCTTCCTTGGCCGGGATAGCAGTGCTCATTTTTTCGAATATCACCTCTACGGAAGATGCTTATAGAGCCATAGACTGGAAAGTAATAATCTTGTTGGCGGGGGCATTGAGTATTGGCGAGGCTATGCAACAAAGCGGGTTGTCCACCATTCTTGCAAATTGGTTGGCGGATAGTGCAGGAGCGTTTTTGGGCGCTACCCTATTGGTTTCGCTGTTGTACCTCATCACCACTGTTTTAACCGGCGTGATGTCTAACAATGCCACAGCTGCGCTCTTAGCCCCCATTGCGATTTCGCTCGCCGTTTCCTTTGATGTAAGCCCCATCCCCTTTTTAATGGCCATCGCTTTTGCCGCCAGTGCGGATTTTATGACGCCCATTGGCTATCAAACCAATACGATGGTTTACAGCGCGGGCAATTATGCCTTTAAGGATTTCCTAAGGATAGGCACACCATTGCACATTTTGTTTTGGATACTGGCCACCTTTTTAATCCCGTATTTTTATCCGTTGTAAGAATTGTAAGGATTAAGAAATATGGATTTAAGAATTGGGAAATTTTTATATATTGCGCTTCCCTTAAAAAAAAATAATACATGTTCGGAAAATTACATTTATTGATTGGGTTTATTTTTGTTTATACTGCATCCTTCGCACAGGAACATGGAGTTAGAATTGTGGAAGAACCCGCCCCCAACCGCCTAAACCTCTAAGCCTACAACGAAAGTGAAATGGATTATGATGTAGCCATTACCGTTACCGGCACCAACTTCAAGCAGAAAAGTGCGGCAAAACCAAGGTATGCACGCATTCCGGCAACTTCAAAAGTATTGTTGCACACCCTTATATTGCTTCGGGGGAAAAAACCCGTCTAAACCTATGAACTCATGGTGAACGACAGCTTATCCAAACGTTCCTTGCAAAAAGAATTTGAACTTATAAAAATCCCACCAGCAAGGCCCATTATTGTTTATACCATGGAGAACTGTACCAATTGTAAAGGTTTGGTTGCCTCACTTGAGCAAAGCCCTTACCAGTTCAAGCATCAAAACCTTGATGAAAAGCCTGAAATAAGGGAGCAATTATCACAATTTTTGGTCACCAATCCTCTTATCAATATGGGAGGCGTATTGCACGACGATATTGAAAATTATGCGCAACTGCTGGATGTTTTAAAAAAATATAAGGAAAAGGAATAGTTATTTAAGAAAGCATTTATTTACCGGAACCTTTGGTTTTTAAATACAACCGCTCTAATTTTTCGCGTGCCCAAGGCGTTTTTCTAAGAAAGGTAAGGCTGGATTTGATTGAAGGATCGGCAGTGAAACAACGGATGTTAATCTTTTCGCCCATAGCCTCCCATCCTAGTTTTTCAACCAAATTAATCAAGATTTCCTCGAGTTTTATTCCATGTAACGGATTGTTGGTTTGTATTTCCATAGGGAACTGAAAAGGCTATTATTTCTTTTTATTGCGCTTGTTGTAATTCTTGTCGCCGCGGGTCTTGGGTTTTTTGTATTTCTTTGCGATTTCACGCCTGTACGATCCCCCCAAGTTTGTCTTGATATTCTTTTCCTTCTTTTCGTGAAAGCCCGATCCTGCATCCTCTTGGCGTACATTGGGATTATTGGCTTCCAGGATTTTGGGCATTTCTTCGTAGGTCAACTTTTCTGAGATTTCTACATCGGCGGGAAATTCCAGCACAGGGATTTGATAATTCATCAATTCTTCTATAGCTTCCTTAGCGAACTCTTCCTCCGGGGTGTAAAACAAAATGGAATGCCCCTGCTGCCCTGCCCTGCCCGTTCGGCCAATGCGGTGCATGTAATTTTCCGGGAAGGCCGGGGTATCGAAATTCACCACATGCGAGATGGTGTCCAAGTCCAAGCCCCGGGCCATCACATCGGTGGAAACCAAAATACGGTTAGTGCCTTCGTTGAATTGCCGTATAGAACGTATCCTGTAATTCTGGGTTTTGTTGGAATGAATAATTGCCGCCTCCGACCCGTAAAAATCGTCCAGGGCTTCAAACAGCAAGTCGGCTCTTTTTTTATTCGAAACAAAAACCAAAACCTTATTATAAACTTTTTTATCCAGCAACAAATGAGACAGCAGGTTCACTTTAGTATAAAAATTAGGGACCGCACAAGCCACTTGTGCTATATTGTCCAAAGGCGTCCCGCTAACGGCTACCGAAACTTTGGTAGGGCTGATGAAAAAATCTTCGATCAAGGCTTCAACATCTTCGGTCATAGTGGCCGAAAACATAATGTTCTGCCGCCGTTCCGGCAAAAGTTCAAAAATATTGATGAGCTGAAAGCGAAAACCAAGATCCAGCATCACGTCCACTTCATCTATTACTAGTTTCTTTATGTTCTTTAAGGATACTGCCTTGCTAACGGCCAGATCATACAACCGCCCGGGGGTAGCTACCAAAATGTCCATTCCTTGGGAAACAGCTTGTTTTTGCGTATTTATATTTACCCCGCCGAAAACCCCGGTCACGCGCACAGTACTGTATTTTCCGAAGCGCTCGATTTCAGAGACCACTTGCAAAACCAGTTCGCGGGTGGGGACTAAAATCAAGATGCGGGGAGGGATTTCTTTTGAAAACTTAAACTCTTGCAGCAGGGGCAGCATATATGCAAACGTTTTGCCCGTACCTGTCTGTGCTATGCCAACCATATCCTTCCCTGAAAGGATTACAGAAAAAGACTGGGATTGAATAGGTGTTGGAGTTTTGAAATTTAAATCGTCAATGGCGTACTGCAACTGTTTTGACAAATTAAAATCTTGAAAGGAATCCATGTAAGAAGGTTTTTGGCAAAGGTACGGCAAACCTTTCAGAAAGGTTTTTTGTTTAAACCCGAAGAAGGATTGATATAACCCAATCTTGGAAAAGAAGTTTACACTTTGGGTTCCTTTTTGGGCATCGGCCCGCGAAGGTGAATTACTAACCCATTTAAAAAATTGCGCAGGAACTGATCGCCACATTCCATATAATTAGGATGGTCCTCTGCCCGGTATATTGCCCCTATTTCGCTCTTGGTGACTTTAAAATCAACAAGCGCGCAAATATCTACTATATCGTTATCCCTCAATTTAAGGGCAACGCGGAGCTTTTTCATTATGTCGTTATTACTTAGTGCCATATTATAATTTTGTTGCTGTAAAGATATTCGGTTTCCTCTTACTTTTAAGTAAAACGTTAATAGTTTGTTAAAATAGTACTTTGCAATACACAGTACTGTAACAAATATATCCAGCAGTAGTCTATTCTATATAACCAAGATTTAAAACCAATATTATGAGAACTTTAAACAGAATGTCCATTACGGTAAGGCATGAAACCAAGCGCGAATTATGGAATGCTAAACGCCGTTACAGAAATTAACAACAATTAAAACAACAGAAAAATGAAAACCATGATCAACAATGCCCGTAACATTAAAACAGTTAGTTCAAAATCCATTTTATGGAATGAAAAACGTCGGTACAAAAAATTAGCCTATTAAATTTATAAGTCATGGGAGTTTTAGACCAATTAAATTTTAGGCTAAAAAAAATTGCGTTGCTGCAAGGCAGATTACGTGATAGAAGGATAGAGAACAGGGAGTACTATGATGGTCTATTAAATTGGCAAAACACCCCTACCGCTTAGTGCTCCCCTATTTATTTAGTGGGCACCATCAAAACGGGGATTTTCGTTTTTTCAAGAACCGATGATGCTACCGTGCCCATCAGTATTTTTTCCAATACGCTATGGCTGTGTGTTCCCATAACAATAAGTGTGGCTCCCCAAGTGTCGGCATAATCCAGAACCGCATTGGCAGTATCGCCTTCGGCAAGATGGGTGGAAACGGAGACGTCCGTTAAATGCCCGGCTGTAATTTTCAGGAAGTTTTCGGCAACTTTAATGGATTCGTCCTGTAATTTATAATCTTGCGGAAAGGCATACCCCTCATAGCCCATAAACCCGGAATATTCCATTCCATAAAAATGCACATCGGAAATCACGTGAATCAAACAAATTTCAGCCCCAGCTAGTTTTGCAAGTTCATGGCCTTTCTGTGTTACTTTTCCTGAAGTGGGCGTATAATCTATGGCAATGAGTATTCTTTTCATGGCAAATGTTTTAAATCTTTATTTTCAAATTAAAAGTACGGCTATATTTTTTAAAATATAAATCAAGCTGCTTTAAAAATGAAATTAGGGAATAAAACTATTCTTTTACCACAATAACAGTTGCCTTATGTCCCGTAAGCAAGTTCCATTCATGGGAAGCCAGCAAGTTCCCGACTTCGTCGAAAATCTGCAACTGGGCAGTGTTGGGGCCGGAAGTACCTTGATTTAGTGCTTGGAAATCAATTTTATTAAAACCACTTTGAAGTGGCAGGTCGAACCCGCGGAAACTGCCCCCGAGTACAACGTTTGATATGGCTACCTCCCCATTTACAAAAATACTTATCCGGTCTCCATCCACATATTCGTGGTCACGGTACATAAAGGTTACCATTTTGGCTCCGGTTTTGAAATCCCCCAAATACTGGTCTTCGCCGTATTCCGCTTTTTCCTCTTTATCTTTTGTGAAATATTTCGGGGTTTTGTTGGTAGTATATTCCATCAATCCATCCCCCTTCTCCATATCGATTTTCTCGGTTTCTTCTTCACCCAAACTATCAAGATTTGAAAGTAATGAAGAATTGGTATTTGTTATGGCGGGTTTTCTTATTGAAGGAAGTTCAAAACCCGTTGGGGTATCCAAAGTGCTATCAGGGCTATCAAATCTGACAGAACCGCTGGGACTGTCCAATTGGGCGTATAAGGGAAATGCCAAGAAAAAAAAGATAACACTAATTTTACAGATTTTCGAAGACATTATTTGTTTTTATAAATCACCAACAATTATTACACCACAAATTCCCGGAACATTAAGGGTTTTTATTGTTGTCAATGTCATTTTTTTTCTTTGCTCGCCAAATGAAAAAAAGAAAAATAATCACAAGTGGCAGAACAATGTAAAGAATTAAATCTGCAGGGTTTGTTAGATCAATCGGGTGGTTATCTTTTGGGTGGGGCAGTTCGGGTGGGCTTTGTGCTAATGCATAAAAGCATATTAGCAGCATAATTATCGTCGTTTTAAGTTTCATTTTTTCTAATTAGAATCAATTTAATTCTTTAAAAATTGGCTGTCATTTTCATAAGCCTCTTCCAAATATTTTATAGAATTCTCAAAAATAAGCAAAATGGTTTGTTAAAAGTTTTAAATAAGCCATAAAATAAAACATGCTGATAGTTTATGGATTGTATTTGGGTATCTTTATACTTTCTATAATTATTGATATTTTATGGATGAAAAATTTTCAGTAAATGATGCAGTTGCAAACGTTTGGAATAAACTGGATGGCTGGTTAGAAGCCATTATCCTGAAACTCCCCAATCTTGCGGTTGCCATCCTCGTCATGGTCCTTTTCTATTTTGGAGGAAGGATGGTCGGCCGTTTCTCCCGAAAAGTCCTTTTCCAAAAAATTAAGCAAGAATCCGTTCGCATTATGCTTGGCAAGATTGTTTTTGCCACCATGTTGCTCATCGGCTTTTTTATTGCACTGGGAATCATGGAACTAGACAAACTGCTCACCTCCGTACTTGCGGGTGCCGGGGTTGTTGGTTTGGCAATTGGTTTGGCTTTGCAGGGTACGTTGAGCAATACTTTTTCGGGACTTGCGCTTTCGTTTTTGCCAAAAATACGGATTGGAGATTTTATAAAAACAGGCGATATAGAAGGTTTTGTAGCTGAAATCACACTAAGGAACATTGTACTTCGCCAACCCGATAATGATTATGTAATCATCCCGAATTCGCACTTTATAATAAATCCATTCACAAATTATTCGTGGACAGCGCGTTCTCGAATTGACGTAAGCTGCGGGGTGGCATATGATACCGATTTGGAGATGGTGGAAGAATTGGTAGTTCGCTTGATTGGTGATAATTTCCCACATAGTCAAAGTGAAGAAGTTGAATTTTTCTATACTGAATTTGGTGACAGTTCCATCAACTTCGTGGTTCGTTTTTGGATAGATTGCGTAAAGTCAAAACAAAAATTTGCGGGGGAACACAAAGCGATAAAACTCATTAGAAAACATTTTAAAGAGGAAGGAATAAATATCCCTTTCCCTATACGAACCTTGGATTTTGGGATGAATACCTTGGAAACACATTCAAAAAATAAAATTTCAAAAACAAAGACTCCGGTAGCCAATAAAACGAAATAAAATATTTAAACTAAATAGCTATGAAAAAGATACTACAATTCTTCCTTGCAGCCTGGGGGGCAAAAAAAATAGGTGGCGGCTCCTGTGGCTGTATCGGCACCATTATAGTCTTCATAATTCTATGGGTGGTTTTGGGCTACGTACTTGAATGGTTTTGAATCTTCAATATTGGAGCTTGGAAGTAATGTCCTTTTTTAACTAAACAATAGCAAGCGTTAACTAATATTTTGGAAGTGGACAGGGTTATCAGTTGGATAAACCTAAATACTTACATTATGAAAAAAGTTATTGCACTATCCCTACTTGCAGGAACGTTTTTAACCGTTTCCTGTGTTTCCAAAAAAAAGTATGTTGCACTTGAAAACCAGTACAATGATACCCGTTCCACACTTTCCAAAACACAACTGGAAAAAGAAGAAATTGAAGCTAAATATGCGAAGATCGAAGAGCGCGTAGCCACCTACAATAATAAGATCCAATCGTTGACGGACACAAACAATAGCCGCTTGGAGCAGATTGAAAATGTTGTTATTTCCCAAAATGACAAAGAGAAGATGAAGAAAGCCTTGGCCAATGTTAACCAACAGGAATTGGCTCAAGCGAAAACACTTCAGGATTCAATGAACCTTATTATCTCTTATAATTTGAAGAAAAACCTGGACACCAACCTTATTGCCGAGGGTGAAGAGGATGATATTAAAATCGATATTGATGAAACAGTAGTCATGATCACCATTTCCGATAAATTATTGTTCAGTTCCGGGAGTTTCCGTGTAAATCCAAAAGCAGATAATTTACTGGAAAGGCTTGCCAACGTTATAAACAGCGAACCGGCACTTGAAGTAATGGTTGAAGGTCACACGGATGCACAAACCGTAAAAGACGGCGCATACATCAAAGATAATTGGGAACTGAGCGTGGAACGAGCTACAGCCGTTATCCGCAAATTACAAGATGATTTTAATGTTGCCCCTGAAAAATTGATTGCGGCCGGAAGGAGCAGTTTTCACCCTTTAACTGAAAATGAAACCAAGGAAGGTCGAGCCTCAAACCGAAGGACCCGGATCGTTATTCTTCCCAACCTTGACAAGTTTCTAGCTTTGCTTTCAGCCAATTAAATAGAAGGTAAACAACTAAATTTAATAAGCGGCCTTGATGTTCAATGCCGCTTATTTTTTAAACGAAACCAATATATCTTATTTTTCTCTAAACGTTAAGCAATTCTTAATTTTTGTATATTTACGAGATAAAGAAAAGCCATGATTATCGATTATATTAGAGAGTGTTGCGATCTGGAATTGTTTGAAAACCATGCCATTTTAAGAATATTTGAACAACAAAAGTTAAGTGCCGAGAATGGCAAAGCTTTACAAAATAAGTTTAAAGAGCATTTTGGAAATAGGGAATTTATTTTAATAAAAGACCGAAAGTTTCACTATGAATTGAATTTTGAATTCTACAAAAAAACCCTCCCGAAAAATCTGATTGGGATTGCCATTGTTTCAAAAAATCAAAATGAAAGGGAACGCGCCATAGAAGAGCAACAACATTTTGATCAAAGCTTTGCTTTTTTTGAGGAATTGGAAGACGCAATAGCTTGGTCCAATTCCTTTTTTAAGTAAATTATTCCTTCCCTGGGGGCATTGAGGGCCTTATTTCAATTTTGCTTGGCAAGGCGCGAGCGGGCATTTTCAATAAATTGATAACCAATATCCCAATATCTTCTTTTTGAATTTTCCATGCATCATTTTCATTGGGCTTATTTCCGTTGAAGTTTGTTGCTACCGAACCTGGCATAATGGTGGTGACTTTTACCCCGTATTTTCTTAAATCAAGCATTACGGCTTGAGTAAAACCGGTTACGCCAAATTTACTCGCATTGTATGCAGAGCCTCCTTCAAAAAAGTTGGTCCCTGCCAAACTGGAAATGGTAATATAGGAACCTTTGTTCCTTTTAAGTTCTTCCACACTGGCCTTTAAAGTATAAAAAGGCCCTGTTAGATTGGTGTCCATGGTTTCTTTCCATTGCTGAAGGCTCAATTTATCCACCGAGCCAAAATGCCCAAGCCCAGCATTTGCAATAACAATGTCCAGCCTTCCAAATTCATTGAGAATGGTATTCACCGCCCTTTCCTGGCTTTCAAACTCCCGCACATCGGCTTCTATTCCTATAGCCTTTGCGTCGTTTTTTATAGTTTCATTCAATCTATTTGCGGCTTCTTTAGCAGTAGCTTCGGTTCTTCCCGTAATGGCCACGTTTACCCCTTCTTCCAATAAACATTCAGCAATACCGTATCCAATTCCTTTTGTACCACCTGTGATTAATGCAACTTTAGTTCTAAGTTCTTCCATTTTTCCTATTTTTAAAAGTAAAGTTACAAAGCAGAAATGCCATATCTATAAATTTCCACTTAAATTTAAGCGATGAGAACAAAAACATTAATATTAATTTCCCTTTTGTCGCTGGCATTTTCTTCGGAAAAAGAACAAACCGAACTTGTTGATATTACAACACTTTCCACTGAATTTTCATATCAAATCCGTTATGCTACCCCCCATAATTTTATGAATGAAACTCTTTATGATTGCCCCAAATGCGTATTGCGGCCAGAAGTTGCTGAAGCATTGCTAAAAGCCAATCATTATTTTTGCGAAAAAGGCTTTCGCATCAAATTCTTCGATTGCTATCGTCCATTGGATGTGCAAAAACAGATGTGGGAAAAGTATCCAAGACCAACGTATGTTGCAAATCCGTACGGCACAGGGTCCGTCCACAACAAAGGCGCAGCAGTGGATGTTACCTTGGAAACGCTGGACGGGTGTTATGTTGAAATGGGCACGGATTATGACTATTTCGGTAGGGAGGCACATATCGATAATTTTAATTTCAACGAAGAAATTTTGACAAACAGGAAATTGCTATTTGAAGGCATGAGGAAATTTGGCTTTTCCACCATCCGGACGGAATGGTGGCATTTCAGCTTCAATAATTACAGCCGTTTTGAAACATTGAATACTCCCCTGCCCTGCAATTAGTTTGAGTTTGGTGGAAGTTCATCCATTGCTTCTTTAATGATCTTAAATGGAATTTCCGGGGTATTTTTATAAAGTTTAAGTTCCACAACATCTGATGGCAGATTGAAATCTTTGGCTGCCAATGCTTCTTTTACCTCTTTTATTATCAACCCCCTTAACACTCGAGAAGATCTTCTATAATCAAAAGTATCTACCCAAAAAAACACTTTTAGGTTTACGGTACTGGCGGCAAGTTCATCTTCGATAACAAAATTTTCGTGCAATTCGTCCCGTATAATTTCTTTATTAATATCCAAAATATCTTGGATCACTTTTTTGGCAGCTCCAATATCATCTTCGTAACCAATTCCAACTGTAAAATCTACTCTGTAAAAACCATCTGCAGTGTAGTTTTCAACAGGTTTTGTAAGTACATCACTGTTGGGAATATAAATATCGCGTCCGTCAAAGGTTTTTATGTGTGAATATCGAAAACTTAATTCTTTTACCTTTCCGAAAATGTCATCGATTTTTATAGTATCGTTAATATTAAAAGGCCTGTTGAAGGCCAATATAATTCCTGCCAAAAAATTCTTGCCAATATCCTGAAATGCGAAACCCAGAATAATGGCACCGCCACCAACGGCGGTCAAGAGTCCCGTGGCGATACCGTTGAGCCCAGCAACTTGCAAGGCCAGCATTATTGCTATAATTATTAGAACTATTTTTAGCGCCTGCGCTAAAAATCTTGACATCAAAGGGTCTTCAGATTTTTGCTGGAACCGCCTTTTATAAAAACCCGTGACTAATTGGGCCAACAAAATTCCGGCAATAACAACCAAAATTCCCAAAGCAATACGAGGTAGCACCACTAGAAATTCTTCATAATAATTCTTTAGCGAATTGGTAATCGTGTCTGTAGGAGATTGTACAAATAACATCATAAACAGTATTTTTCTTAAAGGTAAGAATAATGATTTTCCCAAAATATTTCTTCCCATAAATTAATCCTAAAGATTAGGCTTCCCAACTCCTTGACTTATCATTACTAAAATTTATATCACTTTAGTAAAATCGTTAAAATCATTCAGATTAATAAGTATGTTGAAAGCATTTTCATACCCTTCCCTTCGGGCAATAATTCAGTATTTGAATTCTGAATTCATATTTGAAAACCTATCTTTGGCAAAAAAAACGTTTGGACACTTCTGTTAAAGTTTTTCGGGTCGTCAGCACTTTGGAGGCCATTTCATATTTGGTTTTATTGTGCATTGCCATGCCCTTAAAATATATTTGGGATAAACCCGAAATGGTTAGAATAGTGGGCATGGCCCATGGAGTTCTTTTTGTCCTTTATGTCGCTGGCGCGTTATATATGTACAAAATTTTGAATTGGTCGTTTAAAACCTTGGCCATTGTCATCGTTTGTTCCATGTTGCCTTTTGGACCGTTCTATGTTGAAAAACGATATTTGAAATGAACCGCGAAGCCCTTCAATATTACAGCTGTATTCCGCAGGAATACTTCATCAATCAGGGAATGATCCCAGACTTGGCGATATTCCTTAATATCTTCATCAATTGTTTTGTGTTGATGATGGTGGTTTTTTTCATGGATATCTTTTTTCGAAGATTTATCATTGAAACTTTTAAAACTTTTAGCAGCAAGTCCAAAACTACTTTTGACGACTATTTGGTGCAAAGCAACTTTCCGAGATATGTGGCCCGATTTATACCGTTAATCGTAATTTGGAACCTTATTCCTATAATTTTTATTGAAACCCCATTTTTTACGAATCTCCTTTTGATTGGGGCGAATATATTCTTGGTCATTCTCTGCATTTATATTTTAAGGAGTATTTTAAGAACTTCCAAACGCTTTCTTGCTGAAAAAGAAAATTACCGAGACAAACCCCTAGAAAGTTATGTCCAAGTAATGATGATCTTTCTTTGGGGCATCGGTATATTTATCATCATTCAGCAACTAACAGGCTATTCCGTTGTTAGCTTTGCTACATTAGGAGCCGCTTCTGCTGTATTATTGCTTATTTTCAAGGACACCATTTTGGGCTTTGTGGCAAGCATCCAAGTTTCGGTTAATGATATTGTTCGAATCGGGGATTGGATAACCTTTAGCCGTTACGGGGCGGATGGTTATGTCACGGAAATAAACTTGGCCACTGTTCGCGTTCAGAATTTTGATAATACCTTTACTACTATTCCCACCTATAGCCTGATTGCCGATTCATTTCAGAACTGGCGCGGAATGCAGGAGTCGAAAGGCCGTAGGATTAAAAGATCGATCTTTATAAAACAATCTTCCATTAAATTCCTTTCGCCCGAAGAGTTGGAGGATTTAAAAAAAATACAGCTTATTAAACCTTATATAGAACACCGGGAAAAGGAGGTTAAAAAATATAACACCTTAAACGAAGCGGACAAATCTCTTTTATTGAACGGCAGGAACCAAACAAATTTGGGGGTTTTCAGGAAATATGCAGATGCTTTTCTTTATGAAAATCCGGCGATCAACAAAGACCTTTTTTTAATGGTGCGCCACTTGGCTCCTACAGACAAAGGCATCCCTATTGAAATTTTCTGTTTCAGCTACGATAAGAAATGGGAAAACTACGAGCACATCCAAGCCGATATATTTGACCATCTTTTAGCTGCAGTCCCTTATTTCGGGCTTGAAATATTTGAGCTTCCCACCGGTAAAGATATTGTACAACTTAAAATACAGTAGAATGGGTTAAATAAATGAAGTATCTTTCGTGAGCCAAACTTCTCTGAAATACTTATGAAATTAAAAACCTTCCTCTATATACTTGCAACATTCGCTGTAATACTTACCATTTTCCCCTTTATAGCAGTAGATTACTGGTGGATACGTATTTTTGATTTTCCCCACGTTCAGCTCACTATATTGACTTTTGTGGCTCTTCTTACCTTTTTTATTCGGTTTGATATAAACAGGCTGAACGATTATCTTTTTGTTGGAATAGTGGGGGTTTGTTTCGTAGTTCAATTAGCAAAAATATATCCCTACACTGGGCTGGCTGCAGTTGAAATTGCCAACAGCCAAGAGGTAGTCAACAACAGAACAATCTCCCTATATGCCGCTAACGTACTACAGACAAACAGGGAACCGCAAAAATTTTTAAAGGATTTTACCGATAAAAACCCTGACGTGCTACTGTTGCTGGAAACAGATAAAGACTGGATGGATTTTATTACGGCACATTTGCCTCCTGAATACGCTTATAAAGCTGAAATTCCACTAAGTAACACTTATGGAATGCTTCTCTATTCAAAGTTTAAACTGTTGAATCCCGAAATAAAATTTTTAGTTGATAAAGAAATTCCCTCAATCCATTCCAAATTATTGCTTCCTTCGGGAGATACAATTCAATTGTACACCATCCACCCCACGCCTCCAATGCCGCAACATAACCCACTATCGACGGATCGGGATTCTGAAATGATGAAAATTGCCACCCTTAGCCGAAAATCACAATATCCCGTAATAGTTTTGGGCGACTTTAACGATGTTGCTTGGTCAAATACAACTTCTCTTTTTCAAAATGTGGGGGAATTATTGGATATGCGAAAAGGAAGAGGTTTTTATAACACCTATAATGCCAAAAGCTTTTTGATGCGGTGGCCATTGGATCATATTTTTGTCTCAGCAGAGTTTCGGATTATCACCCTTAAATTGGGTGAAGATATTAACTCAGACCATTTTCCAACTTTTGCAAAGTTAAGTTTTGAACCAGAAAAGGCAGCGGAACAGGAACCCGAAAAACCCAATGAAAACCAATTAAAACGCGCTCGCGAACAAGCCGAAAGGGTATCCTTGCAATAGTTTGTAGTGCCTACCTTTTAAAATAAAGTAATTGGGTCATCCATTTCGGGAATATGTAAATTTTTTTCCCAAAATTGTCAGGCAATTGAACAAAGAAAGTTTTTTCCAATGGGTGATTCCCTGAAAAAACTTTGGGAAAAACCTGAAAATTATCTGGCGTCTTTTCATACGAACCCGCAAAAAAATTTGCCGGAAAAATTCGGTAAAAATTGGCGTTCAATTCTATACTGTTGAATTGGGTGGCGTTATATTCCAATTCATCTTTTGTGCCTTTCGAATAAAAACCTTTTAAATCGGCTTAGTTCCATTTGGCACAGAAAACGTAAAGATTGGGAACTTTCGGCTTCTCAAAGTTTGAAAGTGCTTTTTTATTTCCCGGATGGTCTGGTGGAATTGTAAAATCTATATTTTCTGGATCGTCAACTTTTCCGAATTTCATACTAAAAATCTTTCGTGTAAATATATTGCTTATAAAAAAGTAAAAAAAAATCATTTTCCTGTAACACATCGTTTGTGCAATAGTCATATCTTTATTAAAATCTAAAAAAACCATCATGAGAATAATCAAATTACTTTCCGTTGCCCTTCTTTGTTTAATGTTAAGTCCGGTTTCCGCTCAAACGGCCGATGAAATCCTCAAAAATTATTTTGAAAACACCGGTGGGATGGCCGTTTGGAAAAACCTGAATGGGGTGAAAATATTAGCCACGGCAAATGCCCAGGGCATGGTAATACCAGTGGAAATATATCAAATGAAAGACGGCAAACAATTGGTTAAAATAAACTTTCAGGGCCAGGAAATAACCCAGCTTGCCTTTGATGGTGAAACAATGTGGACCACCAATTTCATGACCATGCAGCCAGAAAAAAGCGATGCTGAAACTACAGAGAATGCTAAAAAGCAGGTAAAAGACTTTCCTTCCCCTTTCATTGATTATAAAGAAAAAGGCTTTACTGTGGAATACATGGGGAAAGAAACCAAGGAAGGCGCCGAAACTTTTAAACTTAAATTAACCCAAACCCCTATTATGGTTGACGGCGTTGAAGAAGCCAATGTTTCCTACTACTATTTTGACACCGAAAATTATGTGCCGATAGTTACAGAAAGCGAAATAAAACAAGGCCCAATGAAAGGCCAAATGAGCATTTCAACTATGAGCGATTATCAAGAAGTTAATGGATTATACTTTCCATTCGCCATGAGCATGGCAGGACAGGCAGTTACTGTTCAGGAAATCATCCTGAACCCAGAAGTGGACGCCGCTAGTTTCGCTTTTCCGGAATAAACAATAAAGTCAACAATTAAAAATCCCTGTTAATTCGGGGATTTTTTTTAACCAAAAACCAAAAAAATGAAAAACCTTACCCACCTTTTCTTACCTATGTTTTTGCTTTTCTTTTCAGGAAATGCACAGGAAACAGCATTAAAAGGCAAAGAACTATTTGGCGATATGAAAGCCCGACATATTGGCCCGGCCATCATGAGCGGCCGAATAAATGATATTGAAAACCATCCCACCAATTCTCGTATTATCTATTTGGGTGCTGCCGGGGGCGGCGTTTGGAAGTCGAGTGACGGAGGAGTTTCATTCGTTCCAATTTTCGACAAACATGCACAGTCCATCGGGGTAGTGAAATTGGATCCAAAAAATCCCGACGATGTAATTTGGGTCGGCACCGGAGAAACTTGGACACGTAACTCCGTCTCCATTGGCGACGGACTATATAAATCTACGGATGGAGGCAACAACTGGACCCAAATCCCGGGTTTTGAGAATTCGGAGCGCATTGCCTCCATTGCCATCAATCCCACCAATACCAATGAAATGTATGTTGGCGTTTTGGGGGCTTTGTGGAGCGACAGTGAAGACCGTGGGATTTATAAATCTTTAGATGGTGGAAAATCTTGGAACAAAATCCTGTATGTGGGCCCATCCACGGGCGCAACGGAAGTTATTATGGACCCAAAGAACCCAAATATTCTTTATGCCTCCTTCTGGCAACACCGCCGGAGCGCTTGGGGTTTTGAGTCTGGAGGGGAAAACAGTGCATTGTACAAAACCGTGGATGCCGGAAAAACCTGGAACAAAATACACACGGGCTTTCCCGCCGGAAAATTGGGCAGGATAGCCGTGGAAGTTGCCCCAAGTGATTCTTCCATTTTATATTCCGTTTTGGAGACGGAAGATAAAGCCAAGAATGGCCTGTGGAAGTCCACCAATGCCGGGCAATCTTGGGAACATTTAAACAATGACTTCGGCCTTACCGTACGGCCCTTTTATTTTTCACGGATTACCATAGACCCAAAAAATCCAGATGTGGTTATTAAAGGTGGTTTGTTCGGTTCCGTCAGTCGGGATGGTGGAAAAACCTTTAAAAACATGGGCGCCCTGCATTCCGATATTCATGACGTTACCTTTGATATAAACAACAGCGATATGATTTATGTGGGAACCGACGGCGGGGTTTATCGTTCGTGGAATGGTGGCTCCACCCTTGAAATTGTTGAAAACCTACCGCTTTCCCAATTTTATCAAATTAGCGTTGATGATGCCGAACCCTACAATGTTTATGGTGGTTTGCAGGATAACGGTTCTTGGTACGGCCCTTCTTCCGCCCCTGGGGGCGTGAAAGCCCGCGACTGGAATAGCGTAGGTTACGGCGATGGTTTCAGGGTTTTGAAGCATCCCACAAAAAATATTATTTATTCCGAAATGCAGGGAGCAGCCAATGTTTGGCGTTATGATGTGGAGAAAAAGAGGACAAAAACCATTCAGCCCCTTCCAAAAAAGGGGGATTCCAAACTTCGATTTAACTGGAACCCCCCCATAGCAACAAGCCATCATGCCCCCGACCGTATTTATATAGGAAGCCAATTTTTACACAAGTCTGAAAATATGGGTGATAGTTGGGAAATTATTTCCCCGGATCTTAGCACGAACGACGTTACCAAACAAGATCAGTCCAAATCCGGCGGGCTTTCCGTGGATAACAGCGGGGCAGAAATGCATACCACCATTTTCACAATTGCCGAATCTTCTATGGACCAAAACATTATTTGGGTGGGAACGGATGATGGTAATGTTCAGTTAACAAAAGACGGTGGGAAGAATTGGGAAAACCTGACCGCAAACTTGGTTGGGATTCCTAAAAATACCTGGGTTTACCATATTGAGGCCAGCGTTCACAATCTTGGAACAGCCTATGCGGTTTTTGAAGGGCACGCTTCGGGCAATATGAATCCTTATGCTCTAAAAACAAACGATTTCGGTAAAACTTGGACTTCCATTATTTCAGAAGATATTCCGAAAAATGCGTTTGTAAGGAATATCCAAGAAGATTATGAAAACGAAAACCTTTTATTTTTGGGCACCGAACTTGGGTTGTACGTAACCATCGATGGCGGGAAAAACTGGTCGCAATTCACCAATAATATGCCCCCTGTGGCAGTACATTATATTGAACTTCATAAGAAAACCAACGATTTGGTTATGGGCACACACGGCCGGGGGGTGATCATAATAGATGACATAAGCCCATTGCGGGAATTGAATGAAAATATACTTGGTAAAGAAGTTCATTTTTTTGAATCCCAACCTTTTACAATGTCCGAAGAGAGTGGGTTCAGTGGGAATTTTGGTACCGAAACCCAGTTTGTTGGGGAGAACAAAAACACCGCCGCCCGCATGGTTTACTATTTGAAAAAACGCCACACTTTTGGGAAAATGAGCATGGAAATCCAGGATATGGAAGGGAATAAAATCACTACTCTAAACCCTGGGAAATCAAAAGGACTGAACGTTGTTTATTGGAATTTCAACACCACTACTCCAAAAATGGCGGAAGGTAAAACCCTTTCTTATGGAGGGTTTACATCCCCCCGTGTACCTGAAGGAAAATATAAAGTGGTGTTAACCAAAGGTGATGAAACCTTTGAAAAAGTTATAAATACTAAATACGACGCCAATTCTTTAGCTACAATTGCTGAAAGAAAGGAACAAGAAGCTTTAACCCAAACAATGTTCAATATGGTGGAAGACTTGGCCTTTATGGTTTATGATATTACGACAATGCAGGAAAAAACGCAGGAAGTAATAAATGAGCATCCAAAAGGGAAGAAAGATGCCGAAAAGCTTTACAATAGTCTTGAAGCATTGCGGCAAGATTTGGTAATTACTTCCGGAGATAATTATGTGGCTTCCGCTGAACCCGAGCTTCGCGAAAAAATGGCCGATCTGTACAGTAATATCGCAAGTAGTTATGATCTGGTTTCCGGGGCACACAAACAAAATTTTGAATTGATTTCTGATGATTTTGAAGCTGCCAAAAAGCGATATGCAGAAATAATAGAGAAAGAAGGGAAAAAGTTCATTTCATTTTTAGAGAAAAACAACATCCCCAAACCGGAAATTCAAAGTCGGGAGGATTTTTTAAAAAAAGGATAAATGTTGTTTTGCCACGAATGCATAAATATTTTTTCTTTTTTTATATAAACAATTCGTGGATTCGTGGCGGATGAAATGGAAATGTGTTGCCACGAATACACAAATTTTTTTTTAAGATTTTTCATTAAAATTATTCGTGCATTCGTGGCTTATAATTTCATTTATTTATAAAAACAGTTTTCAGGTTCACGAATTCCCGGATTCCGTGAATGCTGAGTTCCCGGCCGTAACCGCTTTCTTTAATCCCGCCAAAAGGCAATCGAGGGTCGCTTTTTACTAATTCATTAATGAACACTGCCCCTTCATCAAACTCATAGGCCAATTTCTCTGCAGCTTCAATATTTTTAGAAAAAATGGACACACCAAGTCCAAACCGCGAGCTGTTTGAAAGTTGAATGGCTTCTTCAACAGTTTTAAAAGTGGTAACGGAAAGTACGGGACCAAAGGTTTCTTCGCTGAAAACGGCCATACTTTCATTTACATCCGTAAGGATGGTTGGCTCAAAATATGCGCCTTGTCGTTTCCCTCCCAAAGCAAGGCTTGCTCCCGATTTGATTGAACTTTCCACTTGTTTTTCCAAAGAAACCGCTAAGTCTTCCCGTGCCAAAGTGCCAATATAGGTAGCTTCATCCATAGGGTCGCCGCTTTTTAGCTCTCGAGTTTTTGTTATCAATTTTTCTGTAAATTCTTTGGAAATGGATTCATCAACCAATAAACGTTTTCCAGCAATACAACTTTGACCAGTATTTTGGAATCGCGCTTGAATACAAGTTTCCACGGTTTTATCGATATCACAATCTTTTAGAACAACCAAGGCATTACTACCGCCCAATTCCAATACGGTTTTTTTAATGTTCTTTCCGGCTGTTGAAGCTACCGCCGAACCCGCCGTGCCGCTTCCTGTTAATGTTACTGCTTTTATAATGGGGTTTTCGATGATAGCTTCAATGGCTTCACTATTTACCAATAATGCCGAAAAACAAAATTCCGGAAAGCCAGCTCTATTAAAAACCTTTTCAATATTCAAAGCACTTCCAAAAACATTGGAAGCATGCTTTAAAACTGCAATATTCCCAGCCATCAATGCCGGTGCGGCAAAACGAAACACTTGCCAAAATGGATAATTCCAAGGCATAATGGCCAGCACTACCCCCATCGGTTCAAAACTCACATAGCTTTTATGAGCATCGGTTTTTATGATTTCATTTTCTAATTGCTTTTCGGCATTTTCAGCATAATACTCGCATCCCAAGGCACATTTTTCAACTTCTGCCAAAGCTTGTGATATTGGCTTTCCCATTTCCTTAGTGATGGTTTGGGCATATTCATTTGCACTTTTCCGAAGCTCGGTAGCGGCGGCAAGCATAAGTTTTTTTCGTTCGCTAAAAGGAGTTTCCCGCCAATGTTTAAAGCGTTTTTGAGCATTTTCCAAAATTTCGCCTACCTCTTTTTTGGTATGTGTTTTAAAAGTTGCGATTTCTTCGCCACTATAAGGATTTTTGGAAATTATTTTAGCCATTGGTTTTATTTTAAAGGTATTGAAATCATTGAAACAGTAAGTTACGATTAAGAGTGTTTTAACGAAGGTTTTGTTTAAAAAATAATAACACGTATAGCTCGTTAGCTTTTATAGTTTGTAATACATTTGCGAATATCAATATAGTTAGTAATAATCAAAAGATACCCGCTTTCGCGGGCACAACATGAAAAATACCGCACTTACACACATCCACGAACAATTAGGAGCAAAACTTGTTCCTTTTGCTGGTTATAATATGCCTGTTTCCTACGAAGGCGTAAATGCCGAACACGAAACCGTGCGAAAAGCTGTGGGGGTTTTTGATGTATCCCACATGGGCGAATTTTTAATAACCGGCCCAAAGGCGTTGTCGCTAATTCAAAAAGTGTGCAGCAATGATATTTCCGTAATGGTTGATGGGCAGGCGCAGTATAATTGCCTGCCCAATGAAACCGGTGGTATTGTTGACGATTTAATCGTTTACCGTTTTGATGCTGAAAAATGGCTGTTGGTTGTGAACGCTTCAAACATTGATAAAGATTGGGATTGGATTACGAAACATAATGAAGTAAACGCAGAAATGCGCAACCTTTCCGATGATTATTCGCTTTTGGCAATACAAGGCCCAAACGCAATTGAAGCGATGCAATCACTGACTTCAGTTGATTTAAGTGCAATAAAATTCTACACTTTTAAAGTTGCCGATTTTGCCGGAATTGAACACGTAATCATCAGTGCCACAGGATATACCGGCAGTGGTGGATTTGAGATTTATTGCAAGAATAGTGAAGTCGAGCAAGTTTGGAACAAAGTAATGGAGGCTGGGAAAAATTTCGATATAAAACCCATTGGTCTTGCTGCACGTGATACCCTTCGTTTGGAAATGGGTTTCTGTCTTTACGGGAATGATATTAACGATACCACTTCGCCTATAGAGGCAGGCTTGGGATGGATTACCAAATTCACTAAAGATTTCATCAATTCCGAAAACCTGAAAAGGGAAAAAGAAAACGGGCCAAAACGCAAACTCATCGCTTTTGAACTGAACGAGCGGGGCATCCCTCGCCACGATTATGAAATTGTGGATAAACAAGGCAACATTATTGGCATCGTTACCAGCGGCACCATGGCACCTTCACTAAACAAAGGGATTGGTTTGGGATATGTACCCACAGAATTCAGCAAAGTGGGAAGTGAAATTTTTATTCAAATAAGGAAAAACGCTGTACCTGCAACCGTTGTAAAACTTCCATTTTATAAGGCTTAATGGGGAACCGGATCCTAATTCTCGGGGCCAGCGGATTTATCGGGAATTACGTTTATAGGGAACTTCTGCCCTATTTTGAGGTGTTTGGAACATATTGCCATCAAAATCGTGTTTATCAAGAAAATCATGTTTTTTCTCAATATTGCGTAGAAGATGACAACCTTCCTTTGCTCCTCAACAAAATAAAACCTGGGATTATAATTAGTGCGCTGATCGGAAATTTTAAAGACCAGTTAAAAGCGCACCGCGAACTTTGTGAATATGCTGAAAACACCAGTAAGTGCAGGATACTCTATTTTTCCGCAGCCGAGGTTTTTGATGGTGCCAACCGATTTCCAGCATACGAAAACGACAGGCCTTTAGCTGAAAGCGATTGCGGAAAATTCAAGATTGCAGTGGAAAAATTATTGTTGGAAAGAATACCAAAACAAATCGCCATTCTTCGCTTGCCACTGGTTTTGGGGATAAATTCGCCAAAGGTGCAGCAATTGCGGCAAGCCACAAGGCACAAAGCAGTTTTTGAGGTTTTCCCAAACCTGATTGTTTCCGTTACCACGGTAAACAAAATTTCCCAGCAACTGCATTATATAATCAACAAAAAACTGACTGGGATTTTTCATCTGGCCAGTAATGATATGGTGCACCACGAAGAACTTTTTCGAGAAATAGCCTCAAAAACCGGGAATAAAATCCCTATCTTTAAAAGCGTTTATAGCAGCAATGACGATAGTTACCTCGCTATCCTCCCCAAGAAAAACCGCTTGCCCCTGCCCTATCAAACCACTGTGGCCAAAGTAATCGAGGAATGCACATTAAAAGAAGAATTTGAAACTCTTAAAAAAAATTGATATGAAAAAGTATTCTGAAAAAGAGATAAATGAAAAATTAAAAGAAATGGAAGGCTGGGATTATGAAGACGGCGCCATCCATACTTCCTTTGAGTTCGATGATTTTAAAGATGCGTTTTCCGTGATGACGCGTATTGCCTTTGAAGCCGAAACCATGCAGCACCACCCAGATTGGTCCAATGTTTACAATACCTTAAACATTTCGCTATCCACCCACGATGCCGGTGGCGTTACCGAAAAGGATTTTAAATTGGCAAAGATTATTGATGGATTGGTGGGGTGAAGTTGCGCTTAGCCATTGGCCAATAATATATCCGCAGGGATATTCAAACCTTTGTAAAGTGACCTTATCATTTTAAGCGTTAGGCTTCTCTTTCTGTTTAAGATCTCGCTTACCCTACTTTGGCTTCCAAGATATTTAACCATATCTGCATTGGTCATGTCCATTTGCTCCATCCTAAACTTGATGGCATCGATGGGATCTGGCGGGGCAATGGGCCAGTGCTTCATTTCATAGGATTCAATCAGTGTTATCAGCAAATCCAATTCATCGCCTTTAGCTGTGTCTTTATTTGTTCCCCATAATTCATCGACTCTTTTGACCGAATCATTATAATCTTGTTCTGTTTTAATTGGCTTAATATCCATAATCAAATTGTTTTAGCTTCTATTTTGTCATATAGCTTGTGTGTTCCAATGAATCGTATAAAGATTACCTGAAACTCATAATCTATCGCAACTACTAATCTGTAATCATTGCCTTTAATGTTAAACACCACTTTTCCATCACCTAAAATACTAGCATTTGGGTATTGGAGTTTAAGCTCATGGGTATTTTTCCATTCAGCTGCCCTAGCATCGTGATACCAAGCCCGCAAAGAAGTTTCGGAGCCTGTATTCTCTGGCCTTTCAAAAAACTCCCTAATAGCCCTAAAGGCAATAATCCTCATGGTGCAAATGTATGGAAATTATTTTATGGCTTCCCAAATTGGGATATATTTGCCGAATACCCTTAGTGATTTGCTAGAATGAATTTATTGGAAATTTTCGCCCTAAAATAAAATTTGCCAACCCAATCAAATTTTTAAATTTGCAGTCAAAACAACCAAACTATGGGAAGAGCCTTTGAATTCCGCAAAGCAAGGAAAATGAAACGTTGGTCCGCCATGTCAAAAGCCTTTACACGTATCGGCAAAGACATCGTGATGGCTGTAAAAGAAGGCGGGCCGGATCCTGATTCCAACTCAAGGCTGAGGGCGGTTATCCAAAATGCCAAGGCCGTTAACATGCCGAAGGACAACGTGGAGCGCGCCATTAAAAAAGCGAGCGACAAAAGTTTGGGCGATTTTAAGGAAATTCTTTTTGAAGGTTATGCCCCACACGGAATCGCCATTTTGGTGGAAACCGCCACCGATAATAACACTCGCACGGTAGCCAATATACGTTCCTATTTTAACAAATGCGACGGTAGCCTTGGCACTTCCGGCTCGGTTTCATTTATGTTCGATCACACTTGCAATTTCCGCATCAGTGCGCAAGGAATGGATATTGAAGAACTGGAACTGGAACTGATAGACCACGGCTTGGATGAAATTTTCCAAGATGAAGACGGCATTTTGATTTATGCGCCTTTTGAAAATTTCGGTTCAATTCAATCCTTTTTGGAAGAAAAAAATATAGAAATCCTTTCCTCAGGTTTTGAAAGAATCCCTCAAGTCACGAAAAAACTTTCCGAGGCCGATGCTGCCGATGTTGAAAAATTATTGGATAAAATTGAAGAGGATGATGATGTTCAGAACGTGTACCACACTATGGAAGAAAGCACGAACTGATTTATTAGGAAAAAGAAAATCCCCCTATTCCAATGTTTGGAAAGTAGGGGGATTTTTATATTAAAAGCAGTACTAGATTAATTGTCATTAAAAAATACCGAAGAAGCACCTTCAAAACCGGCACTAAAGGTTGGGATTAAATTGCCACCTGCCCCGGTTTCTGTGAAGTACAATATTTTTCCCCCTTCATTGGCTCGTTCCGCAATAAATATGGTTTGCCTTTCATTGTCGTAATCAACTGAAACAGGGTTACCCAATTCCGTTAAATTTCCTGAAACCCTTACTTGATTCCCGGCCACGGCCAGTGTGCCTCCATCTTCAGTTATGTTGAATTTTGTAATAAATCCGCTTATAAAATGGAAGCCACCATCAGTAGCATTTTCAGCATCGCCGATATCCGTTAGGATTACAAAACCATCATCTTCAGCAATCCCGTGGGTTCGGACGATTCCTTCTATTGTAATCCGTTTTGAGGGAGCAACCGTGGCATCAATAGTGTTGTCTGCCACAAAATTGTTGAAGGAAGCCACATCCGCAGTTTTATCAACAACCGCAAAAAGAGTATTACCAATAAATTCAATTCCCCAAACCGCGAAATCCACGGTTACGGTATTCCTTAAATTTATGCCGTTTTCATCACGTTCGAATATAAAAAAACGTCCATCATTCGTATCGGGATTGCCATCCACATCGGCATTATCCGAAATTACGTAAACATCACCATTAACGGCAATATCTCGAGGGCTTTCCAAACTGGGGGTGCTTGATACTAAAAGGCTCAAATTGGAACCATCTGGTACATTTGAAATATTACTATAAACATTAACCGTTGATTGTGATCGCGAGTTGACGACAATTTCATTTGCTTCTTCATCATAAAAAACCCCTTCCGAGTCCTCGGAACCGGTGCTTAATATTCGAGTTAAGATAATTGTTGGGGTAAAATCGAACACCGCAAGATTATCACCTGTATTACTGGTGGCGTACAAACTGGCCAGAACATTTGGTGGAAGCGGATCGCCATCATCTGTTGGGCTATCATCCTCCGTATTGCACGATGCAAATAACAATGTTGACGCTAAGGCAAAGCTTAAAAATTTAATATTTTTCATAATTATTTAATTTTAATTTAATACATAGTTAAAAATAAGATTTCATATTGAGAAATGTAAAGAAAATGATTAACGGGAAATTAACAACAGATGATTGGTTTCATGCCGTTAGAATATAACCAATTATAAGAACTTAACAGTGCTTTAGATAAAATTATGTGAAAAATTGTCCCGGTTTTTTCCTTCCACATCTTTGAAAAAGGAATGAAACACTTCAAAATCTTCCCTGATAACCCCCGTTAAAAAATATGGTTTTCCAATAGTAACAGTTTTGGTTTTATAATTGAATGAGACACAAATAATGGGCACGTTTCCTTTTAAGGCTATATAATAAAACCCCGTTTTCCATAGCTCCACTTTTTTTCGCGTGCCTTCCGGAGACAATGCCAGCCTAAATTCTTCTTTTTTGGAAAACAATTCCACAATGGAATCTACTGTATTTTGACGGGAACCGCGGTCCAAGGGCGAGCCGCCCATCCATTTAAAATACCAACCAAATGGGGGTTGAAACAACTCTTTTTTGGCCACATAGTTTATTTGTGTTTCTAAAATTTTCCTAGCAAAAGCCCCAATATAAAAATCATGCCAGTTGGTGTGCGGCGCAACGATTACTACAGCTTTTTTTATCTCTGGCTGAAAAGAACCTGTAATTTTCCAAGCTAAAATTTTATAAAAAAAGAATTTTGTAAAACCCATTCAAGAAAATTTACGAACTACATTTTAAGGTATAAATTCTTTAATTTTTCACGTGTAATGATTCGGTCCCAATTATCTCCCAATGCATTTTCCCATAGCGGGACCATGCATAAAGCAATGCTTATCATTGACTCCATTTGTTCATCAGAAAGGTTTTTGCATAAATTTTTTGGGATTTCTATATTTTGCTTGTCCACCATTTTTTTAAAAACGGCCACATCTTTCGGATAAAATTCTTCCAAATGCCCAAAAACGATACAATTGCCTACTCCGTGTTTTGTGCCCAAAACGTATGAAAGTCCATAACTTAATGCATGCGCCACTCCCACTTGAGAATAAGCAATACTCATGCCACCATGCCATGAGGCCATCATCAGCTTTGCTCGGGAGTCCTTCTCGGAAAGGGAATTGTTCAAGAAAATTTCCAAGCAAAGGTCATAGGCCTTTTCACCATAACTTTGACTGAAAGCGTTTAAAAATGTGCCATTCAAAGATTCCACACAATGAATAAAACAATCCATCCCCGTATAAAACCATTGATTTTTTTCCACACCTTGGGTGAGATCCGGATCTAAAATAACCTGATCAAAAGGAGTGAAATCGCTATTTATACCCAGTTTACGCAACGGACCGGTAAGCACCGCAGTACGTGAAACTTCAGCGCCCGTGCCGGAAAGGGTGGGAATACCCACATGGTAAACCGCTTTGTGCCTAACCAAATCCCAACCTTGATAATCGGAGGTATTCCCAGGATTGGTTAACATGATGGAAACGGCCTTGGCCAAATCCAAAATAGAGCCGCCACCAATACCAATAATGCCGGAAGGCTTTAATATAAATTCATTTTTTATATCCCTTACAAGATGATCCACTTGCTCGGTTTTGGGTTCTTCTTCGGAAGAAATAAAAAACAGTTTGTCGTTAGCCCATAGCGGAATTTTATCAGTGAATTCTTTATTCTCTTTAAAAACATCGTCCACTATAAAAATAAATGGTGCATTTTCTTCCCGTTGTAATGATAAAATTGAACCCAATTGATTAAAACAACCTTCGCCAAAAACTACTTTTGGGACCATGGGATAATTCCGGAATTTGTTGTTCACGGAAATTTTTTCTTCATTTTTTAATAATTGATTGGCACGAACCAAATCTTCAGGGGTGTCTATTTCAACGCCGGGAGTATTTGAAATTGCCATTTTTATGTTCTTGCCATATTCCAAATAGCGGATGCACTCTATTTTTTCGGTGGCTTCCAAAGCCCGCATTGGCAAACGGTAAAAATCCAAAATCGCTTGTTTCCTGAATGCGTAAATCCCTTTATGTTTAAAATATTGAACCCCAACATTTTTTTCGCGTGGGTACGGGATTGGGGATCTCGAAAAGTAAAGTGCGAAATCGTTTTCGTCCACAACTACCTTCACCGTGTTCGGATCGCTAATTTCGCTCCAATCGTGGATTTCGGTCATCAATGAAGCGAGATCAATTTTTTGGGCATCGGAGCCATTAAAAACTGCCAACACTTTTTCCAATCCTTCCCGGCTGGTGAAAGGTTCGTCGCCCTGCACGTTCACCACAATGTCCACATCCATATTTTCCACGGCTTCTGCTATACGATCGCTACCGCAGTCGTGTTCTTTGATGCTCATGATTGCTTTGCCGCCGTTTTGTTCAATTTCGTTGAAAATGATTTTACTATCCGTAACCACATAAACTTCGTCAAAAAGATTGGTGGCCTTTGCAGCATCGTAGGTACGCACTATTACTGGTTTTCCGCCCAAATCCTTCATCAGTTTGCCCGGGAAACGGGAAGCGGCAAAGCGCGCGGGGATTATTGCTATTATTTTCAAAATGCAGTGTGGTTTTTTAAATGTGGATCAAAAGTAAGAAGATTTAAACTACTTAAAGGAAGCTGAATCACGCGTTTTTTTTTATAAGTAAGACCTATTTTTTTGAAGATACATAAATCCGCTTGGGGTTGCTTTATGGAGTGTCTTCAAACAACTCTGCTTTAAAACCGATAAGGTACAGTTTTTTTTGTGCCCTGGTAACGGCAGTATAAAGCCACCTTAAATATTCTTTGTCCACTCCGTTCGGGAGATAGGGCTGTTCCACGAAAACTGTGTTCCATTGCCCTCCCTGAGATTTGTGGCAGGTAATGGCATAACTGAACTTTACCTGAAGTGCATTAAAATATTTATTGTTCTTTACCGCAAGAAATTTTTTGTATTTGGATTTTTCGGAAGCATAATCCTTCATTACTTCCAGATAAAGCTTATTGCCTTCATCATAACTCAAAGATGGTGTTTCCGAGGCCAATGTATCCAATAGCAGAACGGTTTCAAAAGGTTTCATGTTTGGATAATCTACCATCCGCATTTTCACTTCTGCAAAACGGAAGCCATATAAATCTTTAAAATAGAAGATTTCCAACACTTCAACAATATCTCCATTGGCAATAAAACCTGCTTCTGAGTCCGCTTCCACCCAAAAATAATTGTTCTTGACCACCATTAAATAATCGCCCGCTGAAAGTTCCCGTTCCTGAAACAAAATGCGTTCGCGGATGGATTGGTTGTAAAGGTTCGCCCGTTTATTGGAACGAACAATAATAACTGTGCCTTCATTTCCCAATTCTGAATAGCTATCGCTAATGGCATCCATAATTTCCTGCCCATCAACAGGGCGTACCACATCGGGAAATTCAATTCCTGAAAATTTGAAGGTTTCAAAAAGCCCGTCTTCCAGCTTTTCCCGGATTTTGGTTGCGTTCACCAAAATCCCGCTTTCCTTTTGCTGCCGCACCACTTCATCCAATTCAATTGCAAGTACTTTTTGATTATATTTTTTTTCCAGCAATTCCCCATCAAGAGCTGGACTTATCGAAAGATGGACGGGGGGCAATTGTGCAGTGTCCCCAATCAATAATAGCTTGCAACCGTGTCCGCTGTGTACATATTGCATCAAATCGTCCAGCAACGAACCGTTTTCAAAAAGTTTTGAATCAGTATTTATGTCCGGAATCATCGAAGCTTCGTCCACAATGAAAATGGTATCACGGTGCTTATTGGGTTGTAACGAAAAGGAAACTCCCCCGCCCTTTTCCATTTTCGGGAAATATATTTTTTTGTGGATTGTGAAGGCATTTTTCCCGGAATAATTGCTAATCACCTTTGCGGCCCTTCCTGTGGGCGCAAGCAATATCGAGGTTTTTTTAAGCTTTCCGAGGTTTTTCACCAAAGCTCCAACTATTGTGGTTTTACCTGTGCCGGCGTAGCCTTTAAGCAAAAAGGTTTCATTTTGGGAATTACTTAAAACAAATCCGGCCAATAACTGAAGTGCAATATCCTGTTTTGGTGTGGCGGAAAAGGGGAAATCATTTTTTAAAAAGGCGTAAAATTCAACAGCAGTAATCATTTTGGCATAATCGGTGAGGGTCTAAAGGTAGTCAGTATTTTTTCGGAATAAACTTTTACGAACAAAAAAAAATTGTAGCTTTGCCATTGACCATTTTTGGTAAAAAAAACATCTAATTTTTCATAAAATGAAAGTAGTAATTCAAATAGTACTTTGGGTTTTGATCATCTTTTTGGGCTGGAAACTTTATGGTTCCATCAATGGCCCAATGGAGTTTAATAAGGTTAAAGAAGCCCGTTATGCCAAGGTAATTAATAATCTTAAAGATATACAAGCTGGACAACTGGCTTATAAAGAAGTTACCGGGAAATTTACCGGTAGTTTTGATAGTTTGGTGCGCTTTCTTGACACCGCACAGTTCGCCATCGTGGTTCGACGCGATACTAGCTTTGCCGATGTTGAAAAGAACAGGGCGTTTGGGATTGATGAAGGATATTACCTTGAAAAAACCATTTTGGATACCATTGGTTTTATCCCTGTGAAAGACTCAATTTACTCAGGTACGGATCGTTATAAGACAATGCAAAAAGTACCTGTGGAAAATATTGACGCCGAGTTTGAAATGAAATCGGGTTCCATTGAAAGGAACAATGCAATGTATTCAGTTTTTGAGGTGCGGGTGGCTAAAGATGTAATCTTGCAAGGTGAAAACAAAGACCTCATTTTACAGGAAAAACAAGTACAATCCGTTGATGCCGTAAACGGCGAATACATTAAAGTTGGTTCTCTAGATGAAGTAAACACAAGCGGCAACTGGCCCAAAATATACGATTCTGCTGAAGAACAATAATTCACATAATTCAAACCATAATAGACTGTCCGTTCAGGTTTCCCTGATCGGGCTTTCTTTTTTGGTAAAGGATTTAGGTAGCGGAGAAACGCTTTTTTCTATTGAAAAACCAATGGGCAACATTTCTGGGCCTGAAGAACTTTTATTGGAATTAGAAAAAACAATCTTTCAAAATGAAATTCTCCAAGATGGCTTCAAAGAAATTTCCATTATTTATTCTACACCTTTATTTTCGGTAGTTCCCGCGTCTTTATTTGAAGCTGCTAAAGCAAGTGAATATTTAAAGTTCAATTCAAAAATATTAGCAGGCGATTATATCGCCCATGATGTTTTAGAAACCCAAGAAATCGTAGTGGTTTATGTCCCTTTTATGAACATCAATAATTATTTCTTTGAAAAATACGGGACTTTCGATTTTTATCATTCCACCACGGTTTTGCTCAAAACCCTTTTAAATGCTGAAAAAAAATCTATCAATTCCAAAGTTTATCTGCATGTTCAAAAAGGAAATTTCGATTGCATTGTTATAAAAAATGGCAAACTTTTGCTTTGCAATAATTACCCATTTACGACGCCCGAGGATTTTGTTTATTACACTCTTTTTTGTTTTGAACAATTAAAACTGAACCCAGACACTATCGAAACCGTATTTTGCGGGGAAGTGAAAAAGGGGGACGAGATTTACAATATTGCCTATACCTATATCCGTAATATTTCGTTTCTGAAACCACCGGGAAATAAAGATTTAAAAGATCCGGATATGTATCCCGAAAATTTCCTTTTAAATAATATTATATAATGCGGATAATTTCCGGGAAATATAAAGGCAAAAGGCTTGTTGCCCCAAAAAACCTGCCCGTACGCCCCACCACCGATTTTGCTAAGGAAGCCCTCTTCAATATTTTACAAAACCAAATTGATTTTGAGGAAATCACGGTATTGGACCTTTTTTCGGGTACGGGAAATATCAGTTTTGAATTCGCTTCGCGGGGCTCAAAAAATATTACATCCGTTGATGCACATTTCGGTTGTATAAAATACATTCAAAAAATAAGCGAGGAACTTTCTTTTCCGATTGCGGCGATGAAAATGGATGTCAATAAATTCCTTTCCCAAACCACAACTTCTTTTGACCTCATTTTTGCCGATCCACCCTATGATTTTTCGGTGGGCCAACTTCAAACGATTATTGAAAAGATTTTTGGAAACAAACTTTTGGAAGAAGACGGAATGTGCATAATCGAACATTCCAAACACAACGATCTTTCTGTATTGCCAAATTTTTCGGAAGCTCGAAAATATGGTGGCTCTGTTTTTAGTTTTTTTATTGCAGATTGACGTTCGGTTTTCCTTAAAAAAGATTCCCGCTTTCGCGGGAATAAAAAAGCAGGCCTATAAGCCGGATTCTGTCCGCGGTTTTAACACCGTGTCCTTATCATTTATCTGGGCGCTTTGTTGCCAAACCGCTCTATCTGCCTACCCTCCTGCTCGGGCGGGAACCCTCGGGCACAGGTTTACGTGGCATTTCACCGCATAGAGTTTACATGATTTCACTACAGCATTACCTGTACATCCTTTCTGTTGCACTTGTCCTAAAATCTTCGCGAAGGCGAAAATCCCGACGGCCGTTAGCCGCTATGCTTCCCTGTGGTGTCCGGACTTTCCTACCCGCAATTTACATTGCGGATCGATAAGGCGGCCTGCGGCGCAAAAGTACTTAAAATGTTGATAAATACCGGAAAATAAGAAATTGGGATTTTCAAAACCCAAGGGGACGGCTTATATTTGTTTTATAGCTATGGAACACTTTATTGTATCAGCCCGAAAGTATCGCCCCGCCGTTTTTGAAGACGTGGTGGGCCAGCAAGCCATAACCAACACCCTTCAGCACGCCATAGAAAACAATCATTTAGCACAGGCTCTTTTGTTCACCGGGCCGCGTGGCGTTGGCAAGACCACCTGCGCACGTATCCTTGCTAAAAAAATAAACCAAGACGGCAACGAAAAAACGGATGAAGATTTTGCCTTCAATATTTTTGAACTTGATGCCGCCTCCAACAATTCCGTGGACGATATTCGTAATTTAATTGACCAAGTCCGAATACCGCCGCAAGTTGGCAATTATAAAGTCTATATAATCGATGAGGTGCACATGCTGTCTTCAGCAGCATTTAATGCTTTTTTAAAAACGCTGGAAGAACCACCAAAACACGCCATTTTCATTTTAGCCACCACCGAGAAACATAAAATAATACCCACCATCCTATCGCGTTGCCAAATTTTTGACTTCCGGAGGATTACGGTCCGGGACATAAAAACTCACCTTGCAAACGTTGCCAAAGCCGAGGGCATTGAGGCCGAAGACGATGCTTTGCATATTATTGCTGAAAAAGCCGACGGTGCCCTGCGGGATGCCCTTTCCATTTTTGACCGGGTAGTCAGTTTTTCGGGGAAAACCCTTACCCGCGAAGCCGTGGCGGAAAATCTCAACGTACTAGATTATACTTATTATTTTAAGATTACCGAACTACTATTGGTAAACAATATTCCCCAAACCTTGGTTGCTTTTAATGAGATTTTGGCCAAAGGTTTCGATGGACATCATTTTATTATGGGGCTGGCTTCTCATTTTCGCGATCTATTAGTTTGCATAAATACCGAAACCCTTAAATTGCTTGAAGTGGGAGAACAAGTGAAAACAATGTACTTTGAACAATCGCAAAAAACTTCACCTTTATTTTTAATCGACGCCATCGAACTAGCGAATAGCTGTGACCTTAAATACAAGAACAGCCAAAACCAACGCCTTTTAGTGGAACTTTGTTTACTGCAACTTGCTTCCCTTACTGCACGGGACGAAAAAAAAAAGCCTGAACGTTTTGTAATTCCCCCTTCCCATTTTTCTTCTGAAAAAGGAAAAGCTGAAAAACCAATTGTATCGAAAACGGATAAAGAAAATAAGATTTCTGAAGAAAATGATACTGAAGAAATAATTTCAACTTCACCTGAAAATCCGTATCCCGAAAAATTAATCGAACGCCCGCAAATCTTGGCCGAAAGAAACGCCGAAAGGATTTCGGCACTTTCAATAAAAAGTATTCAGAAAAAACAAGAACTTAAAAGAGAGCTGGTTGCAAGCCAAGGAAATGTTGAGAAATTGCCAACTGAAGAATTTACCAACGAAGCTTTTCAAGCCTCATGGAGTGACTATGCCAATTTGGTTCAAGCAAATGGAGGTCATAATCTTCACTCCCATCTTTCAATGGGGAAGCCACATGTAAAAGGTTCCGTTATCTTTCTCGAATTCCCAAATCATACCATCAAAACGGAAGTAGAACGGGCGAAGCATGAATTGTTGGCCTATTTACGGGAAAAACTTCAAAACCACGAAATTGATTTAAATATTTCCGTGAACGAAGAAGCCGAAAAACGATATGCTTACACTCCCCGCGAAAAATTTGAAAAACTGTTGGAAAAAAACCCGCTAATGGAAAAGCTTCGCAAAGAATTTGATTTGGAGATATAGCGTTCGCAAACTCCAAATTTCAAATGTCAAATTCCAAATAGATTTAATAATTTATTATTCAATTTAAAAATCAACAATCAAAAATCAACAATCGTAAATCGTAAATCCTCATGCTTGGCTTAAAACTTCCTACGGACCCGCGTTGGGTGAACATAGTTGAAAAGAACATAGAAGAAATACTTACTGATCACGCTTATTGTGAACAAAAGGCAGCTTCCACGGCAATTTCTTTGATCGTAAGTTTCCCGGAATACACAGACCTCGTGCAGGAGATGGTGGCGTTGGTGAAAGAAGAAATAACCCATTTTAAAATGGTGCATGACAAAATCTTGGAACGCGGCTGGGTGATGGGAAGAGACCGGAAGGATGATTACGTTTTGGAAATCGTAAAATTTTTTCCAAAAGGCGGCAGCCGCACGAATCAATTGGTGCATCGGTTGCTGTACGCCGCTTTAATCGAAGCCCGTAGTTGCGAACGTTTTCGGTTGTTGAGCGAGGAATTAGAAGACAAAACCTTGGCGGAATTTTACCAAAGATTGATGGTCAGTGAAGCCAATCATTATACTATGTTTCTAAGCTTTGCTCGCCAATACGGCGACCGGGAAGAGGTGGACAAGAAATGGAAAAGCCTTTTAGAATTTGAAGCAGAAGTAATGAAAGAGCTTGGGAAAAAGGGGACTATTCATGGTTAACAATTTTTTTTTATTTACACATAAAATCCATCGGATAATTCTATAAAATACTAATAAACTTCCAAACTCTCCGCAACTTTTTCATTATACAAACTTTTAATGATCCCGTCCGTAAGTCCAATTTTAGGGACAAATACATTTTTTGCCTTGCTCCATTTCATTGCAGAAAGATAAATTCGGGTGGCAGGCACAACCACGTCTGCCCTGTCCGGACTCATGTCCAGCTCCGTGATGCGCTCTTCGTATGAAAATGACTTTATGTATGCATAATAGGATGTGAGATAGAAATAGCTCAAAGGTTCCCCTATTTTTTTTCCACTGCTTTTGTAAATGCTATTGATGTTTCCGCCTGAACCAATGAGGGATATTTTTGGGTAATTTTTGGTTTCCACCTTTATCCATTCTTCCATTTGTTGCCACATGCTGTCTTCAACCATATTATTCAGCAACCGCACGGTACCCATTTTAAAGGAACGCGAGGCCGTCATTTTTCCATCCGCAAATACTGTAAATTCTGTACTTCCGCCCCCCACGTCAACATACAAAAAGGCTTTGTCATCTTGAATTAATGATTTTAAATCGGTGGAAGCGATAATGGCTGCTTCATCGTTGCCATCAATAATGTTTATATAAATCCCGCTTTGCCTTTCTATTGTTTGCGCTATTTCCATACCGTTGGAAGCTTCGCGCATGGCCGAAGTGGCGCAGGCCCGAAAGCGTTTCACATTATGGGTTTTCATGAGGAGCCTGAAGGCGCATAGGGCATCTATCATTCTTTTTGCATTATGCTCGGAAATTTTTCCTTCCAAAAAAACTTCAGCACCTAAGCGGATTGGCACCCGCACCAATGACGTTTTTTTAAAAAGGGTGTCCTTCCCTTCTTGTTCGATGACCGAGGCTATCAGTAAGCGGATGGCATTGCTCCCCACATCAACGGCACCGTATGTTTCTATGTTCAGCAAATCAGTTTACTTGGAGTTTGTTCAAATAATATTGGTATAACTTAAATTGGGACCGTACTGCGGGCAATGTTTTTTTTCGATAGGCATTGTTTGATTTATTTGATATAATTCGCGCTTTCACATTGTCGCTCCACCCTATTTCAAAAGTGTCCAGCAACTCCTGTTGGATTTCTTCATCATAAATGGGGCAGGTAATTTCCACACGGTTGTCGAGGTTTCTTCCCATAAAATCCGCGGACGAAATATAGTATTTAGGTTCGCCACCGCTTTCAAAAATAAACAATCTTGGATGTTCCAAAAATTTGTCAACTATACTGATTACTTCAATATTTTCACTCATCCCTTTTACCCCTGGTATCAAGCAACATATCCCTCGAACAATGAGTTGTATTTTTACACCTGCCCGGCTGGCTTCATAAAGGGCATCTATCATTTTAAAATCGGAAAGACTGTTCAGCTTCATTTTGATCCCGCTGGAAAGGCCTTTTTCTTTGTTTTTTATCTCATCATCAATAAAATGGTACATGGCATTTCGCGTGTAATGCGGTGATACAATGAGATGTCGGTATTTTTTTATTTTATAGTTTACTTCAAAAAAATCGAATACTTTATTTATTTCCTTGCAAATTTTTTGGTTTGAGGTAAAAAGGGTGTAATCCGTATAAATTCGTGCAGTGGATTCATTGAAATTTCCGGTGCTTATGAAGGCATAACGTTTTGTTTTCCCATTTTCAAGCCGTTCAATAAGGCAGGCCTTGCAGTGTACTTTAAGACCGGAAACACCAATGTTTAAACGAACCCCCTCACTTTGCATTTGCTCGGCATGGCGGATATTTGCTTCTTCATCAAAACGTGCCTGCAATTCAATTTGTACGGTAACATCTTTCCCGTTTTTGGCTGCATTGATCAGCGAACTGGTAATGTGCGAAACTTCCGCCAAACGGTAAATGGTAATTTTTATTTTTTTTACCGTTGGGTCCAATGCAGCTTCCCTTAACAATTTTACAACATACGAAAATGATTGATAGGGTGCATAGAGCAGATAATCCTTTTCGGCAATCTTGTTCAAAAAACTTCCCTGCAAGCCTAACCCTGGAATGGGTAATGGTTCAATACTTTCATACAAAAGGTCGGTTTTTCCCAAACTGGGGAATTTTATATAATCTCGACGGTTGTGGTAGCGCCCGCCCGGGATGATGCTATCAGTTTTATCTATCCCCATTTTATCCAAAAGGAATTGAAGTGTTTTTTTGTTGATCTGCTTATCGTAAACAAAACGTACCGGATCCCCGGAGCTTCGATCTCGAACACTATCCGAAATTTTATCGATGAAACTCTTGCTCAAATCACTGTCCATATCCAGTTCCGCGTCCCTAGTAATTTTGATCATGTGGGCAGATATTCTTTTATATTTGAAAACACTGAAAATGCTTTTCAAACTAAAGCGGATGAGGTCGTCCAAAATGATAATATACTGTTTGTCTCCTTCGTCCGGAAGCACCACAAAACGATCGATGCTTTTGGGAATTTCTATCAGTGCATAATTGTTTTTGATTTCAGTGTCCCCTTCTTCCTTGTGCATCACCATATTCACTGCCAAATAGGCCGCACTGTCCTTTAACTTCGGAAATTCTTTTAAATCGCCAATCATAATGGTAACAAGCGCGGGACTTACTTTTTGAATAAAATATTCGGAAATGAATTTTTCTTGTGAGGGACTAACTTCCTTTTCATCAATAATAAAAATGTTCTCTTTTTCAAGTTCTTTTTCAATAGTCTTTAATATACGAAGGCTCGTGGATTGCTGCTCTATTACGGTTTGGGTTATTTCCGCCAAAAGTTCCTTTGCCGAAATGCCTCCTAAAAAGCTGCGCCCCCCTTTACCCGCTTCCACGATTCGTTTTATGGTGGCGTACCTAACCTTAAAAAATTCGTCTAAGTTATTTGAAAATATCCCCAAAAATCTGAGCCTTTCAATCAATGGAACCGTTTTGTCCTCAGCTTCCTGAAGCACCCGTGCATTAAATTGAAGCCAGCTGAGCTCTCTGTTTTTGTAGTGGTTTTTTGCCGGGGCGGTATTCGCTATTTTCTCTGTCATTATTTTATATCTCTTGGAAAAAGGGTGTGTACTGTTTTCCCGGTGGTAATTTCGTTCCAATTTTTTTCATCAAATTCAATCATCACAAACCCGCATGTGGGGATATTGTCAATAAATTTACTGCCCAACATGTTTGCTATGGATGTGAAAGCGTGATTGTGACCTACAATCATTACGGTGTCCCAATCATTGTTCAATTCTTTTATGATACGCATAACGCCTTGACCGCTGAAATCGTACAGATCAGCAGTGGTTATGAAATTTTCATCCGCAACATTCAATGCATCTTTAAAATACTTTGCCGTAGCCATTGCCCTTTCGGCATTGCTACTGAATATTTTTTGAGGCGTGGTTATGGTTTTCTTAATTTTTTTTGAAACAAGTTCCCCATCTCGCTCCCCCCTCTTTTTTAAAGGTCTTTGGTGGTCATTGACATCGTGTTTCCAAGAAGATTTGGCGTGGCGGACCATATAAAGTGTTTTCATTTTTTACGTATTTGGAAGTTCTAATTGGAGTATTTTAACTAATAGATTTTTTTTTAAAATTAAGGGTTTAAAATAAATTACGGAGCTAGTCTTTCAATTTTCCATTTATCATCAACTAAAGTATAAAGCATCCTATCATGTAGCCTGTTTGCCCTGCCCTGCCAAAATTCGATGGCAACTGGTTTTACAAAATACCCACCCCAATGTGCGGGTTTTGGGATTTCTTTGTTTTCAAATTCTATTTCAAGGGCTTTTAGTTTATCTTCCAAAATACCCCGGTTTTCCAACACTCCACTTTGGTTGGAAACCACTGCGCCCAACTGGCTTCCCTTTGGCCGGGAATGAAAATAATGATTGGAATCTTCTTGCGTGGTTTTTGTGGCCGTACCTTTTATCAAAACTTGTCTTTCCAAATTTGGCCAAAAAAATGAAAGGGAAAGATGGTTATTCTTCCCTATTGATTTTCCTTTTTCGCTTTCGTAATTGGTATAAAAATAAAACCCATTTTCATCATAACGCTTTAATAAAACGATTCTTCCTTTAGGGAAACCGTCCAAACTCATTGTGGATAAAGTCATTGCATTTACTTCTTCAACTCCCTCGGCCTCTTTTGCTTCAAGAAACCAAATATGAAATTGTTGAAGGGGGCTTGGCTCAAGGTTTTCTTCTGAAAGCAACCCCTTTTCATAGGATTTCCGATAATGGTGAAGTTCTTCGGGCATGGATTTTACTTTGCTGCAATTTACAAGTTTTAAAGAAGCTTTAAAACAGTGCAACCTTAAATAACTATTAATTTTCAATCAAATGAAAAAACCTTTCCGTCTTCCGCAAGCAAGACATTTTTAAAAACCTTTTTTGCCTCTTCTTTGAAAAGCTCCAAATTCCCGTAACGTCCGGAGTAATGCCCCAAAATTAAAGTGCCCACTTTCGCTGCTTTCGCTATTTCCGCTGCTTGCCGGGCGGTACTGTGCTTTGTTGGCCCACAAAGATGAAGATGTTCATTTAAAAATGTAGCTTCATGATAAAGCACATTAGAATTTTTTATTTGATCTATAATTTCCGGATGGTAAACCGTATCACTGCAATAGGCATATGATTTTGGCGGGGATGGGCTAAAAGTTATAGTGCTATTCTCTATCTTTTTGCCATCTTTAGTGACCGCATCAAAACCTTGTTTTATTTTTTGATAATAACTCATGTCCACGTTCAAATCGCGTGCAGCGTCAATGTTCAATTTGCGTTCCCCGGGTTTTTCCTTAAAAAGGAAACCGTTAGTGTAAACCCGGTGGTTTAAGGGAATGGTTTCAACCGAAACCTTTTCGTCCTCAAAAAGAAGCTGAGGTTCTTTTCCTTCCAATTCGTGAAAATAAAGCGGAAAATTGGTCCACGAATTTCCCAGTTTCAATTGAAGGGTTATTGCCTCCTTGATTCCTTTGGGTCCATAAACATGCATCTCGGCGGTACGGCCCAACAAACGGAAAGTAGAGATTAGCCCGATTAGTCCATAAAAATGATCGCCGTGCAAATGGGAAATAAAAATATGCCGGATGCGGGAAAATTTTACTTTATAATTTCGCAATTGAACCTGTGTGCCCTCTCCGCAATCGATCAAGAACAAATGCCCCCGAATTTCCAACACCTGCGCAGTGGGATGTGCATTGATGCGCGGGGTTGCGGAATGACAGCCTAAAATTGTTAGGATCAAAGTTTAAAGTTTCTGGTTCTAAAATTAGAAATGGAATTTAAGATTTGGAAATTGGTTTTAGAACCCCAGATCCCTTTCTATTTCTTCCATTTCAATAATGTCCTCCGCTTCCCTAAGGGTTGGTACCACAATCATTTCGGAAGGAACATCGTCGGGGTTGATGGCTTGGTTTACAATTACAAAAGATTTTTTGGAAGCCCGGTGTTGGTTTGATGCTTTTAGAAAAAGTAATAATTCCGGAAGCTCCAAAGAGTTGAAATCCAAAAGGTTTATAGCAATATTTTTGCCTTTATGGTTTTTCGGAATTTGAATTGTCAAATTGGATGCAAAATCTTTAATATCATCATTTTGGTATTCTAAAACTATAAATTTTTTTCTATCCGTAATCTTCATGGCTATTTAATTTTTGAAGCTAAGAGATAAATTACCGCCATCCGAACGGCTACACCGTTCTGAACCTGATCGAGAATTATGGCTTGATTGCTATCCGCCACATCACTGGTTATTTCTACCCCACGGTTAATTGGCCCGGGGTGCATCACTATTATTTTCTTATTCAAAGAATCGAGCATGGCTTTGTTCAACCCGAATTGCTGAGTGTATTCGCGTGTGGTTGGAAAATAACTGATTTCCATTCGTTCATTCTGCACCCGGAGCATATTGGCAACATCGCACCATTCCAACGCTTTTTTAAAATTGGGTTCTACTTCTACTCCTAATTTTTCTATATATTTGGGAATTAAAGTTTTGGGACCGCATACCTTTACCTTCGCTCCAAGCTTTTGAAGGGCAAAAATATTTGACAACGCTACCCGCGAATGTAGAATATCGCCAACGATCACTACTTTTTTCCCTGCAACTTCGCCCAATTTTTCCCGGATTGAATAGCAGTCCAACAGGGCTTGTGTCGGATGCTCGTGCGCTCCGTCGCCTGCGTTTATGATACTTGCTTTTATGTGTTTTGAAAGAAATATTCCCGCACCCGGATTTGGGTGGCGCATCACAACCATATCCACTTTCATAGAAAGAATGTTATTTACGGTATCGATTAAGGTTTCGCCTTTTGTTACAGAAGAAGACCCTGCAGAAAAATTGATAACGTCCGCGGAGAGGCGCTTTTCAGCCAATTCAAAAGAAAGTCGTGTTCGGGTACTGTTTTCAAAAAAGAGATTTGCAATGGTAATATCGCGCAGTGATGGAACTTTTTTGATTGGGCGGTTGATTACTTCTTTAAAATGATCCGCCGTTTCGAAGATGAGTTGTATATCGGCTTCGGTAATGTATTTTACTCCCAGTAAGTGGTTTACACTCAGTTCGCTCATTTTTGGGTTACAAGTTTCGTTTTTTAATTATGTTTTAATTGTCCGTTTTATTTGCCATAGGTAACTAATTTTTTACCAAATAAACAGCATCTTCCCCTTCTTTTTCTTTCCAACATACTTTCACTTTCTCTTCGTTAATTGCGTCCACTTGCCTTCCACGGTAATCGGGTTGTATGGGCAAATGCCGGCTAAAACGGCGGTCTATCAGGGTTAACAGTTGAATCTCCATTGGTCTGCCGAATGATTGTATCGCCGTAAGTGCGGAACGAATGCTCCTGCCGGTGTATAAAACGTCGTCGATAAAGACAACCTTTTTTCCTTCTACTATAAAATTTATTTGGGTTTTATTTGCTTCCAAGGGTTTATCGCCACGGCGAAAATCGTCCCGGTAAAAGGTGATGTCCAAATATCCTAATTGAACATTCTTGATTTTGTATTCTTTCTCGAGAAGGGATTTAAGACGTTCCGCCAAAAACACCCCTCGGGGTTGAATGCCTATTAAAACTGTATTGCTAAAAGAATCGTGGTTTTCAATCAACTGGCAGGCCAAACGGTGAAGCGCGATATTTACTTCGGTTGCGTTCAGTAACACTTTTTGGCTCATAGTTGTTTTCCAAAGCTTGTGGAGTTGCAAAAGTACTGTTTTTTTTGAATTGTGCCTTTGGATTTATTTTTGATAAAAAATCTCATAAAAAAAACCCTTCATTGCTGAAGGGCTTTTTGAATTAAATTAAACAGGAATTATTGGTTTTTTCCTTCCATCCTGTCTTTAAGCTCCTGAAGTTTGGCGTTTGCATCGCTAAAAGTTGGTTTAGCTTCAGCTTCTGCAGCTTCTTGCTTTTTAACCGCTTCTTTAACAATCTTGGCTTCTTCTTCTTTATGAATGGCCATGTGCGAAGCAACCACTTTCTTGAATTCTTTGTTGAACTCAATTATTTGGAATTCAGCTTCATCGCCTTTCTTCAACATACTACCATCCTCTTTTTCCAAATGACGGCTTGGCACAAACGCAACGATATCTTCATTGAATTTAACCGTGGCCCCTTTGTCAACAACTTCATCGATTTTGGCCGTGTGCTTGGTGCTCACTGCAAATTCGCTCTCATATTTATCCCAAGGATTTTCAGTAGTCTGTTTGTGACCTAAACTTAGTTTACGGCCTTCAACATCAAGTTCCAAAACCACTACATCCAAAGTATCACCAATAACGGTAAACTCACTTGGATGCTTGATTTTCTTGGTCCAAGAAAGATCGCTTATGTAGATAAGCCCATCGATTCCTTCTTCCAACTCAACAAAAACGCCAAAGTTGGTGAAGTTCCGAACGATTCCTTTATGCTTGGAACCTACGGGATATTTCTTAGTAATATCTGTCCAAGGATCGGGAGTAATTTGTTTGATGCCCAAGGACATTTTGCGTTCTTCACGATCCATCGTAAGAATTACTGCTTCTACTTGATCTCCTACTTTCACGAAATCCTGCGCACTGCGCAAGTGTGTAGACCATGACATTTCACTAACGTGGATCAAGCCTTCAACGCCTTCTGCCACTTCAATGAACGCACCGTAATCTGCAATTACAACTACTTTGCCTTTTACTTTATCACCAACTTTTAGTTCATCGCCAAGGGCTTCCCACGGATGTGGTTTCAATTGTTTAAGACCTAACTGGATACGTGTTTTATCTTCATCAAAATCAAGGATAACCACATTCAATTTTTGGTCAAGCTCCACAATTTCGTTTGGATGATTGATTCGCGACCAAGAAAGGTCTGTAATGTGTACCAAACCATCAACGCCTCCAAGGTCAACAAATACGCCATAGGAAGTGATGTTTTTTACGACACCTTCCAAAACTTGGCCTTTTTCCAACTGCCCGATGATTTCTTTTTTCTGTACTTCAATATCTGCTTCGATAAGTGCTTTGTGGGAAACCACAATATTTTTGAATTCGTGGTTGATTTTCACAACTTTGAATTCCATTGTTTTACCAACATATACATCGTAATCGCGAATTGGTTTCACATCAATTTGCGAACCGGGCAAGAATGCCTCAATGCCAAAAACATCGACAATCATTCCACCTTTGGTACGGCATTTTACAAAACCGTTCACGATAGTGCTATCGTCATGGGCTGAATTCACTCGATCCCATGCTTTGATAGTTCGTGCTTTTCTGTGTGAAAGTACCAACTGTCCCGTACTGTCTTCGCGCACGTCGATCAAAACTTCAACGGTATCACCAACTTTTAAGTCTGGGTTGTAACGGAATTCATTTAACGAAACCACACCCTCGCTTTTTGCGTTGATGTCGATAATGGCATCGCGGTCGGTGATGTAAATCACTTTTCCATCCACCACTTCATCATTTAAAGTGTCAACGAAATTTTCGGTCACAAGTTTTTCGAATTCTTCCATCTTGCCATCATCCACAGGGTCTATACCCTCTTCGTAATTGTGCCAGTTGAAATCTTCCAGGAATTTTTTAGGATTGCTTTCCTTGATGGAAACTTCCTCTTGGGGTTTTGAGGTTTCCCCATTTTGTTTTGTGGTTTCCTCTACTTCGTTTGAGGTTTCCTCTGTTGGATTCACGGTTTCTTCAACAGCTACCGCTTCTTCTTTGTTTGCTTTTTCAGCCATTTTTCATGATTTGATCTTCAGTTTTAAAATTGAAAACCAAGGGTTTGTATTCTGTGTTGTTGCAGGAACTCATTGTGATTATCCCACAGAAGGGTTGTTTGATTATTGTTTTATTCCCTTTTAATTCCTGCTTCATCGTTAAAAGGGGGTGCAAAAATAAGTTTTATATTTTGATTTTCAAAGAGTTTTATAAAAGTTGATTGGAATTTGACTGTGTCTTTTATTCCATTATTTTGAAAAAGAATTCAAGTTGAAATTCCACTTTTTCAGTATCTTTAAAATAAAAATGAAAATCGCTATACTCCTCATTGTTTGCTTCATTTTGTTCTCTTGCAATGTCAAAAAAAAACCGATTAAGGAAGAATCTGCAACTCTAAACGCGAGTTGGTTTTTGAAAGAAATGAATGGCGAACCCACTCCAAATATATTTTCGAAAAGCCCAAAAATGCCACAATTGCAAATCGACACTTCTGAGATGAAAGTTTCCGGAAATGATGGGTGCAATTCCATTTTCGGGTCTATTGAAAATTGGAACGCCAATGTTTTGACATTCAAAAATCTGGGTGGCACCAAAATGGCTTGCGCCAATATGGAGCGGTCTATGGAATATTCCCAAGCGTTATCAAATATGAAAACCTATAAAATTGAAAATTCGGAATTGCATTTATTTGATGCAGTGGGTAACGAAGTGTTAATTTTTAGGAAATCTGAATGATTTAAACTCGACCGAAAATTCGATCCTCGGCCAATTGAAGAATAATTTGAAACTGGTCTTTTTGGTTCATTTCGGAATTGTTGATTTCCACTGCATCATTTGCTTTCATTAAAGGTGAATCTTCTCGGGTGCTGTCTATATGGTCGCGTTCCTCGATATTCTTCAAAACCTCGCTGAAAGTTACCTCTTCCCCCCTTTCCCGCAATTCCAAAAATCTGCGCTGGGAACGCTCCTCAGAGGAAGCATTCATGAAAATCTTCAATTCTGCATCCGGAAAAACCACAGTCCCAATATCACGCCCGTCCATTACCACACCTTTATCCTTGCCCATTTTTTTCTGTTGGTCCACCAGTTTTAAACGAACCTCGTGCAGCGTTGAAACCGGACTCACAAATTCCGAAACGTGAAGGCTGCGAATATCATTTTCGACATTTTTTCCGTTCAAATGGATTTCCGATTTACTTTCGGGGTTTTCTTTTCTAAAATCCAAAGTTATTTTTGGTAGGGAATTAATCAATCCTTTTTTGTCAAAATGATTTTCATCAATAAAAGAATTCTCCATTGCATAAAGCGTTACCGCGCGGTACATCGCGCCGGTGTCCACGTAAACATAGCTGAAATGGTCAGCAAGCTGTTTTGCCACCGTACTTTTTCCGGTGGAAGAATAGCCGTCTATCGCAATGGTAATTTTCTTCATTTATTGAAGGTCAATATTTAATCCAAAATAGCTGGAATTGGCCGCTGTACTGAATTTAGCATAGGTATAGCTCAAGCGCAATTTATTCAGTTTTATGGAAAAACCCGCGCTCAATCCCGCAAATGCACGTTTTTCAATAATTCTAAGTTCTTCAGCCCTTCTTAAATTATATCCCAACCGAATGTTGAACCCACTTTCAGGGAAAAGTTCAATACCCACGATCATGTGCCGAAAGGCATTATCGATAAAATTAATAGTTTCTTCCTCGGAATTTCCTTCCAAATCGGTCTCTTCACGGTTTGGGTTTGAAAAAGCTACGTTCCAACGTTGCATGTTTTCCAAGGTAAAATGCCAACGGATGGGGATATTCTTCAACGTTTGGGAAATCCCTAAAATAACTTCAAAAGGCAATGGTTCGTTTATTTTATCGTAGGGCGTAAACTGGGTGCCGATGTTTCGCGCAACCCCCGTGATGTGCAAATCCCAATCCGAATAAACATACATAATCCCAATATCCACAGCCCCACCAACGGAAGAATATTGTTCCAGTTTTGAAGAAATAAATTTTACGTTCGCCCCAATATGGAAATTGGTAAAAGCAATATTACGGGCATGACCAAAGGAAACTGCCGTTTCACTCCCCGTAAAACTATTCGTTGGATTTCCGCTTTCGTCGTAACCGTCAAAACTCCCGTAATTAATATACGTAATCCCGGCATGAAGCACTTGCGTACGGCGGTCCCACAAATAGGCATAGGCAGCGGAGCCATAGTTTACATCGCCAATGTAATTAGTATAGTTAACTGAAAGTTGGTTGTCCATCGCCGGATTGATGCTGGCCGGATTGAACAAGGCTTGTGTTGGGTCATAATCATAATTGGTGACCACTTTACCGCCCAAAGCGGCTTGCCGTGGATTATTGATGAGATTCAAGAATTGATAGGTGGAACGTCCTCCCACTTGCGCCATCGTTAGTGTGGTAAAGAATAAAAATAAAATCAAAACCTTTTGGTTCATTGGCGCGGATACCTTTTCCTGAATTTAAAACGAATGCAAGTATAATTTATTTTTAGCGGGGAAAAAAGAGTTAAAGGGTTTAGAAAGCCGAATTCGTTTTTAAACCCTTTTTATTTTTTAAGGTTAAAGGGTTTTTGCGTGCTTCACTTTCTCTTTGGTAAGGGCAACGTGCAGCACATCGCTCATTTCCTTTACATAATGAAAAGTAAGGCCTTTCAAGTAATCTTCATTTATTTCTTCGATATCGCGTTTGTTGTCTTCACAAAGAAGTATTTCCTTGATGCCCGCTCGTTTTGCGGCAAGTATTTTTTCCTTTATCCCGCCCACAGGGAGTACTTTCCCGCGCAGGGTAATTTCGCCCGTCATTGCCAAACTTTTCTTCACTTTTTGTTGGGTGAACAAAGAAACCAAAGAAGTCAACATTGTTATGCCGGCACTTGGCCCGTCTTTCGGCGTTGCTCCTTCAGGCACATGAATGTGTACGTTATAATTTTCAAAAACATCGGGGGAAATCCCTAATTGCTCCGAATTGGATTTAATATATTCAAGTGCTATCGTCGCGGACTCTTTCATCACCTTTCCAAGGTTTCCGGTCATATTGAGGTTACCTTTTCCTTTGGAAAGTGCGGATTCAATAAACAAAATATCCCCGCCCACACGGGTCCATGCAAGACCTGTAACCACTCCTGCCACTTCGTTATTTTCATATTTGTCGCGCTCCATTTTTGGAGCACCCAGTACTTTTTCAATTATTTCAGAACTCACTTTTACTTCATATTCTTCTTCCATCGCAAGTTTCATGGCTGCATAACGCACCATCTTCGCAATTTGCTTTTCCAGCGCGCGGACACCACTTTCCCGGGTATAACCCACCACGATTTTTTCGAGTTGCGGTTTGCCAATTTTTAGGGCATCTTTCGCCATGCCATGTTCCTTTAATTGTTTGGGAAGTAGATGCCGTTTCGCAATCTCCACTTTTTCTTCCACGGTATAACCGGTAACATTTATAATTTCCATCCGGTCCAAAAGTGCTGGCTGAATGGTGCTTAGGCTATTGGAGGTGGCCACGAACATTACTTTAGAAAGATCGTAGCCCAGTTCCAAAAAGTTGTCATAAAAAGAATTGTTCTGTTCCGGGTCCAGTACTTCCAACATTGCTGAGGAAGGATCGCCCTGGTTACTGCTCGCTATTTTATCGATTTCGTCCAAAACAAAAACAGGATTACTGGTACCTGCTTTTTTCACACTTTGTATGATACGTCCCGGCATGGCGCCAATGTAGGTTTTACGGTGACCGCGTATTTCTGCCTCATCGCGCAAGCCACCTAGTGACATCCGCACATATTTCCTACCCAGGGCCTCGGCTATGGATTTTCCCAACGATGTTTTTCCAACCCCCGGAGGACCGTAAAGACAAAGGATTGGCGATTTCATATCGTTTCTCAACTTCAAAACGGCAAGGTATTCAATGATGCGTTTTTTCACATCGTCCAAACCATAATGGTCGCGATCCAAGATTTTACGGGCACGCTTTAGATCAAATTTATCTTTGCTGTATTTATTCCAGGGCAGGTCCAGCATCAGTTCCAAATAATTTCGCTGAATTCCATAATCGGCCACTTGCGGATTCATTCGCTGCATTTTTGACAATTCTTTCAAAAAATGAGTCTCCACTTCTTTACTCCATTTTTTGGTTTTGGAACGTTTTCGCATTTCCTCAATATCCTCTTCCAAAGTAGAACCACCCAATTCTTCCTGAATGGTTTTCATTTGTTGATGAAGAAAATATTCGCGTTGCTGTTGGTTGATATCGCTATGTACTTTTGAATGGATATCGTTCCGTAAGGAAAGTTTTTGGATTTCAAGGTTCATATAACGCAAGGTTTCCAAAGCGCGTTCCTGAAGGCCGTTCAGTTCCAACAATTTTTGTTTTTCCTCAACGGTAATGTTCAGGTTTGAAGAAACAAAATTTATCAGGAAACTGGAGCTTTCAATATTTTTTATAGCAAATGCCGCTTCGGACGGGATGTTCGGGCTGTTCTTGATTATTTCTAAAGCCATTTCCTTAATGGAATCAATAATGGCCTTGAATTCCGGATTCTCTTTTTCGGGACGCTCCTCCTCCACTTCCCGAATTTTTGCGGTCATATAAGGAGAGGTGGTAAGTACCTCTGCGACTTCAAAACGTTTCTTGCCTTGTATAATAACGGTCGTATTGCCGTCGGGCATTTTCAAAACCTTTAAAATTTGGGCAACTGTTCCAATAGTATTTATGTCTTTCAGGCCTGGTTCCTCTTCGTTTTCATCTTTTTGGGAAACCACCCCAATCACTTTGTTTCCCTTATTTGTTTCATTGATTAATTTTATTGATTTGTCGCGTCCAGCGGTAATTGGAATTACCACCCCGGGAAACAAAACGGTATTTCGAAGCGGCAAAATGGGAAGTACCTCGGGCAGGTCTTCCTTATGCATAGCGTCTTCGTCTTCACTGGACATAAGCGGGATAAATTCCGCATCTTCCTGTAATTCCTGAAATGACAAACTGTCCAAAGAGGTTATTTTTGATTGAGCCATATAGTTCGGTAAGACATTGTGTCACTTGAAAAAGGGACCGCTGTTCTTAAATTTTTAATGTTCGGTTAAAATTATAAAAAACCCAATGAATACAAGTGATTTAGGCTTTCGATAATTATAATAATTCAACATTTGTGCCATTAAATAAAATTTATTAATTCACGAAAGTGTAACAATTAAAGCCAACCGCTATCTTTAATACAAACAATTGTTTTTTTTTTTGACACCAACCAAACAAAATATTGAATCACTCTTAGTTCTTTGCAAACAGGGCAACCGCATTGCACAAATGGAAGTCTATAATCGTTACCAAGGCGCAATGTTCAACGTGGCGTTCCGGATTTTGAAAGATACTGCTGAAGCCGAAGATATGATGCAGGAATCTTTTATCACGGCTTTCAGCAAGCTTGAAAATTTTAAAGGTGGAGCATCTTTTGGTTTTTGGTTGAAAAGAATTGTGGTGAACAACAGCATTTCTCAATATAAAAAATCAAAACGCTTTGTAATGATTTCCCATGAAGAAATTGCGGACGAAGTGGATGAAACCTATGATGCTGGCAGTGAGGATCTCACTAAAATCAAGGCCGAAAAAGTGCTGCGTTGCATGGATGAATTGCACGGGAGTTACCAACGGATTTTGACCCTGCATTTGATTGAGGGATATGATTACCCAGAATTATGCGAAATGCTGGAAATCAGTTATGCCAATTGCCGGACCCTTATTTCGCGGGCCAAGGAAAGTTTAAGAAAAAAATTAATATCAACATGAAAAAAGACGAACTGGATATATTGTTCAAAAAACTGGAAGGCAGTTTTGATGTGCAGCAAACTCCCAAAGGCCACCAAAAACGATTTTTGGAAAAACTGAATGGAGAAAAGCAAACTGAGAAAAAGCCATGGAATATTTGGAAACCGCTCTCCATAGCGGCGTCGGTTGCGGTTTTGTTCACGATTGGCTTTTTGTTCTTAAAAAATGATGGGCATCAAAACGATTTGGCAAGCGTTTCCCCGGAAATGGAACAGACACAATCTTTTTTCACTAATGAAATTAAAAAAGAGCTTCAAACGCTTAAGGCCTTTGACAATCCAGAAACAATGGCGGTGGTAAATGATGCGCTCAAACAAATTGCACAATTGGAAAGTGAATATGAAAACCTTAAAAAAGATCTTGGCGAAAGTGGAAATGATAAACGGGTGATTTATGCCATGATCACCAATTTTCAAAACAGGATAGACCTTTTAAAACAAGTTATTAATAAAATGGAAAAAATAGAAACCCTTAAAACCAATACACATGAAACTATATTATAAATTAATAGTCTTTTTGCTCTTGCCCACATTAATTTTCGCCAACAACGGAAAATTCAAGGGAAAATACACCAAGGAAAAAACCATCAAAAAAGAATTCAATGTAAGTTCTGATGCGCTCCTAAAAATCGACAACAGCTACGGAAACGTTGACGTGGCCACATGGAACGAAAACCGGACGGTCATTGAAGTTAGAATCCTAACCAATGGGAATGATGAAAAAAAGGTATTGGAAAAACTGGATGAAATTACCGTAAAGTTTTCTGCAACCAATTCACTAGTAAGCGCCGAAACCATTTTCAGCGATAGTAAAGGCTGGAACTTATGGGGAAGCAACAATAATGTCTCGATGGAAATAAACTATACCATCAAAATCCCGATGACAAATTCCGTGGAATTGGACAATAATTATGGTGCCATCAGCATCAAAAAATTGATGGGAAATTCAAAAATAGATTGCGATTACGGCCAGCTTATTATTGGGGAATTGCTTGGGGGAACTAATTTGCTCAATTTCAATTACACTAACAATTCCACGATAGGTTATATGAAATCTGGAAAAATTTATGCCGATTATTCAAGCTTTATTTTGGAGAAAGCGGAGAATATCGAGGTCTTTGCAGACTACACCGATACCGAGATTTTGGAAGCCAACAACCTAATTTATATTTGTGATTACGGGAAAATAACTGTGAAAAAAATCAATAACCTAAATGGCAACGGCGATTATATTACTACACGTATCGGTTCTGTAACCGGCTCAGTTAAAATCGATAGCGATTATGGCTCAATAGGAATTGAAAGGCTCACCAATACCGCACGGAACGTTACCATAAACAGCAATTATACCTCAGTGAAAATTGGTTTCGAAGCGGGTTATGAGGCCAATTTTGAATTGGATATAAACTACGCAAGTTTTAATGGGGAGGAGAACGTAACCCTTACCAAATCAGTTGATGACCGAACTTCACTAAGCATGAAAGGCTTTATTATAAACAAGAATTCCACAAATAAAGTGACCATTAAATCCAATTACGGCGGGGTAACCTTTATTAAACTTTAATCCAAAACCTTATTTTATATAGTTTGAGTATTAGCAAAAAAAAACGTCCCAAATTTAATTTTGGGACGTTTTTTTTATTATTGAAAAATTCTTATTCTATAACTGCTAAAAATGATCCGCTAGTGATTCCAAATTCGGTTTCATCCATACCAGTTGGATCCACTGCTGTAAATACAAACGTTCCTTCAATGATCCCTCCGGTAATATCATAATTGGTAATGGTCAATACCCCTGGGTTGGAAACATAGGTGATAGAAGTACCTACCAAAGGATTGTACGATCCTACTTTTTCATCACCGTTTTCAAAAACAGGGCCCATGGGGTAGGCTGCTTCATCAATAATAAGCGGGAAGGTAAGTCCCATGCTTTGTTCTCCCCTGGTGGTAATAATGGTAAGATTTGGAATCCCGTTAAGCATCGATTGTGTGATGGTTATGGTTTCCGGTACGTAAGCTGCGCCGTCCACGGTTGCCAAAAATGCGTTTGTTGCCCCCGGCACGCCAACAAAAATTGCTGTAAAACTACCCTCTGTAACTTCCACTACGGTCTGATCTATACCCAAGGGATCGGTCCCCGTAAATGCAAAAGTAGCTTTCAGCGATCCGAGTTCAAGGTCAAATTCAGTAATGGTAATCGTCCCCGGGTTTGAAGTTAAATTTTCGCCACCCAACCCGTCGTTATATAAAGCTATCAATTTAGTTCCGTCCGAAAGATTTTCCATGGCAAATGTACCCACGCCCAAGTTTCGGGGTACATCTATTCTTATCAATGCCCCTTGAGAATTTCGGGCTTCTACCTTTATCATTTGTATCCCTCCAATTATTGGCTCTGTAACCTGTATGCTATCCGCAATAAAATCTACCCCGTCAACAATTGCAAAAAACTCATTCTCTGGATCGGTGCCGGTGCCTCCACCGCCTCCGTCGTCTTCAATTGTATATGGAATAGAATTGAAAGCACCTTCAGTTATTTGAATATTTTCTATTACGGGATCTCCATTACCGTCCAAGATTGGGTTTCCTTCAACATCCACCTGTGGCCTTCCTCCTATAAAATTAAAAGTACCTGTAATAGTCAAAGAGTCGGTATTGATTTCCGTGATTTGCATGATGCCCGAACCCCCCAAACTGTCCGCAGACATGTATGGGAAGGCATTGATTACCCCGTCAATATATCTGCCGAAGTTACTGCTACTCGACCCCGTGGTTAGTGCAAAATTGCCAATTGCGGCATTGCTTATGGACAAATCAATTTTTTGACCCGTGGAAGACTTCAATCCTGAAATGAACAGTTCATTTTCTGGAGTCATCACACCGGCTGCCGTTTCGGCTTGAAATTCCTCCCCGGCTATGGTGGCTATAAACTGGCCCTCATTGGCAGGATTTTCAATCTCCACCTCTTGTGGAAAGGCATCTGTAGGTTCAACCTCGCAAGCAGTGAAATTAATAGCAACAAATGCAACAATCGCCCAGCTTAAGTATTTTATTTTCTTCATAAGAAATGTTTTCCTTTGGTAATAAACGCAAACATAAGTAAAAATTGTTTATTTGGTTTTAAATCTTGGAACTCTTAGCAATAAAATTATTCCCGCAATAAAAAATACCACGAGGAATAATATTGAATTTCTCATATTTCCGGTTACCTGATCTATAACTCCATAAATGAGCATTCCAATGACAATACCGATTTTTTCGGCCACATCGTAAAAACTGAAATAGGAAGTGGTGTCTTTGGTTTCGGGTAAAAATTTTGAATACGTAGATCGTGACAGCGATTGTATGCCGCCCATCACCAATCCCACAACTCCTGCGGTGGCATAAAACTGAATTGGGCTTTCAATAAAAAAAGCAACAATACAAATACCTACCCAAATAGTATTAATCACGATTAGGGTTGGAATATTCCCGAATTTTTCTGAAGATCTTGATGTTAAAACCGCCCCAACAACCGCAACCAATTGAATAATCAAAATACTGGAAATAAGCCCGATGGTTTTTTTCTCATCATCGCCCCAAGCTATTTCTTGTTCCCCAAAATATGTGGCTACCAACATAACCGTTTGCACGGCCATGCTGTAAACAAAAAAAGCTGAAAGGTATTTTTTTAGAGTAGGGTTTTCGGTAAGTGAAAGATAAACCGCTTTTAATTCCCTAAATCCGTTAAAGATTATTTTTCGGCTCACTTTTCTTCCCTCGTTGTTTCCTTTTGGCAAATAATAAAAAGAATATTGACTGAAAAGAATCCACCATATCCCAACCAAAACAAAGGAATACCGCATTGCTTTCATACTAGCCTCCCCACCCGAGCCAAGGCCGAACCATTCGGGTTTCATTACCATGGCCAAATTAAAAAGCAACAAAACCACGCTGCCAATGTAGCCCATGGAATACCCTCTCGCGCTCACCCTGTCCTGCTGCTCCGTAAAAGCAACATCGGGCAAATAGGAATTATAAAAAACCAAGCTTCCCCAAAATCCCACGAGCCCAAAAAAATAAAATAAGAGGCTGGTGTAAATATTTTCAAGACTGAAAAAATAAAGCCCCATACACGAAAGTGCACCCAGGTAACAGAAAAATTTCATGAACACCTTTTTGTTCCCTACATAATCCGCTATCCCCGAAAGTAAAGGAGAAATGAAGGCCACAAGCAGAAAGGCTGCTGCAGTAGTATAGGTTATTAATGGAGTACTGCGAATATTTCCAGCAAAAATGGAAATGCTTTCCACTTCGGCAATATTAAAAAGCGCACCATAATAAATAGGAAATATCGCGGAAGCAATCACCAAACTATAAACGGAATTTGCCCAATCATAAAACGCCCAAGCATTGAGCAGTTTTTTGCTTCCTTTTGGTAGGTTGGTCATTATAAATTGAGTAAAAAATAAAAGTGGCTGAATTTTACAATTCAGCCACCTAAAGTAATAAAATTATCGTTTTATGAAACTTATTTTTTAAACGTAGTTACCCCAAACTTTCGTGCTTCTACTTTTGCTGCCGGAGCCCATGCCGTAATGTTTTGGATACGGGTGGTGCTTGAAGGGTGGGTGCTCAAAAATTCCGGTGGTGCCCCGCCCCCGCCTTGAGATTGCATACGTCGCCACACATCCGCAGCTACAATTGGGTCATAACCGGCAATGGCCATTAACGTGAGCCCAATCTTGTCTGCTTCGGTTTCGTGGCTTCGGCTAAAGGGAAGCATAATCCCCAAGTTGGAGCCCAAACCATAGGCTGTATTGAAAATTTGTTGGTTTTCGGGATTTTTTGCAAGGGCAACATTTCCTGCCACAGCGCCAAGTTGTTGCAATTGTCCTGCGCTCATTCGTTGCTGTCCATGATTGGCAAGGGCATGTGCCACTTCGTGACCCATTACTGCCGCTGCTCCGGCCTCGTTTTGGGTGATGGGTAAAATTCCCGTGTAAAAAACGATTTTCCCACCGGGCATGCACCATGCGTTTACTTCCGGGCTTTGAATCAATTTATATTCCCAACGATAATCGGTCAAATAACCGGAATATCCATTTGCGGTTAAATAACGCTCGGCGGCAGTGGCTATTTTTTGCCCAACGCTAGCTATCATTTTTGCGTCGGCGGTACTGCTTACAACTTTGTTTTCGGATAAAAATTCACCGTATTGCTGAAATGCCATGGGTAATATCTGCGAATTGGGTACCAAAGCCAAAGTTTGCTTCCCGGTGAAAGGATTAGTGGCGCAGGCTACCGCAAAAATTGCAACAACTATAAAGGATAATAAGATTTTCGTTTTCATTTGAATGTTCAATTTAAGTGAATTTAAAAGTAGTGATATAAATATATGATAGTATTAAAATTTATATAAATAATGAGTTTCATTAAATAATAAAATTTATTATAAACTTAATAGAATGCAGTCCACTAACCTCCTACATTTATGACAAAATTATTCGTGGAACGAAATTTGATATTTCAACCTAAAAATCATTAAATCCTTTTTATCATGAAAAATTTCTTTCTTTTTCTATCACTTTCAACAGCAGTAATCTTTACTTCCTGCGAAGGCGATCCAGGACCTCCGGGAGAACCTGGTGGATTGGTCTATGGGCAGGTTTTTGAAGTGAATGCTACATTTAATGAAAATAATGGTTTCGAGGAATTGTTTACATTTCCCTCCAATGTTGAAGTATTTGAAAGCGATGTTGTTTTGGCCTATTTGCTAATAGAAGTAGATAATGGGGTTGATGTTTGGAGCCAATTACCACAAACATTTTTCCCCCCACAAGGAACTTTACTTTATACGTTCGATCACACATTTCTTGACGTAAAATTAATTTTGGACGGTAATTTTAATCTAAACCTTTTGGGGCAGGAATGGACGGATAATCAAATTTTCCGTATTGCCATTGTTCCCGCGGAATATGCGAATGCAAACCTTTCCATGGAAGAGTTGTTGCAAATGATGGAAATGGAGGCTTCCCAAATCGAAAAACTTTAATTTTTGAAAATGAAAACACTTTCACTTTTTGCCTCAATTCTTCTTTTTTTCAGCTGCAATTCCAAAGCACAGGACAAGCAGGTTGAAAACGCCGATACTAATTTTACGGTCAACAAAACCGAAGCGGAATGGAAGGCCGAGCTTACCCCGGAGCAATTTTACATTTTGAGGGAGGAAGGCACGGAAGCCCCTTTTTCCAGTGCTCTTAACGATAATAAGAAGAAAGGCACGTATTTTTGTGCTGCTTGCGATAATCCCGTTTTTAAAAGCGAACATAAATTCGACAGCGGTACGGGATGGCCCAGTTTTGACCGGGAAATAAAGGGCAATGTTGCCTTTTCCACAGACAATCATTTGGGATATGCCAGAACCGAAGAACATTGCGCCAAATGTGGCGGCCACTTGGGCCACGTTTTTGATGACGGCCCACGCGAAACCACGGGAAAAAGGCATTGCATAAACGGCGATGCTTTAAAATTTGTACCCGATGAAAAGAAATAATCATTTTCCAGTAGAAAAACCGGAAGCCGAATGGCGGGAGCAATTGGATGAAAAACGCTACCACGTGCTTCGGGAGAAAGGCACGGAATATCCGCATACCGGTGCATATAACCTTCATTTCGAAAACGGAAGCTATGTGTGTGCAGCTTGTAATAATGCATTATTTACCAGCGATCAAAAATTTAAAAGTAGTTGCGGCTGGCCTTCTTTTGATGAGGCAATAAAAGGTTCTGTTGAATATATGCCGGACAATACCCACGGCATGGTTCGCACGGAAATTGTTTGTGCCAACTGCGGTGGTCATTTGGGCCACGTTTTTGATGATGGCCCCACCGAGAGTGGACAACGTTTTTGTATTAATTCCCTTTCCTTGGATTTCCAAACAAAATAAGCACCAGATTTCAAATTCCAAATTCTAAATTCCAAAAAAAAACAAGTACCATAAGCCCAGCACTAAATTTCATTAAGATTTGGAGTTTGGGACTTGGCACTGGGAATTTGAGTTTTTGGAATTTCCTTTTTTGGTGCTTTTTAAATTTGTAAATTCGTTCCCTCAATACAAAGACATAATTTTAAAGAAATGAAATACGACATCATCGTTTTAGGAAGTGGTCCCGGGGGTTATGTAACCGCCATCCGCGCTTCACAATTAGGGTTTAAAACCGCCATTATTGAAAAGGAGAGTTTGGGCGGGGTTTGCCTTAATTGGGGTTGCATCCCCACCAAAGCCTTACTTAAAAGTGCCGAGGTTTTCAATTATTTAAAACATGCCGAAGATTACGGCTTAACTTTAAAAGATGCCGATAAGGATTTTGACAAAGTTATCGGCAGAAGCCGTGGCGTGGCAGATGGAATGAGCAAGGGCGTGCAATTCCTAATGAAAAAAAATAAAATTGATGTTATTGAAGGCATCGGAAAAATTAAACCCGGAAAAAAAGTGGATGTCGATGGTAAAGAATATTCCGCGGACCATATCATTATTGCTACCGGTGCGCGTTCCCGCGAGCTGCCCAGCCTGAAACAAGACGGAAAAAAAATAATAGGTTACCGTGAAGCCATGTCTTTAAAAAAGCAACCCAAAAGTATGATTGTGGTTGGAAGTGGGGCCATCGGGGTTGAATTTGCACATTTTTACAATGCAATGGGAACCGATGTTACCATTGTTGAATTCCTGCCAAATGTAGTGCCTTTGGAAGATGAAGATATCTCAAAACAATTTGAGCGTTCCATAAAAAAAGCGGGTATTAAAGTGATGACCAATGCTTCGGTTGAAAAAGCCGATGGTTCGGGGAAAAATATAGTTGCCACAATTAAAACCAAAAACGGCGAAGAAAAATTGGAAGCCGAAATCATTCTTTCCGCTGTGGGCATTTCCGCCAATATAGAAAATATTGGATTGGAAGAAGTTGGCATCGTTACCGATAAAGGAAAAATAATGGTGAATGATTGGTACCAAACCAACATCCCCGGCTATTACGCTATTGGCGACGTGGTTCCCGGTCCAGCTTTGGCGCACGTTGCTTCCGCTGAAGGAATAACTTGTGTCGAAAAAATTGCAGGCTTGCACGTGGAAGCCATTGACTACGGAAATATACCCGGCTGTACCTATGCCACACCGGAAATTGCCAGTGTTGGGATGACCGAAAAACAAGCTAAAGAAGCGGGTTACGAATTGAAAATAGGGAAATTCCCATTTTCTGCAAGCGGAAAAGCCAGTGCGGCCGGCGCGAAGGATGGTTTCGTAAAAGTAATTTTCGATGCCAAATACGGCGAATGGCTGGGCTGCCACATGATTGGTGCGGGTGTTACCGATATGATCGCCGAAGCAGTATTAGGCAGAAAACTGGAAACCACCGGGCACGAAGTTTTAAAAACCATTCACCCCCACCCTACCATGAGTGAAGCCGTGATGGAGGCCGTAGCCGATGCATACGGGGAAGTTATTCATTTGTAGCGATAAGCGATAAGCGATAAGCGATAAGCGATAAGCGAAATTAAAAAAACCGCAATATTTGCGGTTTTTTTAATGTTTTGTTTCTTGGAACTTTTTTCCCTTTTCCCTTTTCGCTAATTCCTCTTCGCTTTATTTTAAAAAACTTTGCACTGCCAATTCATAGCTTTGCAATCCAAAACCAACAATCACTCCTTTTACATTGGGCGAAATATAGCTTTTGTGCCTAAAATCCTCCCGTGAAAAAGTGTTGGAAATATGTACTTCCACCACCGGGGTTTTGATTGCTTTTACGGTATCGCCAATAGAAACTGAAGTATGGGTGTAGCCCGCGGCGTTTAATATAATGCCATCAAAACAGTTTGCGGCTTCCTGCAATTTATCAATGATTTCCCCTTCAATATTGGATTGGAAATGGGCAAGTTTTACCGAAGGATATTTGGTTTGCAACGTTTCAAAAAAATCCTGAAAAGATTCATCGCCATAAATATCATTTTCCCGCTTGCCGAGCAGGTTTAGGTTGGGGCCGTTGATGATGATTATTTTCATGTTCCAAATATACCGTTTTTAAAAAACTGGGGAGTGGAAAGTATTTTGAAATTTGTTTCATTCGGGGACGAGGTTTTGGAATGGGGTGTTAAGGAGGAGGCTATGCTAAGGTGTGGCGGGTATCTTGACAGGAGTATAGAGTATTTTGACAAGGGTAGGGAGTTTCAAGAGAGGTGTATGTAGTTTCCTTACAAATGTTTGCAGTTTTTTGACAAGAGTATGGTGTTTCAGAACAGGTGTATGCAGTTTCAGGACAGGTGTATGGAGTTTCCTTACAAATGTTTACAGTTTTTTGACAAGGGTATGGTGTTTCAGAACAGGTGTCTGGGGTATTTATATACAAGTATGGAATTTTTGTAGGGGGGTGGGCAATATTTTTTATCTTTATTAAAGATTTATTTTAATACGGGAGAAAAAATGAGAACACAAGAACTATTGTTGTTGCCCCATGTGGGGCAGTTGCTGGGGGATTTTTATAGCACTAGTAACGCTAACAGGGGGGAGCTGCCACGGGCCTTAAGGAGGGCACGAAAGCGGGTTCAGACTTATGAAAGCCGGCCTACGCTGCCGTGTAAATTGCTTTGGGAAATTTCGGTAGTGCTGGGGCACAACTTTTTTGAGGATATTGCGAGGCAATTGCCGGAATCTTTTACTACTGCCGTGCCGAAGGACGATGGGCAGGCGCGGCGCATTAGCGAACTGGAGGAGGAAAACCGGATGCTGAAGGTGAAGTTGGACCTGCTGAAGGAGGTGATGCGGAAATAGTGATGGGGGTTTTGCGGTGTTGGTAGGGATTTTATCAATAAAAAAAGCGGAAGTGTTGGCTTCCGCTTTTAAAAAATATTAAATTAAATATTACATAAAGAAATATCCAACTGAAAGGCTGATTACAGAATTCTTGGCATCAACATCTTTAATAACTTCAGAGAGACCTATTACGTAGCGAGCTTGAAAAAACAAGTTCATTGGTAAACGATATTGAGCCCCAATACCTATTCCAAGATCAAGGGTTTCAATATCCTCAATATCTTCTTTATTACCTTTAAATTCTTCATCCGCACTAATATTAATACCTATTTGTGGTCCACCTTGAAGACTAAATCCTTCAGCTAATGTATAATCTGCCATAATGGGTATATTTATATAACCTAATCTTCCATTAAAATCATCTCCATCAAAATCATAATTGTAACCTTGATTGGAAAAAACTAATTCGGGTTGTACAGCAAATGATTCGGTTATACCAATTCGGGCAACTGCACCTACGTGAAAACTAGTACGGCCATCAAAATTATCCACATCATCACCATTTAAAGAGGCGAAGTTAGCTCCTGCTTTAACACCGAAACCAAATTCCTGTGCCTGTAATGAGGTCAAGCTTAAAAAAGCTACTCCTGCAAAAAGTAAAATTTTTTTCATAATTAAATTGTTTTTAGTTAGTAATGAGATAAATATAATAATTTCGTTAAAATGTGTTAAAGCAAAAACATTCCTTTTGTTAACAAAGTTTTCAACGGAAATAAAATGCAAAAAACCCGCAAAATGGCGGGTTTTAAAAATTTTAAACTCTATAAATTAAAGGAAGGAGTATCCCACTGCAAGGGAAACAACACTGTTTTTACTATCGCTTCCTTTAGAAACTTCGGTAAGCCCAAAATTATAACGGGCGTCCAGACGGATCCCGAAAGGGAAATCATACCCAACACCAACCACTCCGGACACATCGGAAGATTCAGCATCATTAATTTCCCCAAGTACCTCTTTAATATTGTCGTCCACTACGAAACCAAACTGTGGTCCGGCCTGAAGATTTAAGCCTTGAATTATATAATATTTTAAAACTACAGGCACGTTTACATAGGTTAAATCAAATTTCTCTCCATCAAATTCAGCCCCTTGCTGTGAATACAACAAATCGGCTTGAAGTCCAATTTTATCGCTAAACTTAAACCCCACAAATGCACCAGCAAGAAATCCGGTTTTGTTGGACGCGTTGGATGCATCTGTAATGGTGGCAAAGTTGGCCCCGGCTTTTATCCCTAAATCTATTTCTTGGGAGATTGCCGCAGATGCGATGAATACGGTTACTAAAAATGCTGTCAATTTTTTCATAAGTGTAGGTTTTTATTTTTATAACGCAAAGTTACAGGATTTATTAAGGGAGAAAATAATTTACAAGTTTGTTAACTATTTCGATTTGCAGTAATATAGCGGGATGAAATGGGAACGGGCATTAAAGGATTATCAGGATTACCTGCGCATTGAACGCGGGCTTTCCAAAAATTCGATCATTAATTATTCGCTTGACATCAAAAAATTGATGGGCTGGCTGGATGAAAATGCAATGGTGGTTTCCCCTATTGAAATGACTGAAGAAACAGTTCAAGAAGCTCTCTATGCTTTGGCAAAAAAACTTGACCCACGCTCTCAAAGCCGTTTTATCAGTGGGCTTCGGGGGTTTTTCAATTATCTTATTTTTGAAGGCTACCGTACAACAAATCCACTGGAACTGATAGAACTTCCAAAGCTGGGCAGAAAACTTCCCGATACGCTTTCCATTCAAGAAATAGACGCATTGATTTCGGCCATAGATTTGAGTAAGCCGCAAGGCGAACGGAACCGCGCAATATTGGAAACTCTTTACGGTTGCGGGTTGCGGGTTTCGGAATTGACTTCTTTAAAGCTTTCGGACCTGTTTTTTGATGAAGGTTTTATAAAAGTTGACGGGAAGGGCGATAAGCAACGGTTGGTCCCCATCGGGAAAACTACTATGAAATTCATGAACCTTTATCGGAATGAAATTCGCGTACACCAAGAAATACATCCTTTGGCCAAGGACACCTTGTTTTTGAACAGATGGGGGAAACCACTAACGCGGGCAATGATTTTTACTATTGTAAAGCAATTGGCAGTAAAAGCAGGCATTCATAAAACCATTAGCCCGCACACGTTCCGTCATTCTTTTGCAACCCACCTTTTGGAAAATGGGGCAGACCTAAGTGCGATCCAGCAAATGCTGGGACATGAAAGCATCACCACCACCGAAATTTATACCCATTTGGACAAAAGGCATTTAACAGAAGTGATCAATAAATTCCACCCGAGAAAAAAAGTTTAAGAAAAGGCCTTTTATAAAAAGGGACGATAGGTAGAGCGCAGTCGAAACCTTTAGTAATTGGAAAACATGAAGTTCTCGACTGCGCTCGAATAGACAACTTTATTACCGTGCAATATTGACCGCCCGGGTTTCCCTAATCACGGTTACTTTCACTTGACCGGGATAGGTCATGTCGGTTTGGATTTTTTGTGAAATTTCAAAAGAAAGTTGCGCTGCTTTTTCGTCGGAAACTTTTTCGCTTTCCACCATCACACGCAGTTCGCGACCGGCTTGAATTGCATAGGCTTTATTTACCCCGCCAAAACCAAAAGCTATATCCTCCAAATCCTTTAAGCGTTGGATATAAGAATCGAGCACTTGCCTACGTGCGCCCGGTCTAGCACCACTAATGGCATCACAAACCTGAACGATTGGGGATAACAAATTGGTCATTTCAATTTCGTCGTGGTGAGCCCCGATGGCGTTGCATACTTCCGGCTTTTCACCATACTTTTCGGCCCATTGCATCCCTAAAAGCGCGTGGGGCATTTCGGTTTCTGTTTCGGGAACTTTACCAATATCATGCAATAATCCGGCGCGTTTGGCGAGTTTGGGGTTCAATCCAAGTTCGGCAGCCATTACCCCACAAAGTTTTGCAACCTCGCGGGAGTGGTGCAATAAATTCTGCCCATAAGATGAACGGTACTTCATTCTCCCCACAGCTTTTATCAATTCCGGGTGAAGGCCGTGAATTCCTAAATCGATGATGGTTCTTTTCCCAACTTCAATGATTTCTTCTTCAATTTGTTTTGTAGTTTTTTCCACCACTTCCTCAATTCGGGCAGGGTGAATACGTCCATCAGTAACCAATTTATGAAGTGATAAACGTGCGATTTCCCTACGTACCGAATCAAAACAGGAAAGTATAATTGCTTCGGGAGTATCATCAACAATAATTTCAACTCCGGTGGCAGCCTCGATGGCGCGAATATTCCTTCCCTCCCTGCCAATGATACGACCTTTTACATCATCACTTTCAAGGTTGAAAACCGAAACACAATTTTCGATTGCTTCTTCGGTCCCGATACGTTGAATGGTATTTATGATTATTTTTTTGGCTTCCTGTTGTGCGGTCATTTTGGCTTCTTCAACCGAGGATTGAATAAAAGCCATCGCATTGCTCTTAGCTTCATCTTTTAAGCTTTCCATCAATTGCAATTTGGCATCTTCGGCGGAAAGGCTGGAGATTACTTCCAATTGCTCGATTTGGCTACGGTGCATTTTTTCAACATCATTTTGTTTCTTTTCTAGATACGAAAGCTTTTCATCATACTCCGATTGTTGTATTTCCACATCGGCATTCAATTTTTTGGATCTTGCCAATTCGTTTGAAATAAGGGACTCCTTATCGCGCACGCGTTTTTCAACTTCTGCTATCTTCTTCTCACGGCTCAAGATAACTTGTTCATGTTCAGATTTTAATTCGATGAATTTTTCTTTCGCCTGCAGCATTTTGTCCTTTTTTATGGATTCAGCTTCAAGGTTGGATTCTTTTAAAATAGCAGTAGCACTCTTTTTTGCTGCTTTTATCAAATGGGAGGCGTTGTTCCTTTCTAACAGTTTAGCGATTAAAAAACCGCCGGCAAGGCCTACTATTATTGCTATGATACCTATTATAATGTTGTTCATTTTTATGTAAAATTTAGATAAAAAAAAGCCTACATTAATATTGGGATTTTGAATAAACTCCTTTAAAAACAAGTTTAGGGTTAACAAGTTGATCAAGTATCCGCTCGAAGGCGGCTCGCTTTTACAACTTCAACTCACCCTTTTTAAATTAGTCCTGTTGAGTTTACCAAAAATGAGTATTAATGTAGGCAGTAACCTTTTTTAATTTAAAGAACGTTATGATAATTGCTCCTGCAACAACTGGTTCAAAGCTTCAAGCTTTTGTTCCACTTCCCGCGAATCGGTGTTTTTATCAATTTCCTTTTGCTCTACCTGGGCGGCGAACTGCAATGCACACATTGCAAGAACATCCTGTTTGTCCCGTACGGCATAACTTTGTTCAAACTTTTTAATCATTTCTTCTATCTTTTTAGCCGAAAGCCTTAAACCTTCTTCCTGTGAAGGATTAATGGTCAAAGGATATACGCGGTCTGCAATGGATAGTTTTATTTTTAATTGGTCGGACATTGTTATTCTTTTATTCGGAAAGTTGAACAATACATTGGTCTATTTCCCGAACCAGAGCGTTTATCTTAAGTTTTGTTTCTCTTTTGTGCTGGTCGCTGCCAAGCATTGAATTTGCCAATTTTAATGAGCCACATTGTGCCTGCCAATTTTCAATTTCTTCCTGAAATTTTTCTTGCCGGGTTTTTAAAACAATGAGTTCTTCTTCCAATTTTGCATTAGCCTGCTTCAGCTTTTCATGCCTGTGCAACAATTTGCTAATCCTATTTTCAAGGGAATCAACCAATTCCGAAAGATGACCCATTCAAATTTATTTCAATACTTCAAACACAAAGTTAGCTTACCCTTATAAATAAGCCAACACTTTTTTGTTATTTTTTGATTAATCGAAAAACCTGCACAATAAAAACGCTTCTTGAGCCTTTACTTTAGGAGTGAAACTTTAAATTTACCGCATGAAATTTACGCTTGTCTTCCTTCTTTTGTTTACTCAAACTATTTTCTCGCAGGAAAACGTTCCCACGGATTATTTTTCAAGTCCTTTGGACATTCCGCTCATTCTTTCCGGGAGTTTCGGTGAGTTGCGTAACAACCATTTCCATAGTGGGCTCGATATTAAAACCCAGCAAAAAGAAGGATTTCCGGTGTTTGCTCCAGCCGATGGTTATGTAAATCGTATCAATGTGCAGCATTATGGCTATGGAAAAGCGCTTTATATTTTGCACCCAAATGGCTACAGCACAGTATATGCGCATTTGCAAAAGTTTGCTGGTAATATCGAAGATTATATGAAAAAGAATCAATATAAAAAGGAAATATATGAGTTGGAGCTTTTCCCTGAAGCTAATGTACTGCCGGTAAAAAAAGGGGAATTGATTGGCTTTACGGGAAATTCCGGTAGCAGCGGCGGGCCACATTTGCATTATGAAATCCGAGATAACGCTTCACGCCCCATGAACCCCTTGCTTTTTGGAATTGAAATACCGGACACTAAAAAACCCACAGTTTACAGTGTCCTTGCCTATCCTATTGGGGACAGCGCACAGGTGAATGCCTCACCAAACCCGGTTAAATTAAGATTGATTCCTCAAAATGACGGGAATTTTAAAACGGAAAATATCACCGCATTTGGAAAGATAGGTTTCGGTATTTCCGCTGATGATCAATTTAACAATGCTGCCAATAAAAATGGGGTTTATCAAATAAAATCCACATTCAATGGGACTGAAAAATTCAAGGTTTCTTTTGAAAAATTTTCCTTTGACGAAACCCGATACCTTAACCGTTTTATAGATTATACCTATTTTAAAGCCAATAGCAACAAAATTCAAAAACTTTTTAGGGAAACAAACAACCCGTTGAGCATCATCAAAAATGAAGATACAAACGGATATGTTGATATTGGCGAAGGTTTTTCATCAGTTTACAACATCGAGGTTTTGGATTTTAAGGGCAATAGCCGCACAATTACTATTCCTATTGAAGGAAAAAAAATAGACAGTCTTGAAATTAAAAAACCCAATTCAACCAACGATTATATTCATGCAAATCAGGCTACATCTATAATTAAAGGCAAATACGGAATTTATATTCCGGCCAATGCTTTATATGAGGATACCTTCTTGAACATCGAAACCGAAGGTGATATTTTAACGCTTCATCGAGATGTAATCCCAATCCATCAAAATATAACCATCACCGTTAATGTTAGCGATTACCTTCATTTGGACAGGGAAAAATTATTCATTGCAAAACTAAATTATAAAAATGCCCCTTCTTATACCTCCACCACCCGGAGTGGTGATAAGCTTTCAGCCAAAATCCGGAATTTTGGAAAATACAGCATAGCGTCAGATGTAAAACCTCCCGTGATAAAAGCCGTTGGCTTTACCGATGGGAAATGGATGACCGAATTTACAGCCCTTCAAGTTAGAATAAGCGATGATTTAAGTGGAATAAGTTCATATAGGGCCACGGTAAACGAAAAATTTATTTTAATGGAATATGAACCAAAAACCAATCTTTTGACTCATGATTTTAATGATGGTATTATCACCGATACCGAAAACAAACTGAAAATTATTGTTATTGATAATGTTGGAAATAGTGCTACATTTGAAGCAACTTTTTTCAGAAAACAGTCCTAACTTTTGCTTTTGAAAACGAAACAACTTCCGCTCCTTTTCTTTTTTTTATTTGCAACATTTACGTTGTTCGCACAACAAGCAACCATAAAAGGAATTATCCTCGATGAAAATAATTTTCCTGTAGAAGGAGTAAACGTGGCTTATGATGGCGACGGTACCATTACGGATATAAACGGCTATTATTTATTGGAAATCCCTTCCGGAGAGGATGTAATCGTTTCCTTTACTCATATTACATTTAAAAGAATTCGTCTTCAATTCAATTTAAGCCCGAACGAAGATTACGAATTTAATCCTGTGATGAATTCCAATGTAGAACAAATCACCGAAGTGGTCATTTCTGGAAGGGAAAACAAACGGGTGGAAGGAATCACTACCCTATCCCCCGACGCCATCCGCAAAATACCGGGAGCAAATGCCGGGGTCGAAAATCTTTTAAAATCCCTTCCTGGGGTTAGCGGCAATGATGAATTGAGCACACAATATGCGGTGCGCGGCGGCAATTATGACGAGAACTTGGTTTACGTAAACGAGATTGAAGTGTATCGTCCGTTTTTAATCCGTAGCGGCCAACAAGAAGGCTTGAGTTTCGTGAATAGCGACCTTACTTCTAATGTTGAATTTTCAGCCGGTGGGTTTCAAGCAAAATATGGCGATAAACTTTCCTCGGTGTTGGACATTACCTATCGGCAACCCGTTGATTTTGGAGCCACTTTGGATGTTAGTCTTTTGGGCGCTAGCGCTTCGGTTGAAGGCATTTCAAGAACGGGAAGGTTGAGTGGCATTGTTGGGCTTCGTTATCGCGACAACAGCCTTTTTGTGGATGCAAAGCAAACAGAAACCAATTACCGTCCCACTTTTGCAGATGCACAAACCTATATTTCCTATAAATTTTCAAATAAATTCGAACTCGGCTTTTTGGGGAATATATCCATAAATGATTATCAATACAGGCCGCTTACCCGGCAAACTAATTTTGGGACTTTGGCAGACCCCGTTGCTTTGCTTGTTTTTTATCAAGGCCGGGAAGAAGACAGGTACAATACCTATTTTGGCGCAACAAAGGCTACTTGGGTGGTTTCGGATAATTTCACTTCAAAATTCATAGCTTCACTCTATCAAACTACCGAGCAGGAATATTTTGACATACTTGCCGAATATCGTTTAGGTGCAGTAAACACAAGTATCGGCGATGAAGACTTGGGCGAAGTTGAATTTACCGAAGGTATCGGTTCCCAGCTTACACACGCCCGGAATGATTTGGACGCGCTTATATTGAACATCGAGCATAAAGGAAATGCCTCGGTTGGCGACAATAAAATAGAATACGGAATAAAATATACCCGTGAAGATATTCGCGACCGGGTGCAGGAATATGAAATTATAGATTCGGCGGGGTTCTCCATCCGACCCCCAATTATTGGTTTGGGGAATAACCAACCTTATGAACCCTATACTTCTCCCATTATTCCTTACACGGACATTCGTGCGATGAACGATGTGCAGATAAACCGTATTTCCGGTTATGCGCAATGGAGCCGCAGAACGATGCTTGGAACAAATGAAATTTGGTTAAACGGTGGCGTTCGCGCCCATAATTGGATTGTTAGCGGCGATGTAATTTCGGGAAAATCTCAAACCACCATAAGCCCCCGTGCACAATTCACCCTTAAACCCGCTTGGGAAATGGATATGCTTTTCCGGCTTTCCGGAGGGCTTTATCACCAACCACCATTTTACAGGGAACTGCGTGATTCTACCGGCGCAGTTCGTCCAAACGTAAAAGCCCAACAATCCATTCATGTGGTTTTGGGGAACGATTATAGTTTTAAAATGTGGGATCGTGGTTTTAGACTGTATTCCGAAGTATATTTTAAAGAAATGACCAATGTAAATCCATATACATTGGAAAACGTGCGAATTCGCTACCGCGCCCGAAATAATGCGAAGGCATACGCATATGGTGTTGATTTGCGTTTAGCTGGCGAATTCGTTCCGGGCACAGAAAGCTGGCTGAGTTTTGGTTATTTAAAAACCGAAGAAAATATTGACGATCAAGGTTATATTTTTCGACCGACAGATCAACGGTTGAAATTCGGAATGCTTTTTCAGGATTATGTGAAAATAATCCCGGATCTTAAAATGTACCTCAATTTAACTTATAACACTGGGTTGCCGGGCGGTTCTCCAAGTTATGCAGATCCGTATGACTATCAAGTGCGGTTGCCGGATTATAAAAGAGCCGATCTTGGGGTAAGCTACGTTATTGTGGATGAAAACAAATTAAGGGATAGCGGCTGGCTGAAACTCTTTAAAGAATTAACGATCGGTGCGGAAATCTTTAATATTTTCGACGTGCAAAATTCCATCACCAACACCTTTGTGCGCGATGTTTACACGAAAGTGCAATATTCAATTCCAAATTATTTGACCCCGAGGGTTTTTAATTTAAGGGCAACAATGAAGTTTTAAAAAGTAAATTAATCCCATTAAATACTAAGGGCTTTTAACCTTCAACGAAACCCTTCAAAACTCCCACCACATAATCAACTTCATTTTTGGTATTGAAACTTGAAAACGAAAACCGGAGTGAAGGTTTTTGAATATCCTCTTCATTTAAAATTTCGCTTAAAACGTGGGAACCTTTGCTGCTTCCGCTTTGGCAAGCACTACCCTTGGAACAAGCAATCCCATTCAAATCCAATTGAAACAACAACATCAACCCTTTTTCCGGGGAAACGGGCAGGCAAACATTCAATAAAGTATAGGTGCTTTTTTGGTTATCATCACAACTGCCGTTGAATTTAACTCCTTCTATATTTTTAATCAATTGTTCTTTAAAATAATCTTTCAGTTCGGTAATGTACGCCCTTTCTTTTTCAAGGTTTTGATATGAAATTTTTAAAGCTTCCGTCATTCCCGCAATGGCGTAAACGGCTTCCGTGCCCGCCCGAAGGCCCCGCTCCTGCTCGCCCCCGTGAATCAAAGGTTTCAAGCCAGAGTTTCTCCGTATAAAAGCAAAACCCGCGCCTTTGGGCCCGTGAAATTTATGTGCCGCAACCGCTGCAAAATCAATGGGGATTTCGGAAAAATCCAGTTCGTAATGCCCAACCGATTGTACAGTATCACTATGAAACAACGCATTGTATTGCTTACAAAGGTTCGCAACAAATTTTATATCCAGCACGTTCCCAATTTCGTTATTCACGTGCATCAGGCTCACTAAAGTTTTATGCTGTGTATCCTTCAATAAAGTTTCCAAATGCAAATAATCCGGTGTTCCGCATTCATCCAATTTCACGAAATCAAGTTGGACGCCATATTTCTCTTTTAAAGAATTTAAAGTGTACAACACGGCATGATGCTCGATTTTGCTAGAAATAATTCGGGTAACGCCCAAGTCGCGGACACAACTGTTCAATATTAAATTATCGGCTTCAGTCCCGCCTGAGGTAAAAATTATTTCAGCAGCAGTAACTTTTAAAATTGCTGCAATTTCTTTTCGTGCATTTTCAAGCAATGATTTAGAAGACCTTCCGTAAGAATGTGTTGATGAAGGATTTCCATATTCTGTTTTTAAAACCTCTGTGATGCAATGTATCACTTCGGTGCGAAGTTGCGTAGTGGCCGCGCTATCAAAATATACTTTTTTCATAGGCAGCAAAAATACATATTTAAACAATTTTGAACCTGTTTCGGTCAAAAGAAATACGTTACTTTGCAATCTATATTTCAAATAATGAGAAAATTTTTCGCAATAGTATTGGTTTCCATTTTTCTTAAAAGCTGTAATGATGGCGATATTATTGTTACTTCTTTCAATTTTGAAGAATTACCATTAAATAACTGCGGCGGTCCCGGGAATTATGTTTTTTTCATAATCAATGGAGATACCCGAGAAAGTATTTCTTTGAAATTAAGTACACAAGATAGTATATTCAATACTCAGGAAACCTTAAATTTTACCCTGGATGGGATCAGCAATTTTGTCAACTATCGAACGTACGATGACGAGATTACTGCTGCCTATTTTTGTAATAGCGTCCCGCCACTTTCCCCAAATGTAAATGTTGAATATTTTGGGGCTTCGGGAATTGCTACTATTGATAAAAATTTTATTTTCAATGATAACGACAACGTGCCGACAGAACTTGAATTTGACGGCGATACCGATGGAGACGGTCTTCCGGACCTTTATGATTTTGATGATGATGGAGACAATGTACCCACCGGCCAAGAACTCGATATTTTGGATGAAGATGGCGATGGCGACCCATTTACCAACCCAAAGGATACCGATGGCGATGGCACCCCGGATTATTTAGATGAAGATGATGACGGCGATGGTGTTTTAACCCGTAATGAGGATGCGAATGGCGATTTGAACCCCACCAATGATGCTACCGATCCCGAAGTAGGGCCAGATTATCTGAACCCAGCAATAGCTGTAAATAATCTAATTACGGAATATCGTGAACATACTTATTCAATTCAAATAGACGTGCAGGTAATTCTTTCCAATTTGGTTTTAACAAATGATGAAGAACAAATCACTCAAGAAACTTTGGATATGGGGATAAAACAAAATATACAAAGTGTAAATGTAACCGTCACGCCCATATTGGATTAGGAATTTTTAGATTGAAAAATGTAGACTTCCATGGCGCCCCGTCCATATTTTTGGTAATCGGCATCATAAAATTTTAAATTTTCGTAACGGTTAAAAAGATATTCCAATTCGCTCCGTAGCACACCTTCCCCCACGCCATGTATAAATACTATTTTTTGAATTTTTTTCTTCATTGCAAAATCCAATTGCCGTTTTGCTTCCTCCAACTGAATATTTAACATGTCATGATTGCTCATCCCGTTATGTTTGGGAACCAGTTGATGAATATGAAGATCCACTTCCATGGGTGGCAATGTTCGTTCTTTTGGTTTCAACCGCGCTGTTTTACCCGGCTTTTGATTTTGTTTCTCAGAAAGTATTTTTGAAATATCCATTTTGGAAAATTCTTTTTTTGAAAAAGAACCGTCCATAACAATGAGCTCATTTTTTTGAAATTGCATTTCAAAGCCATCACTGGTCAATATAGAAACAGTTGCATTTTCGATATTAATAACCACCCCCGAAATGGCATCATCCAATACATAAACTTTGTCGCCAATCTTCATAAAATTCAGTTTTAAATATTCTTTAATAAAATTATTTTAATGTCCTAATTTTAAATGGTTAACAATTTTTTTAAAAAAAATATGTGGTATTGTTAAATTGTGTACTTTTGGGAAAGTTTTATGCTTTATTAAACCCTAAAAAGCACATTTAATCCCCAAGTGAAATTTGCTTTCTAAATCGTAAAAATATGAAAATCCTACTACTCTCTTCAGCTTTATTATTCACCTCAATTTCCTTTGCACAATTGTTCGTTCAACCCAACACCACTTCAGGCACGGATTCTTATGTTTATGTGAAGGACCAAATATTGTTCGTGGAGCAGGATGTTAGCCTGGTTGCGAACACAAATGACCCGACCACGGTAGCAAGCATCTATCTTCGTGAAGGTGCCCAATTGATTCAGGGCGCTACAAGTTCACTAAACGGTGCTGGCAATGGCTTGCTCTCGGTTTACCAAAACGCCCCAAATGATGATGCTTGGGATTATACATATTGGTGCTCACCTGTGGGCAGCCCTCTCAACCCAGTGACTGGCAACCAGAATTTTGGCATCCTTAGGGTTCATGATTCATTGGGCGTAACAAACTCCGCAGTTACATTAACCACTTCAGCACATAATGGAATTGTAAACCCTTTGACCATTTCCACCCGTTGGTTGTACCGCTACCCTGCGGGAGGGCCTTTTATCTCAATATATGCAGGCAATAATGTTCCTGTGGGCTACGGCTTTACCATGAAGGGCGTTGGCGTTGTTAACCATGACCAAACCTATGATTTCAGGGGCAGGCCAAACAATGGCGATATTCCTGTTGCGGTAACCATTAACAATTCCACATTATCCGGCAATCCATATCCTTCGGCCTTGGACCTAAATGCAATGTTTCATGATGCCGCTAATACTGAAATAAACAATTTCCTTTATTGGGACGAGGATAGGACCGTTCCCTCCCATTTTTATATTGATAATAAAGGCGGATACGGGACATGGGTGCCTGATACAGGTTCTTATGATCCCACGGGAACTATTCCCGGAACTTATACTGCGGCTACCTTTTTTAATTATGACAATGGGGGAAACCCCATAGGCTCTACTGGCACTAATGGAAGTAATTACGAAAGACGTTTTGCCCCCATCGGTCAAGGTTTTATGATAAACGCCGATGCAGCTGGCGACAATACCGTGGTTATAAAAAACAGTCACAGGAGATATATAAAAGAAGGAACTCTGTCAGATTTCAGGAGTCCAGAAAACCAGAATCGAACGCCCATAACTACAAGTAGTGGTGGGGGGGGTGAAGATTACAGGACGCCCCACCTCAGGATTTATACCGATTTTCAAGGCTCACATTTCCGGGATATGGTCTTAAATTTTTCCGATCATGCCACCGATGGTTACGACAGGGGTTTTGATGCCCTTCATCCAAATGATGGTGCCCAGGCCGATGCTTACTTTCTTATAGGCCCAGAAAATAACAGAAAAAAATATGTTATCCAAGGGGTAAAGTTTGAATTAGAAAAAAGGATTCCCATAGCTTTCACCTTGAACGCGCAAAGAAAATTTGCGGTTGCAGCGGTAGAAGAGGTGAAAATGAACAACACGAGGGCATATCTGTATGACCAGGAATTAAACACTTACAAGCAAATTACCGGGGGCGAGAAAGCCGAGCAAATCCTCCCGGCAGGAACTTACGATGACAGGTTTTTTATTGTTTTCCGTTCAGAAATACCCACAACTTCGCACGGTAATGGTCTTCGTGAACAAATTTTGGCATCTGTTTCGTTTTTCCAAAATAATCCTGCTTCACAACTTGAAATAAGTAACCCGGATGGTTATGAAATCAAATCGGCCTCCATTTATGATATGTCGGGAAAATTAGTACTTTCTGAAAACAATGTGGGTAATCAATCTCATTTCACCTTTTACACCGGCAATTTGAGCAACGGGGTTTATTTGGTGAAACTGTTGACTAAAGATGATATCCAAATTGACTATAAAACAATTGTAAATAATAGGGGATAATTTTATTGTATCCTCAAAAAGAAAAAGGCTTTGGTTAAAACCAAAGCCTTTTTCTTTTTCAAGTTTGAAAAATCTTAAGTTTCAAATTCCTTGAGGGTTTCAGTGATAATCGAAATACATTCCATTAATTGTTCTTCATTCATCACTAATGGCGGTGCGAATCGGAGAATGTTGCCGTGAGTGGGTTTTGCCAATAAGCCGTTGTCGCGAAGCCTTAAACAAATATTCCAAGCGGTTTTGCCCTCTTCGGAATCGTTTATTACAATGGCATTCAGCAAGCCTTTGCCCCGAACCAGTTTCACAATATTACTTGTTTTAATATATGCGTTCATTTCGTTCCTAAATATTATTCCCAATCTTTCCGCATTTTCAGATAAGTTTTCATCTTCTATCACTTTCAATGCTGCAATGCCCACCGCGGCTGCCAAGGGGTTACCTCCAAAAGTAGAACCGTGGGTGCCGGGTTTTATGACATCCATAATTTCGTTGTTCGCAAAAACAGCTGAAACCGGATAGACGCCACCGCTCAAAGCTTTACCTAAAATTAATATGTCCGGTTTTACGTTTTCGTGATCCACGGCCAATAATTTTCCCGTCCGCGCAATCCCGGTTTGGATTTCATCGGCCATAAAAAGGACGTTATATTTTTCGCATAACGCCTTGGCTTTGCTTAAATATCCTTCGGAAGGCACATAAACTCCGGCTTCCCCTTGTATCGGCTCCACCAAAAATCCGGCTACATTTCTATTTGTTTCAAGAACATTTTTTAATTCCAATAAATTGTCGAATTCAATTTTTATAAAACCTTCGGTAAAAGGGCCAAAGTTTTTTCTAGCGTTGGTATCGCTGGAAAATGAAATGATAGTGGTTGTCCTCCCATGAAAATTATTCTTGCAAACGATAATTTCGGCTTTATTTTCATCGATTCCCTTTTTTTCGTAAGCCCATTTTCTGCAAATCTTGATGGCGGTTTCCACGGCCTCTGCACCAGTGTTCATCGGCAATAGCTTGTCGTAACCAAAATACTTACACGCAAATTTTTCAAATTCCCCTAAAGCTTCGCTATAAAAGGCTCGCGAGGTAAGTGTCAACGTTTCGGCCTGTTCGGTCAAAGCAGCGATGATTTTTGGATGGCAGTGCCCTTGGTTAACAGCAGAATAAGCAGAGAGGAAATCGAAATATTTTTTTCCTTTTACATCCCAAACGTAAACACCTTTTCCTTTTTTCAAAACCACGGGCAAGGGATGATAATTATGCGCACCGTACTTGTTTTGAATTTCAATTGATTTTTCTGATTTTGACTTTTCTAAAACTGACATTATTTTAAATTTTTAATGAAAAAAATGGATTCTTTCCGTGTTTTGAAAATCATCCGAAGGCTTCAAAATTACTAAATAAAACCCACTTTTTTAAAGATGGTAATCAATATAAAAGTTCAATTTAGATTACTTTTGCCGCTATGGGTAAACGTAGCAGCAATAGGATTATTTTTGAGGATTTACAGGTTACAGATGCCGGTGCAAAAGGAAAATCAATTGCAAAAGCTCCGGATGGTCGGGTAGTTTTTATCGATAATGCCGTGCCGGGCGATGTTGCCACCATTCAGACCACCAAAAAACGGAAAGCTTATTTTGAAGGTTCCGCGATTTCTTTTTTCTCTTATTCCGAAAAACGCGTAACTCCAGTTTGCCCACATTTTGGGACATGTGGGGGTTGCAAATGGCAAAATCTTGGGTACGAGCATCAATTATATTATAAACAAAAGGAAATTGAGAATAACCTAAAGCGCATCGGTAAAATCGAAATCCCCCCAATCTCCCCTATTTTGGGTTCTGCTGAACAATATTTCTATCGGAACAAAATGGAATTCTCTTTCAGCGATAACAAATGGCTAACACTCGAACAGATAAACAGCGACGAAATTATTGAAGACCGTAACGCCTTGGGCTTTCACATTCCGGGAATGTGGGATAAAATCTTGGATTTACAAATTTGTTACCTGCAGAAAAACCCGAGCAACGCCATCCGAGATTTTGTAAAGGAAAAAGCAAAAGCCCTTCAACTTTCTTTTTTCAACACCCGAAAACAGGAAGGTTTTTTAAGGACGTTAATGATTCGTACCAGTTCCACTGGCGATTTGATGGTTTTGGTGCAGTTTTTTCACGAGGATTTTGAAAATCGTAAATTGCTTTTAGATGCTCTCGCGTCGGAATTCCCGAATATTACTTCTTTACTTTACGTTATTAATTCCAAAGGCAATGACACGCTTTACGATCAAGAAATAATATGCCATTATGGTAAAGACCACATTTTTGAGGAAATGGAAGGCTTTCGTTTTAAGATAAATGCAAAATCTTTTTACCAAACCAATTCAGAACAAGCCTACGAACTTTACAAAATAACCCGAGAATTTGCAGGTTTAAATGGCAACGAATTGGTTTATGACCTTTACACCGGAACGGGAACCATTGCTCAATTCGTTTCAAAAAAAGCAAGGAAAGTAATTGGTGTTGAAGCCGTTACCGATGCCATTGAAGCTGCAAAAGAAAATGCCCTATTAAATGGAATAGCCAACGTAGAGTTTTTTGTGGGCGATATGAAAAAGGTTTTCAATGAAGATTTTATAAACCACCACGGTAAACCCGATGTAGTAATCACGGATCCGCCTCGGGACGGAATGCATGCCGATGTGGTGGCCCAATTGCTGAATATTGGCGCATCAAAAATTGTTTACGTAAGTTGCAACAGCGCAACCCAAGCAAGAGATTTGGCTCTTTTGGACTCCCTTTATAAAGTTATAAAAATTCAGCCCGTGGATATGTTCCCGCAAACGCATCACGTGGAAAATGTAGTACTTTTGGAAAAACGATCGTAATTTTTATATCATCTAAATGTTTAAAAAAGTAATTTTAATTTCAATACTCATTGTTTTTACGAACAGTTGCACCCGAGACGATATTTGTTCCCAAAACACGCCAAACACCCCCAAACTGGTTATTAGTTTCCGGGACATTATAAACCCGTTGCAAACCAAAGAGGTTGTGGGTTTGGAAATTGAAACAGATTATGAAAATAGTATAATTGTTATTCCCGAAACTTCATCCGATTCCATTGCTATTCCTTTGCAAACCAGCACCGATACTACAAAATTTCGCTTCAAAAGACGGGTCAATGATTCTATTTTCAATATTGATAAAATAATGTTTGTGGCTCAAAGAAGTGAAGTTTATGTAAACCGTGCCTGCAGCTACAAAACAATTTATGAAAATTTGAATGCCACCCTTGAGAGCGACGGTGATAATTGGATTTTGAGTTTAGATATTTTAAACAATACCGTAGAAAATGAAAATGAAGCACATATTACTATTTTACATTAGTATGTTCATTGTGCCATTTTCAGCAATGGCGCAAGAAGAGACCAGTTCCACAAACGATACGTTGACCCAACCCGAAAGGTATGGGATCCGCGTGGGTGCTGATCTTTCAAAACCGTTGCGAACTTTACTGGAAGAAGGTTATTCTGGTTTTGAGGTAATGGGCGATTTTCGATTTAACAAAAAATTTTATTTCGCCGCTGAAATCGGGAACGAAAAAAGGGACTTTAATGAGCCCAATCTAAATTCAACCACTTCTGGGAGTTATGCAAAAATTGGTTTTGATTATAATGCCTATGAAAATTGGTTGGGAATGGAGAATATGATTTATGGGGGATTGCGCTATGGGTTTTCTACTTTCAAACAAGAATTGATTTCGTACAGCGTTTATACCGATGATCAAACTTTTCCAACAGTAATTAATTCGCAAGCTCAAGAATTCGAAGGCCTCACTGCACATTGGGCAGAATTAATTGTTGGGGTTAAAGCCGAAATTTTTAATAATCTTTACTTTTCCATTAACCTTCAGTTAAAACGAAAAATATCGGACGATAAGCCTGAAAACTTTGACAATCTTTTTATTCCCGGTTATAACCGAACCTATGATTTCAGTAAATTCGGGGCAGGTTATGGCTATTCTATTTCCTATTTAATACCCATTTATAAAAAATAAACCTTCCAACTGCAACCGTCTACTGCTTACTTCCTTTCCTGCTTCCTTCGTACATTTCGTAACGCACCAATTTTGCTTCCAACTTGCCATTAAATAGTTTGATTTTTGAAGAAGGACGCAAGCCTACAAATTTAAGCGCTTCCATATTTGAAGTTATCATCCACGCTTGAGTGCCGGGATAACCATGTTTGAGTGTGTTACCGATGGAACCATAAAAATTTTCAACATCGCTCAACGAAATCCGTTCATCGTAGGGTGGATTAAAAACCATGTGCATAGGTTTATCGGTTTCTTTTTTACTTTCAAAAAAATCCTGTTTTTTTACCTCAATAAAATCTTGAAGGTTGGCATTTTTAATATTTTCCTTTGATTTTTGAACGGCAATTTCGTCGATATCAAAACCATAAATTTTATACCTGAAATCCCGAACTTTCTTTAATGCTGCTTCTTCTATGGTTTCATAAAGCGTAACATCAAAATCTGGCCAAGTTTCAAAACCGAATTCTTCCCGATTCAAATTTGGCGGAATATTGCATGCAATCATTGCCGCTTCGGTAAGGATTGTGCCACCGCCACACATCGGGTCCAAAAAATCGGATTGACCGTTCCAGCCTGAAAGCATAATCATTCCGGCAGCGAGGACTTCATTTATTGGGGCGAGGGTACTTTCCACTTTATAGCCCCGTTTATGCAACGATTCTCCGGAACTATCTAAAGATATCGTGCAAATATTTCGGTCAATATGTATATTGATGCGAAGGGTCGGGTGGTCCAAATCCACATCGGGCCGAATCCCTTGTTTATCGCGAAAACGATCAACAATGGCATCTTTAGTTTTTAGTGCAATATATTGGGAATGTGTAAAAACATCGGAAAAAACAGTAGCGTTTATGGCCAAAGTACCGTCTACGGACATATAGTTCTCCCACGGCATTTCGTAAACCTTTTTATAAAGGTCTTCTTCCGTGAAAATATTGAAAACATGAATTGGTTTTAAAATTTTTATGGCTGTACGGCAGCACAAATTGGCTTTGTACATAAAGCCGAGATCTCCTTCAAAAGAAACATTCCGGATTCCGATTTCAATTTCGGAAGCTCCCAATTGCCTCAACTCTTGGGCGAGTAATTCTTCCATGCCAAAAAGGGTTTTGGCTACCATTTTAAAATTCTTTACCATAACGCAATCGCTCAATTCCTGCAAAAATACAGTATTTTAGCAGGGCAAAATGCTATATGAAAAAGAAACCGCAATATTTACTTTTAATTTAATTCAATGAATTATTTACTGCTTTTTCTGTCTGTTGCCCTGGGTTTTGTAATTGCCCTGATTATTAAAAAGAAAAAAAAGGAGGCACACGTTCCAATATATCTTGCTTTTAGCGGGGCCTTCCTTTTATCTATAACAATTTTCGAAATGCTTCCGGAAGTATTTGAAAATCCCTCAAAAAAAATAGGGGTTTTTATAATGGTGGGGATATTGTTCCAGATTTTTTTGGAATTTTTCTCCAAAGGGGCGGAACACGGGCATGTGCACATACATTCTCATAAAAGCAATTTTCCGTGGATATTGTTTGTGAGCATATCCATCCACGCTTTAATGGAAGGATTGCCAATCACAGAGGAAAACAATTTATTGATCGGGATAATTATCCATAAAATACCCATTGCCATTATCCTTTCCCTATTCTTTATAGAAGCCAATTATTCCAAAACTACAACCGTAATTTTTTTATTCCTATTTTCGTTGATGACTCCTTTGGGAACTTGGATTGCCCACAATACTTCAATTTTAGAAGCATATAAAACGGAAATCCATGCACTCGTTATAGGTATTTTATTTCATGTTTCTACAACAATACTTTTTGAAAGCAGCAAAAACCACAAATTCAACCTATCAAAAATGAGCGCGGTTTTGGTGGCTATTATTTTGGCTTATTTTCTTTAGTAACGGAATCAAGTACCTCTTACTTTAAACAAAAATATATTTAAAACGTTGCCGTGAAAGGCTTGCATAAAAAAAGCCCCTTCACAAAAAGTGAAGGGGCTTTCAAAGGAAGGCGGCGACCTACTCTCCCACGGATCGCAGTACCATCGGCGCAAACGGGCTTAACTTCTCTGTTCGGGATGGTAAGAGGTGTGCCCCGTTGCCAT
>JBBQKI010000005.1:0-83705 GCA_038326725.1 Flavobacteriales bacterium
TGGTCGTTGTAAAAATAGCTGGCCGAAACTTCACTTAATCCCATGCCATCACCAATGAGCAGGATTATGTTTTTTGGTTTTTTTGTAATTGGGGAAGTGTTGACGGTGTTCTCCGAAACCTTTACGGAAACACAAGAAACCGTTGAAAAGAAAAATAAAAATGAAAGAAATACAAATAGGGAAGGAAATTTCATGGAGCTAACTTTTTTCATCACAAAAATAAGGCTTGTAAAATCCTGAAATGTTAAGCTACCGTTATTTGCTTCCCGAAAATTTTCTTTTTTATCCCTTCCCATCGCAATTTCCTTATAAATTGACCTTCTTTTTCCGAAACGATAAATGGAATTTTACTCCGCTTCGATTTTAAAAAACCCTGCATCGAATTCATGAAAAATAAAATGCTTTTCTTCCTTATTGCCAATTTTGCCGAAGCGATTGCAGACAGCCAAAAACCATAGCGCATTTTGTAAAAGGCTTCACCTTGTTTAAAGCGAGAATTTTTAGTATAAACATGTCCGGTTGGTTTTAAGTGTTTTACTTTCAATGTTTCGTCCGTACAGATTTCCCAACCGTGGTATTGAGCCAAGAGTTCGTCCACGGTGTCCCAACCCATAGTGGTTTTAAGGCCATCAATATCTTCAAAACACTGTTTTCGGTAGGCTTTTAATGCACCCCGAATATGTTTCTTATTGGTCAGGTTTTCCAATATCCAATTTCCGTTTTTTTCTATAAGGCAAAAACCACCTGCCATGCCGCAAGTTGGATTATTTTGAAATTGTTCAGCAATTTTATAAAGATAGCTTTTGGGAAAAATCAAGTCCGCATCAAATTTGCAAATCACATCGAACTGTCCGTCTAATTTTTCAAAACCTTTATAAAAAGCATTTATGACCTTGCTTCCGGGTGCGTGTTTTTCCTCGGAAATGATTGAAACGGAATGTATGAAATCAAATTTTGATGAGAAAGATTCTATTATGGGTTGAGTGCCATCGGAGGAATGGTCATTTACAACTACTATTTTTTTGGGAAGCAAGGTTTGTTCCACCAAAGATTGGAGCGTTTTGCCCAAAAAGGCTTCTTCGTTGTGGGCGGGAATGATGATGCAGAAATCCATTATTTCCTTTCCGCATATACTAAATAATATCTGGGGACAAATCTCCTTAAAATGGGTCGTATCCCGATTTTTTTCACCGGATTGGTAAATTTCTCACGTTTTACTATTCGCCAGCCCGCTTTTTCCAGAAGCCAGTCAAACTGCCAATCCTCAAATTCATGGTAATGCCTGTCGCGTTCGTCCGTTTGGCTTTTATAGGCCGGGGCAAACCATAATTTTAATGGTACAGAAGCAACCAATTTTTTCGCTTTTATATCTTTTAGGACAATGAAAGGCGATACCAAATGTTCAAAAATTTCAAAGGCTGTAACAACATCAAATTCTTCGGTTTTCACAACATTTGTTTCAAGGTCAAGATCTTCGCCTTTGGTATTTGTAATTTGAAAACCTTCTTGTGTAAGTATTTCAGAGAAAGGGTTAGGAACACCCAAATCCAGTATTTTTTCTTTTTTGGAAACAACTTCGTTTAGGAAACGGAGGGTATGCTTGTATCTTTTCTTCGGAAACTTGCCTTCGTACATATTTTTAATTCAGAATTCAGAAATTAAAATTCTGAATTAATTTAAACCCTATAAACAATTGCATTAATGTTCATCCCTGCGCCCACACTGGCGAATAATATAATATCACCGGAAGCAATGGAATGGCCCGTCATTGCACCGTTCAAAACTAGATCATAAAGCGTCGGCACGGTGGCCACACTACTGTTGCCCAATTTATCGATGCTCATGGGCATGATGTTGGCCGGGGGAGTTTCGTCAAAAAGTTTGTAGAACCGTTGAACGATGGCTTCGTCCATTTTTTCGTTGGCTTGGTGGATGAAGATTTTTTTTACTTCTTTAATTGAAATTCCACTGTCATCCAAACATTTTTTCATGGCGTCCGGCACATGGTTCAATGCAAATTCATATATTTTTCGGCCGTGCATTTTAATATAACGGCGGGAATCTTCCAATCCCTTGTTGTAGGATTCCCCAAAATTTATAAAGTATGCTTCGCCATAAGTAAAGGTGGCGGTATAATGGGTCAGGATCCCGCTTTCTCCCTCAACCACTTCCAAAACAGCCGCACCCGCACCATCGCTGTAAATCATTGAATCGCGGTCATGTGGATCGGAAACCCTCGAAAGGGCTTCGGCCCCAATGACCAAACATTTCTTTGCAATCCCGGCTTTTATAAAAGCGTTGGCCTGTATCATTCCTTCTATCCAGCCCGGGCAGCCGAACATTACGTCATAACAAACACAGTTGGGGTTTTTGATCTTTAATTTATGTTTTACACGCGAGGCAATACTAGGCACGGTATCGCTTTGAAGGCTTTGGTGCTTTACGTCGCCATAGTTGTGGGCAACAATAATATAATTGAGTTCCTCGGGATTTATTTTGGAATCGGCTAAGGCTTTTTCAGCTGCGAACAAGGCAATGTCTGAAGTGGTAAGGTCCTCACTTAAGTAACGCCTTTCGGAAATACCTGTGATAGCCTTAAATTTTTCAATTATTATTTCATTTTCAGAACCAAAGCGTGTACCGTCCTCATTGTAGAAATGATGGTTTTTAAAATTTTCATTTTTGGCAATCCCGCTTGGAATGTAACTGCCTATGCCCGTGATTTTAACTCCCATTTAATTCAAAAGTTTCGATAAAAGTAAGGAAAATGGCTTAACAATTTTGAATTCAGAATTTAGAATTCAGAATTGTTTTTACATATAACTCTCTATTGGCTCGCAAGCACACATCAGGTTCCGGTCGCCATAAGCATCGTCCACCCGGCGGACAGATGGCCAGAACTTGTTTTCCGAAACATAGGCAAGGGGGAAAGCCGCCTCCTGCCTGCTGTATGGGAATTTCCAATCATCAGAAGTTACCATTTTCAGGGTGTGTGGTGAATTTTTAAGCACATTGTCCGCATTGTCCTTTTGAGCTGAATCAATCTCTTTCCGGATCGAAATCATGGCTTCGCAAAATTGATCCAAAGCCGATTTACTTTCGCTTTCCGTTGGCTCGATCATCAACGTTCCGGCAACCGGGAAAGAAACCGTTGGGGCGTGGAAACCGTAATCCATCAATCGTTTTGCAATGTCCGTAACCTCAATGCCATTAGCCTTAAAGGGGCGGCAATCCACAATCATCTCGTGAGCAGCACGGCCACGTTCACCCACGTATAAAACCTCGTAATGCCCTTTAAGCCTTTCTTTAATATAATTTGCATTTAAAATGGCATATTGGGTGGCTTTTTTCAAACCCTTAACCCCAAGCATACAGATGTAGGCATAGGAAATCAAACAAACCAACGAACTGCCGTAAGGAGCCGCGGATATTGCAGTAATCGCTTTTTCGCCCCCCGTTTTGATTACGGGGTTTGAAGGCAAAAACGGAACAAGTTGTTCAGCCACGCAAATGGGCCCTACTCCCGGGCCGCCTCCGCCGTGAGGAATTGCAAAAGTTTTATGAAGGTTAAGGTGACAAACATCGGCACCTATTGCGCCGGGATTGGTAAGCCCAACCTGTGCATTCATGTTTGCCCCGTCCATATAAACCTGCCCACCATTTTGGTGAATTATGCCGGTTACTTCTCGTATCGCTGATTCATAAACGCCGTGAGTGGAAGGATAGGTTACCATCAAACAGGAAAGATTGTCCTTATACTTTATTGCTTTTTCCCTTAAATCTTCCACATCGATATTCCCATCTTCGGTGGCTTTGGTTACCACCACTTCCATTCCCGCCATCACCGCGCTGGCGGGGTTTGTGCCGTGGGCAGAGGAGGGAATTAAACAAACATTCCTATGGCTTTCACCTCGGGATTCGTGATAAGCGCGAATTACCATCAAGCCTGCATATTCGCCCTGTGCTCCGGAATTTGGTTGAAGCGAAGTGCCTGCAAAACCGGTAATTTCGGTCAATTGTTTTTCCAGTTTTCGAAGTACGGTTTGGTAGCCTTCGGCTTGCTCCACCGGTACAAAGGGGTGCATATTACCCCACATTGGGTCGCTAAGCGGCAGCATTTCGGCAGCAGCATTTAGTTTCATGGTACACGAACCCAAAGAAATCATGGAATGGTTCAGCGACAAATCCTTACGTTCCAACTTTTTAATATAACGCATCAAGTCCGTTTCACTGTGATAGTTGTTGAAAACATCGTGCTGCAAAAATTTCGTCTTCCGCGAAACTTCGTTGGGGATTTTATTCCCAGTAAGCAGTTTGGTGATTTTTTTCGTTTTCTTTTTTCCTGCTTCGGCAAAAATGCCAATAATTTTGTTGATGTCTTTGAGTGTTGTGGTTTCGTTCAAGGAGATGGAAACTGTTTCTTCATCGGGATAATAGAAATTCACTTCTCTTGATTCGGCCAAGAATTTAATCTTGGTGGCATCAGTTTTTATAGCGATGGTATCAAAATAGTTTTTATTGGCTTGTTCAAAACCGAGTTTTTCCAATTCCACTGCCAAAGTTGCTGCGCTATTGTGAACTTTGGTTGCTATATATTCCAAGCCTTTTGGCCCGTGGTAAACCGCATACATTCCTGCCATAACAGCCAATAAAACCTGTGCGGTACAAATGTTTGAAGTAGCCTTGTCGCGTTTTATGTGTTGCTCGCGGGTTTGCAACGCCATGCGCAATGCACGGTTGCCGTCGGTATCTTTTGTAACGCCGATAATCCGGCCGGGGATACTGCGTTTGTATTCTTCTTTTGTGGCGAAAAAAGCGGCGTGTGGCCCACCATAGCCCAAGGGAATCCCGAAACGCTGTGTGGTTCCCACCACAACATCGGCCCCGAAATGCCCGGGCGATTCCAGTTTTACAAGGCTTAAAATATCCGCGGCAACGGCAACTTTTATTTGGACTGATTTTGCTTTTTGGATGAAGGGTTTGTAATCGTGAACTTTTCCTGTCTTGCCGGGATACTGTAAAATAGCCCCGAAGTAATCGACAGAAAAATCAAAGTTTTCGTGGTTGCCAACCACCAATTCAATTCCCAAAGGTTCGGAACGGGTCATTAACAATGAAAGGGTTTGCGGCAGAATTTCTTCCGAAACAAAGAATTTTGAGGCGTTGTTTTGTTTTTGTTCCTTTTCGCGAACTGCAAAAAGCAAAGCCATAGCTTCGGCAGCAGCTGTGGCTTCATCCAAAAGAGAGGCATTGGCCAGTTCCATCCCGGTGAGGTCAATAACCATGGTTTGAAAGTTCAATAAAGCTTCCAACCTACCTTGCGCTATTTCGGCTTGATAGGGCGTATAAGCGGTGTACCAGCCCGGGTTTTCCAAAATGTTTCGCTGGATTACCGGTGGGGTAATGCTTTGGTGATAGCCAAGGCCAATATATGTTTTGAAGAGTTTGTTCTTTGAAGAAAGCTCGGTAATGTGTTCCAAATATTCGTGCTCGCTCATGGCGGCATCCAGTTTCAGGGGTTTCTTTAAGAGGATATCGTCCGGCACCGTTTCAAAAATAAGTTGATCGATGGAACTTGCGCCTATGGTTTTGAGCATTACGGGGAGGTCGCTTTCAGAAGGGCCAATATGCCGTAAAGCGAAAGAATCTGTATTCATCAATTTTCTATTGAAATTTAGGTCGCAAAATTACGATTTTAAACCATTAATTTTTATACTTTGAAGTATCGAAAATCACAATTTTTTATTTTAAAAATGAAGCCTGAAAATTCTTTGGTTCTTTTCTGAAATGGTTTTTTTAAAACGCCTTTTTGCTTTTTACATCAACGCCAGCATCCACGTTTCGTTGGCGGTTTGTGCTTTGGTGGGCGTTACGGCTTTTGAATTTAATCTCGAAATTCCCACCGCGCTTTGGGGTTTTGTTTTTTTTGGGAGCATCACCGGATATAACTTCGTAAAATATGCTGAGGCCGCACGCCTTCATCACAGAAGCTTGGCACATACGCTTCGGGCCGTTCAGGTTTTTTCCTTTTTCTCTTTTTGCTTATTGTTATTTTTTATTTCCCAACTATCTTTAAAAACATTGGTAGCGGCGGGAACATTTGCTTTATTGACGCTTTTTTATGCCGTGCCTTTTTTTCAACGTAAAAACCTTCGGGCTTTTTTTGGCCTTAAAATATTCATTGTCGCTATGGTTTGGGCAGGGGTCACGGTAATCGTGCCGATTATCGCTTCCAAAAATGTAATAACCCATGACGTGTACCTTACTTTTTTACAACGGTTTTTAATGGTAATTGCCCTTACGCTGCCCTTTGAAATCCGTGATTTGCGGGAAGATGCCCTTTCGTTGGGAACATTGCCGCAACGGTTGGGCCTTAAAAGGGTAAAATGGTTCGGAATTGGAATAATGACGTTTGCCCTTGCCGTCGAATTACTTAAAACTGAAATAAGCCCTTCGCATTGGCAGAGCCTTATTTTTATTGGGATAGGGATTGGCTGGGCGTTATTTAATTCAAAAAAGGAACAACCGAAATATTATGCTTCTTTTTGGGTGGAAAGCATTCCGTTGTTTTGGGTGGCGGTTTTAATTTTGCTTGCGCATTTCCATTTGTAACCGCTCTTGCAATACTTGTTTTTGTGCAAGGCTCAATGTTTTTAGATTGGATTTTTTAAATGCAAGGCTAAGTTTGTTGTTGTTTGCGGTATATTTCCGACAGACCATGCAGAACACCAAATGAAACTGGAGTAAAAGTTTTTCTATGAAGGTATTTTCTTTGTATTGGCTTTTATCGCAGATGTGACAAGCCTTTTCACAATTGTAGAATTTCATCATATTAGAACCAGTTTTTTTGTAAGCATTCGGCCATTGTTTTCCGTGCACGGTGGATGATTACCCAAAAATTAGACGGTGTAATGTTAAATTCATTACAAATTTCTTCGGTTTCCTTTTCTTCAATGGTTTTCATTTTAAAGATTTCCGCCTGTTTTTCTGGCAGGGTGTCCAGACAATTCAATATGGCTAGCCGCAATTCTTCATTTTCCATAGTGTCTTCGGCGGTTTTATCAAAGGGGTCGCTAACGCGTTCTTCCAACCAATCCCCTTCATCGTCTTCGCTTTGATAGGAAAACCTTACCTCGGCCTTGCCCTTTGCGGAATTAATCTTTCTATAATAATCTATTATTTTTCTTTTCAATATTGAAATGAGCCACGTTCGTTCGCCCGCTTCCCCTTTAAAATTGGCAAGCGATTTTAGTCCCGCCAAAAAGGTTTCGGAAATCAAATCCTGTGCAATCTCATGGTTGTTAACGCGCACGATGGTGTAATTGTAGAGGTAATCTGCATAATTTTTAACCCAGTGTTCGGGGTGCAATAAAACTGAAGGCATGGCGGGTAACTGTTAAGTTCTATAAATTTAGTGAAGTTTGGAGGAAATAGATTTGAATGTTTTCTTAAAAAATGAAGTAGTTTATGGTAGGGTTAAGTTTTGAATTAGTGATTATTCTATTTGAAGTAGATTTAATCTAAACTGAAGTTGCTATAATTCTATTTGCAGTAACGATATTCTATTTTGAAGTTAGGATATTCTATTTTGAAGTTGGGATATTCTATTTTGAAGTTGGGATATTCTATTTTGAAGTTGTAATAATTCCAATTGCAGTTAGGAAATTTCTATTTTATGTTCATGCTTTTTTTAGCACTTGTTCCGTTTTTTTTATATAGATGATTTATATTTTCAATCCGTAAGCCTAGAATAATAATGTCAAAAATTAATGAAGAAAAGTGTTGTTTTTTACCTCAGTTCTTTGTTACCCGTAGGCTTTATTTTCCGCTTTATCTTAATTGAAAATGTATATGGTCGTCGTGTCTAACAGCTTGACAACCGTGAAATCTAACTTTCGGGTTGGTTAAATTCAATCTATTTTTCAAATGCGGTTCGATGAATAATTTCCCAATATTATTTTGTTTTAAAATCAGTTGTGCCAATTCCCGAGTTCCTTTTTTTGAAAATTTGATGTCTTTATTTATTGTTCCTAAAGTCAAATATTTTGGAAAGTCGTATTGCCAATTTCCTTGTTTTTTACACACTTCGATTTGGTCGTATTCGTTTTTGGTTGGTTTTTCGTAAGCTCCATATCCGCTGACAGACTTCTTTTTGTTAGTCAATTGTCCGTTTGTATTTTCGTAAATCAGGGAAATATCTATTTTTTTTCCGTCATTGTGGCTCAAATGGGGAAGAAGAGGAAATTTATCAATAAATGGAAAGTTTGCGTCAAGATAAATCATTTTTATTCCGCTATTTCGTTTTTCAAATTCGGTCGCTATTTTTCCGATAGTTTCATTTAGTTCTGGTTGGACGTAATTTCTATTTGCAAGTTTGTAAAAAATAGAACGAGCTTCTAAAAATTCCGTTTCCTTTATTTTTTCACGTCCGAAAATCGGTGCGACATTTGGAACGATTAAAAATGTTGCAAGCAAATAAAGAACTGCGAAAATTCCAATTCGCTTGAGGCGTTTCCTTTCTGCACTTTTCTTAATCAGCAAAATTGAAATTAAGTATAAAATTCCTCCGATTTGAGTCAAGACGGTTAGAAGGGCAAAAATTATTATATGAAGCAATATTTTCAATGTCTGGTCAGCTTACGGGTAACTCGTTATATAGTAACTTTTATCACTATTATCCCGTAAATAAGTCAGGATATCAATGGTTTTTTATTGTTGTTATCCCTTAAAGATAAATTTTTTATTTCGTGATTAATATACCACAATTCAATTTACTTCCGCACCGAGTATTCCCTTCCGCACGGAGTATTTTTCCTATTTTGAAGAAAATTGGTTATTTAAAATACTGGTAAATTAAATACACTACCTGCCAAGCAACCCCGCCCGCCTCAACAACGCCTCCGGCTGGGGTTTTTGCCCCCGGAATTTTAAATAAAGCTCCATGGGGTCCTGTGTCCCGCCTTGAGAAAGCACGTATACTTTAAACTTATTGGCAACGGTTTTATTGAAAATACCTTCCTCCTTAAAATACTCAAAAGCATCGGCATCCAAAACTTCCGCCCATTTGTAGCTGTAATAACCGGCGGAATAGCCACCTTGAAAAATATGCGAAAAGGCCACACTCATGCAGTTTTCCTTTACGTCCGGGTATAATTGCGTTTCCGCAAATGATGCCTTTTCAAATTCCTTTACATCCTTCATGGCGGACGGGTCGCTACCGTGCCAAGCCATGTCCAGCAAACCGAAACTCAACTGCCGCAAAGTCTGCATCCCTTCGTGAAAGGTGGCGGAGGCTTTTATTTTTTCTATCAGTTCCATCGGGATTACTTCCCCGGTTTGATAGTGGGTGGCAAAAAGTTCCAAGGTTTCCTTTTGGTAACACCAATTTTCCAGAATTTGGCTGGGCAGTTCCACAAAATCCCAATAGACGCTTGTACCCGATAGGCTGGGGTAAACCGTGTTCGCCAACATCCCGTGCAGGGCGTGGCCGAATTCATGGAAGAGGGTGGTTACTTCATTAAAAGTCAATAGCGAAGGCTTGCTAGGGGTGGGCCCTTCGACTGCGCTCTGGACAGGTTTGGTGAAATTGCAAACAATGGAAACGTGTGGACGGTCGTTAACACCGTCATTTATTTTCTGAGGTTTATAGGAAGTCATCCACGCACCATCGCGCTTGCCCGGCCGGGGGTGAAAGTCCGCATAAAACAGGGAAACCAAAGCCCCATCGGCATCTGTAACTCGGTATGTTTTTACGTCCGGATGATAAACGTCAATATCAAAAACCTCTTCAAAATGAAGCCCGAAAAGTTTTTCGGAAACCATGAAAACGCCCGCAATCACTTTCTTCAATTCAAAGTAGGGTTTAAGTTTTTCATCATCCAAATTGAATAATTTCTGTTTTAATTTTTCTGAATAATAAGCTCCATCCCATTTTTCCAACCTGTCAATTTTATCCAAATCTTTTGCAAAGGCTTCCAATTCATCGAATTCCTTTTGGGCGGCGGGCTTTGCTTTTTCCATTATTTCATATAAAAAAGCCTTAACCTTATCCGGAGTTTTGGCCATGCGCTCTGCCAAAACAAAATGGGCGTGGCTGCTATAGCCCAGCAATATTGCCCGTTCATGACGAAGGGTTGCAATCTTTAGCACGTTGCTTTGATTGTCCAAGTGGTCATTATGAAATCCTTTCGCGCCAAAGGCAAGGGCCATTGTTTTCCTTAATTCCCTGTTGTCCGAATAGGTTACAAAGGGGACGTAGCTTGGGTAGTCCAACGTAAAGACCCAGCCCTGCTTGCCTTTTTCCATGGCAGTTTGGGCGGCCGCTTCCCGAGTTCCTTCGGGTAAACCCGAGAGATTTTTTTCGTCTTCTATATGCAATTCAAAGCGGTTGGTTTCCGCCAAAATGTTTTCCCCAAAAGTGAGTTCCAGTTTTGCCAGCTCGGCATCCAGTTTGCGTAACTGTGCTTTTTTATCTTCGGAAAGGTTGGCCCCGTTGCGGGAGAAGGATTTGTATTTTTTCTCCAAAAGCATTTGCTGTTCGGGATTAAGTTTTAAACCATCCTTTACGTCAAACACTGTTTTCACCCTTTTAAACAAAGCTTTGTTTAGCAACAGGTCATTGGAGAAATCTGTCAATAGGGGCGAAACCTCTTGCGCTATTTTTTGAATCTCGTCGTTAGTTTCTGCGCTGTTGAGGTTAAAGAAAATGCTGGTGGCCCGTTCCAAAAGTTCCCCCGTGTTTTCAAGGGCCTCAATGGTATTTTTGAAAGTAGGCGGTTGGGGGTTGGCAGTTATTTTATCGATTTCAGCTTTGGTTTTTGCTATCAATTCCTTTATCGCCGGGAGGTAATGTCTGTTTTCCAGTTTTGAAAAGGGAGCAGTATTATAAGGTTGTAATAGGGGATTTTTCATAATTTATTAATAATTCTGTGTCTGGTCGAGCGCAGTCGAGACCTGTACTTTAGTTTGATACTGCTTTATAAGAACCTCTCGACTGCGCTCGAGGGGTATTTTCTTGGTCCTGTTTTTCACAATCTTTATTTCTTAAAAATAAAATACACCGCTAAAATCAAAAACATAAAGCTGATGGCATGGTTCCATTTGAAGGTTTCGTTCTTGAAAAAAAGCAAAGTAAAGCCGGTAAAAACCACCAAGGTGATCACTTCCTGTAACACTTTTAATTGTATCAAGCTGAAGGGTCCGCCGTTGTCCTTAAAACCAATGCGGTTTGCGGGCACTTGAAAAAAGTATTCAAAAAGTGCAATCCCCCAACTGATGAAGATTATCGAAACCAGCCCAAGTTTATGGAACCATTTCAGCTCCGCGAACTTGAGGTGGCCGTACCAGGCAAATGTCATAAAAATGTTTGCAAGGACCAAAAGCACTATGGTGTAAAAACCTTTCACCACTTAAATATCAAGATTTGTTGCGGACTTCCTTAGATTTTTCCTCTACCTGTTGGCGTAAACCTTCTTTGTAGGCAAGTATTTTTTCCCGTATTCCGGCATCGGCCGACCCGATGATTTGGGCTGCAAGTATGCCTGCATTTTTGGCGCCGTTCAAAGCTACCGTTGCTACTGGGACGCCGGCAGGCATTTGAAGGATGGACAGGACACTGTCCCACCCATCAATGGAATTACTTGATTTTATGGGTACGCCAATCACCGGTAGGGGCGAAAGGGAGGCTATCATCCCCGGCAGGTGTGCCGCGCCGCCCGCCCCTGCAATGATGGCCGAGATGCCACGATTGTGGGCGTTTTTGCTGAAGTCGAACAATTTGTCCGGTGTGCGGTGGGCGGAAACGATGTCTGTTTCGGTTTCGATCCCAAACTCTTTGAGAATGTCTATGGCTTGTTGCATTACGGGCAGGTCACTGTTGCTTCCCATAACTATGGCTATTTTTTTCATATGCTTTTTGTCCTTATGATATTACCCTAATCGTTTCCTTCACTTCCCCAGCTATGCGGCGAGCTTCGGTTATGTCTTGGTTTATTATGGTTACATGGCCCATCTTTCGGAAGGGGCGGGTTTCCTTTTTGCCATAAATGTGTGGCGTTACGCCGGGCATGGCCATTATCTTTTCAATATTTTCATAGGTTACCGGGCCGGTATGGCCTTCGGCGCCCACCAAGTTTACCATAATTGCCGCTAACTTGCTTTCCGTTGCGCCCAAGGGTAGACCCAAAATAGCGCGGAGGTGTTGCTCAAATTGATTGGTGTAGCTGCCCTCTATGCTGTAATGCCCGCTGTTGTGGGGGCGGGGGGCCACTTCGTTTACCAAAATTTCATCGTCTTCCGTTTGGAACAATTCCACTGCCAATAGGCCCACATGCTTCATTGCTTTGGATACCTGTAAAGCCACTTCTTGTGCTTTAGCCGCCACTTCATCACTGATACGGGCGGGGCAAATTACGTATTCCACCTGATTGGCTTCGGGGTGGAATTCCATCTCCACCACGGGGTAGGTCTTGATTTCGCCGGAAGCGGAACGCGCCACGATTACCGCCAATTCATTCTTGAATGGCACCAACTTCTCGGCTATGCAGGCTCCTTCGGGCAGGGGAATTACAGCTTCCGCATTACGGATAATGCTTACGCCCTTACCGTCATAGCCCCCTGTGCAGCTCTTCCATACAAAGGGGAAGTGCAGGTCCTCACGGAAGATGGCTTCATCCAATTGATATTTGTCCTTAAACACCCTGAAAGGCGCAGTGGGGATTTCGTGATGTTTGTAAAACTGCTTCTGTACTCCTTTGTCCTGTATTTTCCTAAGGGTGGCAGGGGAGGGATAAACTTTAACGCCTTCCTTTTCCAGCTTTTCGAGGGCCTCCACGTTTACGCCTTCGATTTCAAAGGTTAGTACGTCCACGTTTTTGCCGAAGGCATATACGGTTTCAAAGTCCATCAAGCTGCCCTGTGTAAAGTGGTTGCAGGATATTTTTGAAGGAGCTTCAGCGTCCGGGTCCAGCACATGGGTGCGGATGTCGTACTTACGGGTTTCGTAGAGCAGCATCTTGCCGAGCTGCCCCCCGCCGAGGATACCGAGGGTAAAACCTGAAGAGAAGTAGTTCATTGGTTTGGTTTGTGCAAAGATAGTTATTTAGATTGTTGGATTTTGGGAATGTTGGAGGGTTCGACAGTTCAATCTGAAATTTGACCTCCTTGATTTTCGATGTGTTTTTTTGTGCTCAAATTCTTAATAATGAAAGTTAACCCTTAAAAAGCTAAGTTATAGTAGAAACCTTTAGGGCAGGCTTTTTAATTTCGTAAATTTGTAGCTTATCTTTTTCAAAAAAAACATGACGAATATCATCCTCTTTGGACCCCCCGGTGCCGGGAAAGGGACACAGGCCGAAATACTTAAAAAGAAATACAACTTGGTACATATCTCCACGGGCGATGTGTTTAGATACAATATCAAGAACGAAACGGATTTGGGTAAGCTGGCAAAATCATTTATGGCGAAGGGCCATTTGGTGCCCGATGAACTTACCATCGATATGCTGAGCGCCGAGGTGGACAAGCATCCGGAGGCGAACGGATTTATATTTGACGGTTTCCCCCGTACCGAAGCCCAAGCAGAGGTGTTGGGTTTTTTGATGGAGGACAAGGATACACAGATAGATGCCATGGTAGCCTTGGAAGTGGATGATGAGATATTGGTGGAAAGGCTTTTGGGACGAGGGAAAACAAGCGGCAGGCCCGATGATGCGGACGAAACAATTATCAGGAACCGCATAAAAGTATATTACGCCGAAACCGCAATCCTGAAAGGCTATTATCAAAAAGAGGATAAATATTTTGGGATTGATGGCGTGGGCAGTGTGGAGAAAATAACCCAAAGGCTGAGCGAGGTAATAGATAAAATTAGTCGATAATTGTGGTTGGATGTCTGTAAGTTACTGAACCATCACTATTTTTCCATCAACCATCAACCATCAACCATCAACCATCAACCATCAACCATCAACCATCAACCATCAACGAATAACCAAGAACTAAATAATGACCGAAGGCAATTTTGTAGATTACGTAAAAGTGAATGTGGCTTCCGGCAAGGGCGGGAAGGGCAGCAAGCACATGCGGCGTGAAAAGTATATCCCTAAGGGAGGACCGGATGGTGGCGATGGCGGCCGGGGCGGGCACGTGATTATTAAAGCCAGCAAAAACCTTTGGACTTTATATCATTTAAAATTCAAGCGCCACTTTAAGGCCGGACACGGCGAACACGGCAGCAAACAAACAAGTACGGGTGCAGATGGGGAAGATGTTTATGTTGAGGTGCCGTTGGGTACTGTGGTTCGGGATAAAGAAACCAAAGACATCCTTTTTGAGCTTACCGAAGAAGGGGAAGAGCAAGTGTTAGCTTCCGGAGGAAAGGGTGGAAGGGGAAATGCCCACTTCAAAACCGCAACAAATCAAACCCCTCGACATGCACAACCGGGAATGGAAGGGGAAGAAAAAGACATTATCCTTGAACTTAAAATATTGGCCGACGTTGGGTTGGTAGGCTTCCCCAATGCGGGGAAATCTACTTTGCTATCTGTTATTACGGCCGCCAAACCCAAGATTGCAGATTATGAATTTACTACCCTAAAACCCAATCTAGGCATCGTGGAATACCGCGATTATAAAACCTTTGTGGTGGCAGATATCCCCGGAATTATTGAGGGTGCCGCCGAAGGGAAAGGAATTGGGCACCGTTTTTTACGTCATATTGAACGAAATTCAACCTTGTTGTTTTTGATTCCCGCGGATGCGAAAGATATCAAAGCTCAATATGAAATTTTGGTGGACGAACTTCGCCGTTATAACCCGGAGTTATTGGACAAAGAACGCTTGGTGGCTATTTCCAAAAGCGATATGCTAGACGAAGAATTAAAAGCCGAAATGAAGCAGCAATTGGATAAAGATTTTAAGGGCATACCTTATTTATTCATCTCCTCTGTAGCACAGCAAGGGCTTACGGAGCTGAAAGATCGTTTATGGAAAATGCTAAATTAAACCCTCGGATACTGAGCGAAGCCGAAGTATGGAAGATGTTGAATTGATTAGCTTTAGAAATCGCACTGGGCACTAGAATCTATAAAGTAAATTCACCCTTAAAATTGTTAAAGAATAAATAAACAGAATCCTACGGTTTGATTTTTGCGTAATTTTAAAAACAAACCGTAACATGAAAGCCCTTTCCCTTATTTTTATTTCGTTATTGCTCATTTCCTGCGGCGCAACTGTTGCTGTGGATTATGATAACGAAACTGATTTTCAAAAATTTACTTCCTATAATTATTTCCCAGATTTAGATTCCGGCCTTAGCGAACTGGACAACGGCCGAATAATGCAAATAACCGACAGCCTACTGCAGGGGCGTGGATTTATTAAAAGCGGCACGCCAAACTTTTTGATTAATTTCTTTGCGCAAGAAAGTGTTTCCAATTCCCGTAATACCATCGGCATCGGGATTGGGGGCGGTGGAGGTAATGTTGGGGTAGGTGTTGGCGGCGGCATTCCCATTGGTGGCCGGGTGGTAAACCAGCAACTTACGATGGATTTCATTGATGCGGAAAATGATGCCCTGTTTTGGAAAGCGGTGGCTGAAGGGGAACGAAAGGAAAAAGCTTCCCCTACGCAAAAAGACAATTATTATATAAACTTGATTCAAAAAATGCTGAAGAAGTATCCTCCGGGAAATTAGTTGATGGTTGATAATTGGGGGCTTCGATATAAAAAGTTAAAATTTTGTTAGCCTTTCTTTTTTGCAAAAAGCCAAAAGCGAAATCCGTTATATTAGCTGTCTTAAAAAAATTTCCATCTCACCTTTTATAAAATTCAAATAATTACCGATGAAAAAAATTATCATTTGCTTTATTCTTGCCCTATGTGTCCTTCCTGTTAAAGCCAACGAAGGGATGTGGTTCCTCATGCACATTGAACGGTTGAACTACGTTGATATGCAGAAAATGGGCCTTCAGCTTACGCCAGAGGAAATATACAGTGTAAATAATTCCAGCTTAAAGGATGCTATTGTACAATTTGGCGGAGGCTGTACTGCGGAAATCATTTCTAAGAACGGGCTTCTCCTCACCAATCACCATTGCGGTTACGGGAAGATCGCGGAACTTTCAACCGCAGAAAATGACCATTTAACCAATGGTTTTTGGGCAGCAAACCAAAAGGAGGAATTAAAACCCAAGAGTCTTTCGGTGCGTTTCTTCGTTCGTATGGATGATGTTTCAAAACGTATGTTGAGTAAAGTGAACGATAACATGACTGAGGCCGAGCGCGAAGTGGCTCTTAATAAAGAAATTGCCAAAATAGAGCAGGAAAACAACGAAGGCGGAAAATATACTGTTTCGGTGAAATCGTTTTACAATGGCAACGAATTCTATTATTTCGTTTACCAAGATTATACCGATGTACGCTTGGTAGGCACTCCCCCCAGCAGCATAGGAAAATTTGGGGGCGATACCGACAATTGGGAATGGCCACGCCACACCGGCGATTTTTCCCTTTTCCGCGTATATGCTGATAAAAACGGTAACCCTGCCGAATATTCCGAAAGCAATGTGCCACTGCAACCCAAATATCATTTGCCAGTAAGCCTTGCGGGTTTTGAGGAAAATGATTTCGCAATGATATTAGGTTATCCCGGTACCACAAACCGCTGGATGCCCGCCGGCGGAATCGATCAAAACGTAAACTATGCTTACCCAGCTTGGGTGGAAGCTTCTAAAATACCCATGGATGCCATGAAAGAGCATATGGACAAAAACCAGCAGGTAAACTTGGACTACGCTTCCAGCTATGCCTCTATTGCCAATTACTGGAAAAACAGGCAAGGGATGATTGATGCGCTAAAGCAACATAAAACTGCCGAAAGCAAGCGTAAAAGTGAGGCAGCTTTTCAAAAATGGGCTGCAAAAAATGAAGATGGTAAATATGCCAAAACCATGGAGGTCATTAATGATTATTACAGCAAAACCAATGAAAACAGCCGACACAATAATTATTTAGCACAGTTGCTCCGAACCAAAATGGCAACGTTGCCTTATAGGTTGGGGAATTCCATTTCATATTATCTTGAACAAAATGAGGCCAAAAAAGCCGAATTGTTACCCGCTTTGGAATACGAAATAGAAGCTTCCTATAAAGGCCTTTACCTTCCTTTGGAGAAAGATGTTTTAAAAGCGCAATTAAAAGTGTATTCCGAAAAGGCACAAAACACCGCGCCATTGGTTGCCAAAATTGGGGCCACAGCTAATGAGGGTGGTTCCAGTTGGAACCAATATATTGATACTGCTTTGACTAATAGTATTTTTGAAACAAAGGAAAAACTGGAAGCATTCCTTGCAAAGCCGGATGCCGCGGTTTTGAAAAATGACCCAATGTTCCTTCTTTCCACTGATCTATTAACGCGTTACCGCTATAAATCCGAAGAACAAAAACAATGGGACAATGATTTTCAGAAATCATACCGCTTGATGGTTCAAGGAATGAGACTTCAAAACCCGGATGAAAAATACTACCCGGATGCCAACAGCACGTTACGATTGACTTACGGAAAAGTGATTTCACTTCCTGCCGACAAGCGAAACGATGCTGAAGTAAATTATTACACCACCCTTCAGGGCACCGTTGCAAAATACAAACCCAACGATGAAGAATTCGATATGCCACAAAAGCTGATTAACTTGAACGACACTAAGGATTTTGGGCAATATGCAGATGAAGATGGTTATCTTCCGGTAAACTTTTTAACGGATAATGATATTACGGGTGGCAATTCCGGTTCCCCGGTTTTGAACGGAAAAGGGGAATTGATTGGCCTTGCCTTCGATGGGAATATCGAAGCCATGGCAGGCGATGTTATTTTTGATGAAAAACTGCAACGCACCATTAACGTTGATATTCGATACGTTTTGTTTTTGATAGACAAATACGCAGGGGCTACCCATATTATTGATGAATTGACGTTGGTGAAGTAAAATTTTTTTTTGGGGTAAAGAGAAAAAATTGCTTTTAATAAAAAACCCACAGGCCTTATTGGAGCTGTGGGTTTATTTGTTTATAAGTATAAATTTTATTAATCGATACGATATGATTTGTATTTATTCGATAAATGTTCCATAGATATAGTTGGTGATACGATTTGATTCCATTTAAAACGGTAGAAGTTCGATAAGGGCTTACAACTCCATAATATACACATGTTTCCCAAATCGAATATGTTGCCTAAAATTATGGTTTAAAATTTCTAATTTTACAACCGCATAATTAAGGTTTTCAACCTTCAAAAACAAAAATTAATTCATGGCCTCAGGATTTTTTGCAATATTGGATGATATAGCGGCACTTATGGACGATGTGGCGATGATGAGCAAAGTGGCAGCCAAAAAAACCGCCGGCATCCTCGGGGATGACTTGGCGGTGAATGCGGAAAAAGCCTCGGGTTTTGCATCCACCCGCGAAATCCCGGTACTGTGGGCCATCACCAAAGGGTCTTTTTTAAATAAATTAATAATTCTTCCCGCAGCTTTTTTGCTGAGTGCCTTTCTGCCTTGGGCGGTAATCGTGATTTTAGTTTTAGGAGGTATTTATTTGGCTTATGAAGGTGCTGAAAAAATATACGAATTCTTTTTCCCGCATCCGCACGCGCAGGAATCCCTTATTCATGAAGACATGACCGAAAGCGAAATTCTGGCTTTTGAAAAGGAAAGAGTAAAGTCCGCGATAGTAACCGATTTCATCCTCTCCGTTGAAATTGTAATTATCGCGCTGGGTACTGTGGTAACGGAAACCCTGACCACCCAGATTTTGGTGGTTACTATAATAGCAATCATAGCTACCGTGGGCGTTTACGGGATTGTGGCGCTAATTGTCCGTATGGATGAGTTGGGCTTTAAACTCATAAAAAGAAGCAAAAAAGAAAAAAGTTTTACAAAAACTTTGGGACACATTTTGGTACAGGCACTTCCCATCGTAATCAAAAGCCTCGCCGTGATCGGGACCATCGCCCTGCTGTTGGTGGCCGGCGGCATCTTTGTGCACCACATAGATTTTTTCCATCATTTTTTGCCCAGTTGGCCTTCGATTCTCGTTGAATTTATTGTGGGATTATTGGTAGGCTTGCTTTGCGTGTTGGTGGTTTCGGGTTTTAAAAAAGTGTGGAAAAGGATTAAAGATTAATCTTTTTAACAGATTTCAATCCCGCATAACTTTTTTATTTTTATAATAGTTTAAGAAACAAAAATAATGCACATTCATTTTATAGCTATTGGCGGCAGCGCGATGCACAATTTGGCTTTGGCGCTCCACCAAAAAGGGGAAACCGTAACGGGGAGTGATGACGAAATTTTTGAACCTTCTAAAAGCAGGTTGAAAAATAAAGGGCTGTTGCCCGAAAGCCAAGGGTGGTTTCCTGAAAAAATAACCTCGGAAATAGATGCGGTTATTTTGGGGATGCACGCAAAAAAAGATAACCCCGAGTTGTTGAAAGCTACGGAACTTGGCTTAAAAATATATTCCTATCCCGAATTCCTCTATGAGCAATCCAAACACAAAACCCGAGTGGTTATTGGTGGCTCTCACGGCAAAACCACGATTACATCCATGATTTTGCACGTGATGCACTATCAAAACAAAAAAGTGGATTATATGGTCGGGGCACAATTGGAAGGTTTTGAAACCATGGTGCATTTAACCGCGGAGAATGATTTCATGGTTTTGGAAGGAGATGAATATCTTTCTTCTCCCATAGATTTGCGCCCGAAATTCCATCTTTACAAACCCAACATTGCTTTGTTGAGTGGGATAGCTTGGGACCACATCAACGTTTTCCCCACATTTGAAAACTATGTGGAGCAGTTTCGTATTTTCCTAACCCAAATCACTCCCGGCGGTGCACTCATCTATAATGAAGAAGACCCAGAGGTAAAACGTTTGGTGGAAGAAAGCAACCTTCCCATAAAAAAATATCCCTACAAAACCCCTTCCTATAAGGTTGAAAATGGCAAAACCCTTTTAGAGACTCCAGAGGGCCCTATGCCCATTGAGGTTTTTGGGAATCATAACCTAAACAACTTGGAAGGCGCGCGCTGGATTTGCCAATTGATGGGCGTTGATGCCGAGGATTTTTATGAAGCCATTGCCACCTTTAAAGGCGCCAGCAAACGCCTCGAAAAAATAGCGGAAAACCCAAATTCAGTTGCTTACAAGGATTTTGCACATTCGCCCAGCAAGGTGAAGGCCACTACTGAAGCCGTAAAAAATCAATATCCCAACCGAAGGTTGATTGCCTGCCTTGAGCTGCATACCTACAGCAGTTTGAACCCGGAATTTTTAAATGAATACAAAGGCGCATTGGATGCCGCGGACAGCGCGGTGGTTTTTTATTCGCCACACGCGGTGCTGCTCAAAAAACTGGAAGCCATCAAATCGGAACAGATAGACAAGGCTTTTGGCAGGGAAGATCTGATGGTTTTTACAAATCCGGCCGATTTTAAAACCTATCTCTATTCACAAGATTTTGAAAATACTGCGTTGCTTTTAATGAGCAGCGGGAATTATGGCGGGTTGGATTTGGAGGAAGTGAAAGGGTATTTAAAATAATCAAGATCAAATCCCCAAAATTTTAATCTTTGTGTTTTTTTGAAAAAAACCCTTCCATAGGCTTCAATGATTTGAAAAATACAAACCCAAAGCCCAAGAAAAGCATCAAATGAAAAGGGAAAAGCCCGAAATCACCCGTATTGCCTACGATGAAGGCGCTGTACATTCCAAAGGCAAAATATAGGGCCAAGACTCCTTCAATGAAAAGTAATGGGGAGATTTTTTCGTTGAGGTATTTATTTTCCTTCCAGCTATCCTTCAAAGCCCCGATGTTGAATTTTGGTGTGCGAATAAAGTCGCTTTTCTTTCTAAAATGTCCTTCCAAAACGGCAATCGAGTTATGTACGGAAAAACCCATGGCCACAGTAAAAAAGGTAAAGAACATCCCAATGTATTTTAAAAAATTCTTTAAGCCCCCACCATGCGTTTTTGAATAGGTGAGCCAATAACAACCAAAAAATATCAAGGTGCTAATTGCAAATCCTGCCAAAACATAAAAAATCCATTTCAATTCCGGATGCCTACTTTTTATGTAAAGCATGGGCACGCTCAACAAGGCGATAAGCAAAATAACCAGAAACATGCTGCTGTTCAGCAAATGGAAAAACCCGTGAATCTTGGTCCTCAATGAAATTGTTTTGTCGTTCAACAATAGGAAATAATTTTTTTGAAAATTTTCCGCCGCGCCTTTGTTCCATCGGAACTGTTGCGATTTTGCGGCGCTTATTACAACCGGAAGCTCGGCCGGGGTCTCCACATTTTCGAGGTATTTGAACTTCCAATTTTTTAGCTGTGCACGATAGCTTAAATCGAGGTCTTCGGTTAGCGTGTCGCCCTGCCAATTCCCGGCGTCGAGTATACAGCTTTTGCGCCAAACACCTGCCGTGCCATTGAAATTAATGAAATGGTTGCCATAATTGCGGCCCACTTGTTCCAGCACAAAATGAAAATCCAGCGCAAAGGCCTGTATTTTTGTGAGCAGCGAATAATTGCGGTTGAGATGGCCCCAACGGGTTTGCACGACACCTATTTTTTCATCCTTAAAATAGGGAATCGTTTGCAGGAGCCAATTTTTTTTCGGCAGGAAATCGGAATCAAAAATGGCGATGAATTCCCCTTTTGCGGTTTTCAATCCTTCTCGTAAAGCGCCAGCCTTAAAGCCTTCCCGCTTGGGGCGGGTGCAATGTTCAATGTCCAAGCCCGAGGCATAGAGTTGCCGGATTTGTTTTTCGGTATCAAAAAAAGATTCGTCGGTGGAGTCATCCAAAACTTGGATTTGTAATTTTTCGCGGGGATAATCCATTTCGGAAATGTTTTGAAGGAGCCGTTCCACTACATACTTCTCGTTGTAAACAGGAAGCTGTATGGTAACAAAAGGAATTTCTGCGGGGTTTGAAAAATCAAATGTTTCACAAACGTCCTTCCTTTTTTTTGCTTTGAAATAATTGAAAAGCAAATTCAATTGGGCGAGCGAATACAGGAAAATGATCAAGAGCGCAAGTGAATAAATGGCAATAATTATATATTCCAAAATCATTTTTTAAAGCTGTATTTGAAAATCCACCACAATATTTTGATGCCAGCAAAGATAGCCCCTTTTACGGTTCCAGAAACCTTGGAAACCCCGATACGGTTCCGGTAATGAACTGGGATTTCTGTGTAATCTAATTTTTTCCGTAAAGCTTTCAACTGCATTTCCACTGTCCAGCCATAGGTTTTGTCCTCCATTTCCAGCGCAAGCAATGCTTCATATTTTATTACCCGAAAGGGCCCAAGGTCCGTGAATTTTGAATTGAAAAATAACCGCATCAAATTGGTGGCAAGCCAATTCCCAAAAATTTGCGGAAACGTCATCGAGCCTTTTTCACGCAGATTTTTATGCCGGGCACCAATAACAAAATCCCTGTTTTCATTAATAATGGGGTCAATGATTTTTGGAAGTTCTTCGGGATGGTCGCTGTAGTCGCCATCCAAAAAAACCACAATTTCCGGTTTCATTATTTGTTGGTTTAAATATTCCATTCCCTTTAAACATGCATATCCGTAGCCTTTCCTTTTTTCCGAAAGCACGGTGGCCCCGGCATTTTTTGCGACAAATTCTGTGTCGTCGGAAGAATTGTTGCTCACCACTATAATTTCATTTACGAAAGTGGGGATATCTCGGATTACATTTCCGATGGATTTTTCTTCGTTATGGGCGGGAATAATGACTGAAATATTGGGGTGCATAGCTGGTTTTAGCAGGGCGAAGGTCGGAAAAATTTCAGCCAACTACTTCTTTTTATTTTAGGATTGACCGAAGAATTAGTAAGTTTAGGAATGGAAAGCCCGGCCCTTCATTTTCTGAATTATTTTTTCTTTATTTTCCATACCGTGCTCATCTTTTTTAATTTGTTCGGGTGGCTATTCAAAAAAACACGGAAACTTCATTTATTCACTTTGCTCGCCACGCTTTTTTCATGGATCGTATTGGGGTTTTCGAAGGGTTTCGGCTATTGTTTTTTGACTGATTGGCATTATGAGGTTTTGAGAAAATTGGGAAAAACCGATATGCCAAACAGCTATATCGCCTTTTTGGTGGAAAACTTTACCGGCTGGCTACCCGATGCGGATTTGGTTGAAATACTGACCTTGGTTTTTACGCTCATTGCACTTATATGCTCGGTTTGGGTGAATTTTAGGGATAGAAAAAAGAATAAAGAAGCAAGAATTTAGAATTAAGAATCAAGAATCACGGGAAAAAGCAGTTATCTACTTATTCACATATTTCATTAAATCCACATCATTGCCCAACAAGATTTCGTGGGAGTTTATCCTTCCCTTAAGTGGGCCGTTCTCCAAGTTCAAAACCCCACGGGGGCAAACCGCCGAACAGATCCCGCAACCCACACAACTGGAGCGTACAATGTTCTCCCCCCTTTGAGCATAAGCGCGTACATCGATCCCCATTTCACAATAGGTGGAACAATTGCCGCAGGAAATGCACTGCCCACCATTGGTTGTGATTCTGAATTTTGAAAATAACCTTTGTTGCATTCCTAAAATAGCGGCCATGGGGCAACCAAAACGGCACCACACACGGCTCCCAAAAATAGGGTAGAAGCCCGTACCGATAACGCCGCTGAAAATGGCACCTATAAGAAAGCCATATGATTGTCGTAGGGTTTCGGCCTCAAAAAGGAAAAGCGTTTTTCTCGAGAAATAATGCATTCCAATCAAGACGAGAATAATCACCAAATAGCCAATAGCCCCGTAGCGCGCGTCCTTTTTCAATTCCCTTCTTTTAAAAAACCAGATTCCCGCAAAAAGCAGGGTTAAGAAAACTGCGACCCCAATCAGGAAAACATCCTTCGTTAACCAGTATTTCGTGGCATCGTCTCCCAAATAGGAATGCACCACCGCGGTGGTCATCAGCACCACGAAAACCAACACGCTGTGCACCACCCAACGTTCAATTTTCCAGGCCACCATCCGCTTGTCGCTCAAATGTCGAAAGGGATCGCCAGCTGTTTCTGCCAGCCCGCCACAACCGCAGACCCAACTGCAATACCAGCGTTTGCCGTATTTATAGGTCAATATGGGCGTGATTATGAAAATGGATGCAATTCCGAAAAGCAATAGTGCCAGACCCACATCGCCGGACGAAATAAACGAATCGACACGGTATTGCTCGAAATTGTAATAATTCAGTGGCCAAATGTTTTTAAGGTCGTAATAGGGAAGCTGGAAGGAATCGCTATTCAATCGGGACATGAATTCCGGGATCAAAAAAGCAAAGGCAGTTTGAAAAAACATTACCGAAAAAGTTCGAAGGCGTTGATAGGGGCTGTGGCGGTATTTCCATAAAAATTTTATCCCGAAAGTCAAAATGGCAATGGTATAAAGCGTACCATAAACAAACCATTGACTGGCGGGATTTCCGCTCAGTAAATTGCTCAACGGATCGAAAAAAGCGATCAAACCAGTGTTCGGGCCATTTTCAATTAGGCCCAAATACTGCGGGAAAAAGTAAAGAATAATATAAAATCCTGTAAGTACAATTCCCAAAATCCAAGCAGAAAAACCACGATCCGTCAACGTTTTGAACCAAACGCCGTCATTTTTTATTCCTTCGTGCCTATGAGCATAAGCAGCTTGAGCAAACCAGATAACCCCCAAAAAAATAGAGGTCAATGAAACCGATAACCAAATTGTTTTGTTCGGAAAATTCACATTCAGGAATGCCAATAATAAAATCGCAAGCCCCGCCATCCCAAATAATGTGGCAATTTTTTGTTGTGTGTTAATTGTTTTGGGGGGTTCGCCGGTGAGGGCCATATTCCTATCTATATTGCTCATAAAATTTATATTAGGCCTCGACCGTTGAAATTTGATCCTTAAATTCTTTTTTTATCTCATTCTGATGTTTTTCAAAAAACTCTGGGTCAAAATTGGCAAGGTTTAAATGTTGCACCACATAATCGATACTCCTTTTTTCATTAAGCCAACTATCAAAAACTTCGTGTCGCATCCGTATCCCGAAGGTATTTATTCCTAAAAATTCCCTGGATTGGGAGTTATAAGCAATTGTAATGGCCTTGGTGTTATCGTTATGCTTCCAATGGAAATGCGCTTCGTTTTCCTTTTTCTTTTTTTCAGGAAAAACCCAGCCGTAAGTTTGGTATTCAATATCAAAAAACTTGGCAGAATTGAACCAATTTCCGGGTTTGTATTCCGTGGGATTTCCGCATACGGTTTGGGCCAATGCCTCGCCCATCATTCTGCCCGTGTACCAAACTGCCTCCACCGAAGGGCGGTGGCCAATAGGATCGATTCGCTGGGCGCAATCGCCTATGGCATAAATATCCTTTGCGCTGGTTCGTAGGTTTCGGTCCACCAAAATCCCTTTATCGGTTTCAACTTCTGAATCTTTTAAAAAAGAAATATTCGGTTTAACTCCAGTGGCAATCCCCACAAGATTACAAGGAATCTCTTCGCCATTTCCGGTGATCACCGCCCTGACGTGGCCATATTCATCGCCGAGTATCTTTTCAAGACTTGTTCCGTGTTTAATATTTACACCGTGCGAAATGATGTGCCGAGAGATCATTTCTGCATCATTGCTCGGAAGGACACTTCCCCAAAACGCAGCTTCGCGTACCAAAATAGTAACTGCTATATCACGCGTTCGCAACATTTCTGCAAGTTCCACTCCTATCAAGCCGCCTCCCACAATCACTGCACGGGGACATTCCTTGTGATTGGGAGCATATTTTTCAATATTTTCAAGATCCTGTTTGGTAACCATCCCCACAACACCCTTTAAATCTTGGCCTTCCCAGCCGTATTTTTGCGTAACAGAGCCAGAGGCAATTATGAGTTTGTCGTAAGCAAGAGTTTCGGAATCCGCAAAATGAAGGGTCTTGTTTACGGTGTCCACTTTTGTAACGTAGCCGTTTTTCAGCCCTATTCGGTTTTTTTTCCAAAACCAACTTTCATAAGGCTCAATATCTCGCCAGCGCATGTGCCCCATATAGACGTACATAAGTGCAGTGCGGGAAAAAAAATGGTTTGACTCGGCCGAGATAACCGTGATTTTTTTATCGGAAAGTTTACGGATGTGCCTTGCGGCCGTTATGCCCGCAATTCCATTCCCGATAATTACAATATGTTCCATATATCAAAAAATTCTGAACACCGTTAATTTAAGAACAAATTAGCGATCGGCAATGACTTTTGTAAAGGTATGTTTCGCTGAATTTATTTGAGGGGTTTTTATGTGTTTTGAATAATAAGCATATAAATCTTCCGGCGTTGCGCCCATCCATTTCTTGTAATAGATCATCAAAAAATGATATTGAAGAGACCAAACCCCTTTCTGCCTGTAAAGCCTGGCGGAAGAAACCAAGGTTTTTTGGATGACCACGAATTTTTTACGAGCATACAGCTCTTGAATCAAGATATTGTCTTCATAAATCCTGAAGCGTTCATTATAGCCACCAATTTCCTGAAAAAGATTTTTTGTGATAAACTGGCTTTGATCGCCACCACGGCACGCCCGGAAATTGAACCGCGTGAACCAACCGGCTAGTTGCAGCCACCAATGGTTACTGTCAAATTTCATCCGGAAACAACCCGCTGGGTTTCCTTTTTCAATTTCGTTCAAGATCAAATGATCGAATCTTACTGGGGGAAATGAATCTGCGTGCAAAAAATATAGGATGCTCCCAGCGGCTTTTGAAGCGCCCACGTTCATTTGTTGGGCCCGCCCTTTTTTTGAATGAATAAATTTTACGTTCAAGCGGTCGTGGCTTCCCATAAATTTTTCCACCACTTTTTGAGTTTCGTCTTCGCTTCCACCATCGATAATCAATATTTCGGAGAGGAGCATTTTCGGGCGAATGGCAACGCTTGACGTGGCATTTATAGCAAGGTGCGTGAGGAGTTTATCGATATTTTCGGCTTCGTTGAAAACCGGAATGATTATACTGATCATTGGGCCTAAAAAATTGGGGGATGCTTTTATTTTTGCTCGTTCAGATCCCAGTTATATGCTTTGTACTGAATGTTAGCGCTAGCATTTATTTGGGTCTTGCCGTATTTGTTGATGTAGCCAATCACATCCTGTTTCCCGTTAACTTCATAATCTTTTTGGTACCAATCAAAAATGGAGGATAACTTTGGATTGCTCGCCGAAATTTCATTTTCACTGCTGTTTATGAATTCTTTGGCTGCACGGTCCAATTGTTCGTTTATTTTGGATGCCGTATATGCCTCTGTTAGCAATTTTGGACAGGAAATGGAGGCACAGTTTATGGCAAAATGGATACGTGGCTCGTTCATTTTCCTAAGTATTCCGTTTTCGATCCCGCCCAACGAAAGTTTTTTCCCGCCCACGGGAACAATCGCCTTCGTCCATGCTCCATTGATGTTCTTGATGCTTTTTACGGGGTAATTGTCCAAAATCAAATCCACCGTATAGGCATTGTAAAGGTTTATGTAATAAGCCAACAGTTCCTGCACGCTCCAGTTCTTGTCCGGGTTTTTGGAGGAAAGGCTTTTCAAATAGTTGTCAAGTTCTTTTCTGTCATTCATAAAACCTTTGTAATCTACCAACCCTGCTTTGTTCACGTGTTTTTTCAAAAGCTTGTCCCATTGGGAATGGTCTACATTTACAGAGGAATTTGCGGTGGTCGAGGTGAGTTTTTCGCCCACTTCCAGGGTGGGTTGCCCTTGACTGCTAATACCGGCGGCCGAAAGCAGGTTGCAGCTTTGTGCGTTGAACATGAACAGTAATACGGAAATTAACTTTAAATAGGTTTTCATAGGTTATTTGTATGTATGTAATTTACGCATTTATTCTCAAAATGGTTTTATTCAAATTTTACAAGGTTTTAAATACCTATGAAGTTTCATTTATTAAATTTTTTTTATCAATTCGGAAAAAATAGTAATCATATCGGGTTCAGCTTTTGCTGCCATCAAAATGATTTCTGATATATCCACAGGCTTTAAATTATCCGGATCACATTCGTCAGTTAAAACTGAAAGTGCTGAAACAGGTAATTTTAAATGGTTTGCCACAATAACTTCCGGCACCGTGCTCATTCCCACGGCATCTGCGCCAATTATTTTAAGGTAACGGTATTCAGCCCGGGTTTCAAGTTGAGGGCCCACCACGCTTGCATAAACCCCTTTGTTAAGTTTAATTTTATTGGCGGAGGAAATATCCATCATCATTCGGTTCATTTCAGAATCGTAGGGTTCGCTCATGTCCACAAAACGTTCGCCCATGCGCTCCACGCCTTTAAAAGCCAAAGGTGATCCGCCCTGCAAGTTGATGTGATCTTCAATGAGCATTATTTCACCTTTTTTAAAATTCAAGTTTATAGCCCCGGAGGCATTGCTAACTAAAAGTTTTTTAATGCCCAAAGCGTGCATTACCCTTACTGGGAAGGTTACGTCCTGAAACGAATAGCCCTCGTACATATGAAAACGGCCCTGCATGGCGATTACTTTTTTTCCCGAAAGGGTGCCGTAGATAAGTTTGCCTTTATGAAATTCCACCGTGGCGGTGGGAAAATTAGGGATGTGGTTATAGCTAACTTCCGCTTCAATACTGATGGAGTCGATGAACTGGCCCAACCCTGTGCCAAGGATGATCCCAATCTCGGGAGCTTCAAAGCCCTTTATTTTTAGGTATTCCGCTGTTTCTTGGATGTATTTCATTTTTGCTGTTTATGCGTTTATTCGTTTTTATAAAAATCTTTGAAAAACCTTATTGTCCTTTATGTCCTCAAAAACATCCACATCGTTACGGACGGAAAGCTGGTAAACGGAACTTCCCGATAAATCTTTCAGGGTTTCCCCTAAAACCGTATTACTTCCCCATTTTTTATTTTTAAAAATAAAGGGGTGCATTTCCTTCATTCCCAAAAGATAATAACCTCCATCTTGCGCAGGGCCTATTACTATTTGGTTTGATTTTAATTTTGAAAAAGCTATTTCAATATCCTCACTTCCCAGATCGAAGATGTCGCTACCTATGATAACGATATTTTTAAATCCGTTTTTAAAACCTTCGGTAAAGGCATTTTGCATCCGTTCGCCCAAATCTGCACCGATTTGCAGTTTTTTATCATAGTTTTTATCATCCCAAATATCTTTGCGCCCAATGATATCGGAATAATAAACCTGCTTTGTGGCCTTTATGGTTTTGGTAATTGAAACCGTATGGTTTAAAAGAAATTTATAAATTTGCAATGCTGGTTTATTCCCCACACTTGCTGCCAAACGGGTTTTAACTTTCCCCAATTCGGGATTTCTGGTGAAAATAAGGAGCAGGTTTTTAGTCATAAATTTTGATGCCCCGGGTCAGCCATTTGTCCCAATTTTTAGAAAAAGCGTGCACTTTTTGGGTTTCAATTCCCAAAGAATCGAGGACAGGATAACCCTTGTTTTTCCATTCAAAGATACCACCGTAAAGGTTCTGCACGTTCGTGAACCCGGCTTTTGTAAGCTTTTCCGCAATTTTTTCTGAGCGGATCCCCAAGGAACAATAGATAACTATCGGGGCATTTTTATTTTTTTCAGGAAATAGTTCTTCCGAAAAACTAGAATATCCAATAAAATTTGCAGAAGGAATATGACTTACCGCAAATTCCTCTTTTTCGCGCGCGTCAAAGACTAACACTTTTTCGTTCAGTTGCAACATCCGCAATTCTTCCACTGAAATATAGGAAATGTTTCGGGTGTTGTGGAGTTCCAGCAGTTCGTCCAGGGTTTTTTGGGCAAGGCTAGAAAATGTCAACAGAAATATTGAAAATGAGATAAGGAATTGTAATTGCTTCTTTGTTTTTTTTGAATTCATTGTTTTAAAAATTTATTTTAATTCCTTGCAGGTTGCTTTCAGCGGGTGGGAGTATTTCGGTATTGTCCCAAACCCCAGTTTGAAGGGAAAGGGCATATTCCTCGGGCAGTTGATGGGTTTTCATATTTTCGACCGCAAGTTCATGGTCATATTCAAAATGATGGTGCGCAAATCCGAAAACCCCGTTGTCATCGGTTAGAACTGCATACCAGGCCCTCGGCGTACCATCGTTTGCGGGCATCCCGATTGCGCCCGGGTTAAGCCAAAGCTTGCTTTCCTTTTCTTCGTTAAAAGGCAACCCGCAATGGCCGGCCACAATGACATCACTTTTAATAGCTTCAAAATTGGCAAGCTTGGTGCTCCAAGAGTTGGATTTAAAGATAAACTCAGAAACATTGAAAAACGAACCGTGGAGGACGGCCACTTTTTTTGAAGCAAATTGAAACTGTATATGGTCCGGCAGGGTGTTGATATAGTTTAATGAATCTTCCGAAAGCCGGCTTTGGGCGAAGGGATACCATAGCCGTGAAAAACCATCGCAGCGGGATCCCTCGCCGAAATCGCATCCACAATCCGTTGCGCCAGCCTTAAGCTGAAGTTCCACATTTCCGACTATGCTTTTTGCGCCCCAAGCCCTAAAAAGCTGTACCGTTTCCTCGGGCTGGGCGCAATAACCCACAATATCGCCCGTACAGATGCAATTTTGTGGGGAAATTCCGTTGGCGGTTGCAATGGCAATCAATTTTTCCAAGGCTTGCAGGTTGCTATACACGCCTCCAAAAAGCAATATTTTTTTCGAAAGCATTCCCAAATTTTCTATTTTTTTATCCATTTCGGAATTTTATATAATAATATACAGCTTAAAATTCCCCAAGCGTTCACCCATAATAAATCTGCGTGGTTTCCTTCGGTAAAAATAAGCGCCTTGGGGAAAATCCCCAAGACAAGCATGAAACCAAAGACCAAGCCGCAAAAAACGCTAAGGTAAAAACTTATTCTTGGGGCAGGCTTTTTCCAAAACAAAAAAACGGGGGTAAGCCCGATGACCATGGTCCCCGAAATGGTGGTTGCAGATAATATTTCGGCGTTCAGAAAAACAGGAATTGTCCCCAGAACTGCAATCGCGATCATGGAAATCCTGCCAAAGGTAATGTTCATGCCCATTTTTAGATCTACGGCCAATAATTTTGAGAAGGAAGAAAACGTGGAATCCAGCGTAGATGCCGCGGAGGTGATCATGATAAGATTGATAATTAAAAGAATGACAACGCCAAAAGCTTTTCCCACTTCCACCGCGGCTTGCCCTTGCATGCCCTCAAACCTTGCAAAAACGCCAATGATGCTGAACAAAACGATGCAAAGGATGCCAAGTAAGGTTGCCCACAGGAAACTTTTCAGGGTAGTCCTTGGGTTGCTCAAGAAGGCCCGGTCTGTAAGTACCGGATCATGAAAGGGATAACTAAAGCATTGGATAAGCGCCGCAAAGAACAAATTTAGTCCCAAATCAAAGCTCCAAGTGCCTGAAGAAACTACTTCCCGTGCCGTGAAATCGTCAACAGAAAAAATGCTCCATAAAATTATGGCCAATAAAATGGTGAACAGGGCCATTTGTATAACATCGGTAAAAATGGAACTGCTCAAGCCACCTTTAAGCGTGTAGGCCAACGTTAGGGCCGTAAAGACCAAGATGGCCCAATAGAAAGCAGTACTGCCTTGATCTCCGAAATACGTACCGATTACCATGGTGTTGCTCCAAACCTCGTTGAAAAGGCGTATGGCTATAAGCACCGAAAACAAACGCATGGCGCCTTTCCCGAAACGGCTCGTCAAAAACTGGTGGATGCTTTCAAAGCCACCATGAACCCTCATGTAGTAGATCAAAACCCCAGCAACTGCAAACGAAAGATAGTATGCCGCATACGCCACCCCGCCAACAATTCCAAATTCTAGCCCCAGATTGGCAGCGTTCGTAATGCTCTTGGCGAATATCCACGAAATGATAAGGCTTCCGGTAAGCATAAAGGCATTCGGAGCCTTGCTTCGATGCGTGGCCTTGAAAAACGCGTCGGGGGTTTTGGCCAACGGGGAAAGCAATAACAGCATCAAGCTCGATACGATAATCAATCCCCATTGCCAAATTTCTATATCCATATTAATGTTAATTGTTTATTTTTCTAGTGTGTTTGGATTCAAAAATTATTCATCCCACCATACTGGAAAATTTATACTGTTGCCATCGGTATCTGTAGCGGCTTGTTCATAATTTTCAGCATTCAATGCTTCTTCCTCGGCGGGATAGGGCATGCGGACAGGGATCAAACCATCGTTCAAACTTGCGGCCACGGGCTTGAATTCCGGAAAGCCAGTCCGGCGGTATTCCACCCAACCCTCGTAACCGTTGATGATATTGGCTATCCATTTTTGAGTGATTATTTGCTCAACAGCTGTGCTACCTGCAGCGTTGTAACTTGCGGGGCCGCTTAAATAGCCGGTGGGCAAAGGTGTGTTCCAATATTCAAAGGCTAGGGCAACACCGGTTTCGTACAGCAATTGGGCATCGGCAGAAATTAATCCCCTTTCGGCAGCTTCGGCCAAGAAAAGAAAGGTTTCCCAGGCAGTTATGAAATTGGCATCGAGGGTTGAGGTGTCTTCCCTAAAAATGGTGCCTGCCAAGGAATAATTCCCTAGTTCAATAGAGGTTTGAGAGGCATCGATGCCGTTTATCAAACCGTTGAATTGGCCAGTGGTCGAATTGGCAAATGGGCGGAAAAGCACTTCTATCCTGTCATCATTCAGTTCCAAAAGGATTTCCTCCATGGTTTCGGAAAGCACAAAATTATTGAAATCGCCCACCCTCAATTGCGCCAAGCGAAAACTGTTTGGATCGGTATTGGTAAAATTGAAAATGGCATTTTCGGCATTTGTGGAAATATAATTGCCCGAGCTGAAAACTGCCTGCAGTTCTGCAGAAACATCCACTTTGGCAGAAATGCGCATCAAATGTTTTATTTTTAAGGAATTCGCGAATTTCACCCATCCGTCCAAATTGCCGTTAAAAAGGATGTCACCTTCCAAGGGAATCACGTCCTCATAAGCGTTTATGGCGGAAATTCCCTTGTTAAGGTTATCGATGATGCCGCCTTCGCCCAGATAAATTTCTTGCTGCCCGTCATACTTTGGGGTCACTGAACCATTTGCCCCGTCAAAGGCTTCAGAATACGGAACATTTCCAAAAAGATCGGTAAGGCCCGCGGCCATATAGGCTTTCAGGATTAGTGCGGGACCTTCGTAGACCGCAAATGTTTCCACATTTCGTGATTGTTGCAACAGGATTTCATTGTCTCTTAAATTTGTGTAAAAAACTGGCCAAGGATTGCCGCCCAATTGGGGCGATTTCAAGGCATGCCTGTCGAATAAGTTAAAATCGATGGCGGTGCGGTGCTGAGAAAGCAAATCTCCGGCCACGAAACCTTCATAGCTCATCTGCTCTCCAAAATCATAGATCACTTGCCGGAGCAATAAACTGGGCTGAACACTGTTCGGGGCATTCGGGTTGGTATTGATTTCTTCAAAATCCTTGTTACAGCCGCTTGCCAAAACCAGGCAAAACAAGCTGAAAATGTATATTGTTTTTTTCATGATTTTTTGTTTAAAAGTTGATCCCCATTTTAAAACCGATGCTACGGCTACTGGCATAGCTCATATCTTCCACCCCGCTCACAAAGCCGTTGCCCTGCACCGCCAATTGCTCGGGGTCAAAATGTGGGATTTCGGAAATGGCGAAAAGGTTTCTGCCAATAAGGGCCAGATTTATTATCGCCCCGTCTTCTATTCCTGCAAAGCCTTTGTTCAGGTTAAAGGTGTAGCCAATTGAAAACTGCCGTAGTTTTAGGTAGGAAGCATCATAAATGTTGTTCTCTTCGTGATTCCTGTCATAATATTGGCGGTAATAACTTTCAGCTGAAACTGCAGTTGTGTTTGGCTCATATACCGGGTTTTCAGCAGTGCCAACGTTTACCACGCCTTGAGGTACTACATCGTCACGATTTGAGGTTTCAGCCAACTGCCCGCCCACTGTGGCCAGCGCCCTAGTCCTTGAAACCTGTTCTCCTCCCTGTCGCCAATCGAACAAAAAGTTCAGGTTCCAATTTTTATAGGTTAAATCGTTATTCCACCCCAACATAAAATCGGGATTGTAATTCCCTATTTTCTTTAGGTTGTTGTCGGCAATATAGCTTCCGCTTTCGGTCAATATAAAATCGCCGTTTTCATTTCGCAAATAACCCGTACCGTATATATCGCCAATTTCGCCACCTTCTTCCACTTGAAACCAAACCGTTTGGTTCGCACTGTCGTAAATTCTACTGAATGCTAAGGTTAATCTGCCATCGGTTTGTGGCAATTCCTCTACAATGGATTCATTTTTACTGAAATTAAAGGTGCTGTTCCATTGAAAACTTGAAGTCTTTATAGGCACAATTCCTACAACTGCCTCATAACCCTGCGTGCGCACTTTCCCGCCGTTTACAACCTGTTGGTTGTAACCAGATGAAATAGCGATGGGTAAGGATATAATCTGATCCTTGGTTAAAGCATTGTAATAGGTAAGATCAAAATTGAGGCGGTCTTTAAAGAAACGCAAATCTGCACCCACTTCATAGCTAGTAACTTGTTCGGGGCGTAGGCTGGCATTCGGTATAAAATTTTGATCGCTGAAAGTAGGCTGCCCTAAGTATGGTGTTTGGGAAACAAAAGCCCCCGAAGTTTGGTACGGATTTGTGTCATTTCCTACTTGTGCCACGCTTGCACGAAGTTTCGCAAAAGAAATGGTTTCGGGCAAATTCACAGCATTTGATAGAATAAAACTAAGTGACGCCGAAGGATAGAAAAACGAAGTGCCATCCACCGAAAACGGTGTTGCCAAAGCGCTGGACCAGTCATTCCTTCCCGTAATATCAAGGAAGAGTACATCATTGTAACCAAATTTTGCAAGCCCATAAAAAGAATTGATACGTTTTTTACTTTCAAATTGAAAGACCTCAATTGGTGAGGCCGCGTTATTCAAATTATAAATTCCAGGCTGGGCAAGGTTTACGGTCTGTGATTCCTTTTTGGAGGCGGTTTGATCCAAACGGTTTCCCCCCGCAGAAATGTCAAAGGAAAAACTCCCGAAACTACTGTTGTAGTTGATCAAAAAATCGGTATTAACTTCCCGATAAAGCACATCGTGCTCAGCATAGCCGCCATTCTGAAAGCGGTTGCTACTGAAAGCGCGCCTCAGTTTCCTGGTTTCGCTGGAATAGTCCATTCCAGAACGCAGGGATACGCTGAGGTTTTTAGAAATCTGTTGCTTTATGGCGATATTTCCAAAAACACGATCTCTATCAAAACTGTTTCTGTTTTCAAAAAGAATAAAGTATGGATTGTCAAAAAAAGTATAATTAAAAGAAATCTGCTGCACGTCTTCCAGCCCAGGTTGCCAGTAATCCTTGAGGTTTTCAATATTAAGGGAACGCGGTCCCCAGGCCACAAGTGAATAATTCACGTTTTCACTACCGTAGCCATTGCTTGGGCGGTTGTCACTACTGGAATTCACGTAAGTTATAGAGGATGAGATTTCGGTTTTACTTGTTGGTCTAAAATTCAATTTTGCCGCAACCGTTTGCCTGTCCAAGTTCACACCGGGAATAATCCCTTCACTGCGTAAATCCGTAAAGGAAAGACGATAATCCCCCTTTTCGAAATTATCGGAAACAGAGGCATTATTGATGGTTGTAATTCCTGTTTTGTAAAAATTCTTGAGGTTGTCCGGGTGGCTTTCAAAAGGAGTTGCAGTAATGGGCAAGCCGCTATACAGCGAAGTATCGCCTCCTCGAACTACCGTGCCATCGGGCAGGACAACTGGGCTATCCCATTGTGGGATGAGGTTGCCCACATCTAAGCGAGGGCCCCAAGAGTAGGAAATATTGTCGTTGGTACCGCCGCCAAGACCGTTTACATATTCAAACTCACCGGAATTACCTTGGCCATATTCGTTTTGGAACTCGGGCAATTTAAAAGCTGTATCCACAAAAAGTGTGGTGTTGAAACTGATGCCCATTCCTTTGGATTTTTTGCCATCTTTCGTTTCAATAACAATAACGCCATTGGATGCACGTGTGCCGTACAGTGCTGCTGCACTTGGGCCTTTTAGAACGGTTACGCTCTCAATATCATCAGGATTTACTTCCATTGCGCCGTTTCCAAAATCTATTTCCTGAAAACCTGCGGCGGCTTCATTGGTAAAATTGAAAACGGTGTTGTTGTTAATGGGAATACCGTCCACTACAAACAAAGGGTTATTGTTGGAAAATGAAGATTCGCCTCGAATAGTAATTTTTGAGGAAGAACCTACGCCTGTGGCACCTTGGGTAATATTAATACCTGCTATTTTTCCTGATAGATTATCCAAAAAATTGACGGATTTTACATCCGAAATTTCTTCTGTGCCTAAAGACTGAACAGAATAGCCCAGTTCCTTGGTCTCCCGTTTAAGGCCCAAGGCGGTAACCACCACTTCGTTTAAATCTGTGGTCGATTCAATCAAATAAACTTCGAGTTGGTTGTTGTCGCCAACAATTATTGAAATGTTTTCATACCCAATAGATGAAAATTCCAATACATCCGAGCCGGAGGCTTCAATGATGAACGCCCCGTTTTCATCGGTGGTGGTTGCATTTCCGTTGGAAGCCAAGATGTTCACGAAGGAAATGGGCGTTTCGGCAATTTCGCTTTTAACTATGCCGGTAATGGTTGTCTGGGCAGTAGCAAATGCAGAAAGCATCAGCAATATGCCAAGGTATATGTGCCTCATAATTTTTTTTTTGGTTTAATTAATGTGCTCGCGGAAGTTATTTCGGCAAGAAAAAAATTGGATCATGAAGCAAAAATGGGGGAGCCCTTGTTGAACTGATTTTCCTTTAAGAAGTTTTGGAATGAAAAAAGGGGTTTTGTGGATGGTTTTTTTTCTGGGATGAGAAATGAAAGGAGTAGTCTTTCCAAAACGGCCGAGAGCTTTGAGAAACTGCCGATGATTTTTGGAATGTCCGAAACTGCATCAATATCTGAAAGGATTTTCAGGAAGGCCACCTTTATATTTTTGGAAGCCAGCAAGCACGAAATACTTTGGGTAAGCCCCGGGGTTTGCCAAGGCAGTTTCAAAAAGGTTTTGGCATTAAATTGCGAGCGGTTTAGGCCCAACAAATAATATCCACCGTCCGAGGAAGGCCCAAGAACAATGGGGTTTTCTCTAAGCTTTTCCGCGGTTTCGATCAAGTTTTCGGCTTGAAGGTGCGGCGTGTCGTTTCCAATGGTGATCACATTTTCAAATCCTTGGGCGTAAACAGACTCGATGGCATTAACATATCTTTCGCCAAAGGAATTTCCCTTTTGTTCTTTTTCAGAAAACAAAAAATAGGGCAACCCGCTTTGCCGCACTATTTGAAGGGTGTGCCTGTTGAGTTCCCGGAAGAGATGGCCAGATCTGCGGAAAGGCTTTAGGGCAGCTTCCCGTTGGGCAGAGTTGGCAAAAACAAGTACGGCGGTCTTGTTCAATTGGGGGTTACAAATAGTTTGTTCTAAATAGTTCATTTGCATGCTTATTTTGAAACGACTCCTTGGCAACTGCTGCCGGCACCCGCAGTGCAACCGTAACAATGTTGGGAGATTACAATGTCCCTATCGTTTAAAACGCTTTCGTTGTATTGGGAAATGTGTTTGACCTTGCTGGCCACTTTCAACCCCAGCATTTGGTTGAAATCACAATCGTAAAGCCATCCGTCCCAGCTTATGGAAATGGTGTTGGTGCACATTACGTTTTCCACTGCTGCCGGATTATAGGCTTCCACCAAGGAATACATATATTCTTCATAATTTTCGGAAGCGATCAAATAATCCAAAAAACGGGCAATGGGGAGGTTTGTTATGGCGAACAAGTTGTGGAATTGTATATCGAAATCTTCCAATAAAGCTTTTTTAAAATCCTTTTCCATTCCGGCTTGGTTTGCTGGCAAAAATGCACCGGAAGGATTATAAACCAAATCCAGCTTCAAATTGCTTCCGGGAATGCCATAACCCACGGCGTTTAGTTCCTGCAAAGCTTTTATGGATTTGTCAAAAACCCCTTCACCACGCTGTTTATCGGTCTTGCCTCTTGTCCAGTGTGGCATGGAACTGACCACATGTACATTATGCTTTTTGAAAAATTGCGGCAAATCGTAATATTTTTTGTTGGCGCGGATAATGGTGAGGTTGCTCCGAACTATAAAATCTTTTATTCCGGCTTTGGCGGCTTCTTCAACAAACCATCGAAAGTCCGGGTTCATTTCCGGCGCACCTCCGGTAAGGTCCAGCGTATGGGCTTCCGTATTCCGAATTATGTCCAGGCATTGCTGCATGGTTTCGCGTGTCATTATTTCTTTACGGTCCGGCCCGGCATCCACATGGCAGTGTTCGCACACCTGATTGCACATATAGCCCACGTTAATTTGGAGGATTTCCAGTTTTTTCGGGCGAAGCGGGAATTTGTTTGTTTCTTTTATTTTATTGGCGAAGGTGGGAAGCTGGTTTGAAAATATTCCATTAGATAATATTTCAAGTTGCCGGTTGGTTTGCGCCAGTTCGCTGCCTTTTTTCTTAAGGGATTGTTGTTTTAATTTTGGCAAAATAGGATAAGGGTTAAATTAATTTAATTAAATTTTAGAGATCCCGACAAAAGGGTCGGGATGAGCGATATGTACGGTTTTCAAAAAAGAAAACCAACAGGCTGCTCACATTTCCAATTTATTCACTTTGTTCATCATCATTACGCCATGGACCAGCGTTGCGCCGCTTTTTATTGCGGCCCCCACGTGTATGGCTTCCATCATTTCCTCTTTGGTAACTCCGCGCTCTAAAGTATCCTTGGTGTATGCATCAATACAGTACGGGCATTGTTCTGTATGGGCTACTGCTAAGGCAATCAATGCTTTTTCACGTGCAGTTAGTGCGCCTTCTTCAAAAACCTTGCTGTAATAGTCAAAAAATTTGGTGCCCAATTCTTCACTCCATTCGGTAATGTTGCCGAATTTCTTAAGATCTGCAGGGTCATAATAGGTATTTGAATTCATGGCATTTTATTTTTAATAGTTACGAAAAAACCCTTTCCGTGGTTTCAATTTTCAGTATTTCTTCCCCAAGTTTCAATTTCTTTTTCAGACCAAAGGGAAGGGAAAAATTTGCGCTGCTGAAATTTTGGGTGAAGGTATTTTTGCCATTCGGAACCGCCCGTTGCAGCTTTGTTTTCGCCTTTGCTGTTAAGGTAATGGTTTGCGGTGCCCAAATGAACGGAGGGCCAAACAACGTTATAAAGATGGTCAAAATGCTTAAGTTTTTCCTTTAATGCAGACGATGGGTTTTCCATTTGCAACATCCGTTCTTCCAATGTTTTTCCTTTTACGTTTTCTGAAAGTTCTTTGAAGCCTTCCTCATATTTTTCAATAAAAAGCCGAAGGGTTTGTGTCTGCGATTTTGCTTCGCGATTATAGCCCGCATCTTTCCAATAAATATGCTCAAAATAATCATCAGTGGAAGTATTGTTCCCAATACGTTTTTTTCCTTCTTCATTTAGCAGGTTTTCAAGCTTTGTACAATAAATTTCAATATGGCGGAACTGTGCGCTTTGAAAACCACTTGCGGGAGTAAGTGTGGAACGGAAAACGTTGTAGTCTTCATAGCTCATTCCCTCGCGCATAATATCGAAAGAGGTGATGAGCAAATGAGTGTAACGGTTCAAACGGCCTAGTTTGTCCATCCAGATTTCCTCGGAAAGATTTTCAGGTTCAGAAAGCTGTTTTATTTCGTGAAGGGTCATTTTCAGCACCAGTTCGGTAACTTGGTGGTACATAACGAAAATCTCCTCATCTTTAAAATTTGTTTTTGGTTTTTGAAGTGAAAGCAGGGTATCCACTTCAATATAATCCCAGTAGTTTATTGGTTTTGCTTGAAGAAGTCCCTTTAAATATGTGTCCGGATTTTCACCCAAGGCCCGGTATTTTTCGTTTATGGCGTTTATGATTTCTTCTTGATTCATTCCTTGTTTTTATAAAATCTTTTGATTGCTAAATTTAAGGGATTTTTTCTTCTATATCGAATTTAGGGAAAAGGGATTTTCCCGCTTTCCCTATTTGTTAAACAAAAAAGCCTTGTCACGAAAAATATCGGACAAGGCATATTAAAATAATTTAAAAATTTTAGAAAAAAGAAGCCCTGTTGTCTTCTATATCCGCAGCATTTTTCAACGCATTATAAACATTGCTGTTTACCGCCGGAACCGTTTTAGCAGTCAATTGCTCCGCATAGTTGGAGTATGATGTCATCTCGGGAGCTTTATTTACTGCGGTTACCCGAACTTTAAAAACTCCGGTTTTACCATCAATGAGGCTTGTGGTTTCCCCAGCTTTTTTCCCGAAAGCTGAACCAATAATGGCAGGTTCCAATCCAGCATTGGGAATCATTGGGTTTGCCATTGTAAGGTCAGTTCCCGTTTGTACCGTCACTTTTTGATTTGCGGCAATTTCCTGCAAAGTATTGCCGGAAATTGATGCACGGATTTTCTCTGCTTTTTTCTTGTCGCGCAAAATGGGGGTTACTGTTGCTGATGCTTCCGAAACACTCATTAATCCTTTTTCGTTTTTGCGTGTAACTTGCGCAATCACATATCCTTCGGGTACACTGAAACGTTTGGTATCGCCAACTTCGGCATCATCGGAAAATGCCCAAATTACGATTTCGCGATTGGCACCAATTCCCGGAATGTTGGCATCCATAATACCCATTTTGTTAACGGGTTTCACTTCCAAATTTTGGTTTTTTGCAACGTCAATGAATTCTTCCTTTTGAACGGCCACTTCAAAAGTTGAGGCATTTGTAAATATATCGCTAATTGATTTTTCCGAAGCTTCAATGTTTTTGGTAACTGTAGCAAGTTTGATTGCTTTTTGTGGCGCGGTCTGTTCGCCCACGGTTACAATATGGTAACCAAAATCGGTTTCCACGAAGCCGGTTGTGCCGGTAGGGTTATCGAAAATAAATTCGTCAAATGGGGCAACCATTCTTCCGGGCCAAGATTTTCCAAGATCACCACCGGTATCTTTTGAACTGTCATCCGAAAATTCGGTAACCAAAGCTTCAAATTTTGCTGGGTCTTTTTTAACAACCACAAGCAAGCTATCGGCAAGTTTTTTTGCTTCTTCTTTAGTTTTGGTAATTTCCGGTCCGGCACTCGTTGTCCCCAAATATCTTATTAATATATGTTTTGATTGAACGGAATCGGGCATTTGTTTTACAGCAATTACCTTTGAAATATTATAGGTATTCTCTACTTGGAAAGGGCCATAAACGGAACCTTCGTTCAAATTGATAAGCGTATCGGCAACAGCGGGAGGCAAGTCTTTTTTGAACATCCAAAAATCCATAAATGGCTGGTCAGAATTTGCGTTTACAAATTCTTCATAGTTTGCTGTGTTTTTAAAACCGGCCACGGTATCGTTCATTTTTGTAGTGGAATTGTATTCAATTTTGCTGTCCAACAACGTAGTCATATTTTCTTCATAGGCCTTCATATCTTCTTCGGAAGGTTCTTCGGAAAAGAAAACATACTGGATATCAGCCTGAGCTTCCACTTTATATTCTTTAGAACGGCTTTCAATGTACTTTTTGATTTCATCATCTGTCACCTTCACTTCTTCATCTGAAATTTTGGTGAAGGGAACGTGCACGTATTCGATATTCACTTTATCATTTTCAAAACGGAACTGTTGTTCACCTTCAGCAATAGTGCTCACTAAACCTCCTTTTATCATATTGAAATAGGTAGTTTGCAAAATGCTTTGTGCCGTATTTTTTTCAAAATCAAGCCATTGTTGGTATTGTTGGGGAGAAGAGGTTTGAATGCTGGCAATGTATTCTTGCATTTTACCTTCGTCAAATTGCCCGGCTTCGTTTGAAAAAGTAGGGTTGTTGGCCAGATTGTTCCTAAGGGCACTGTTCAATTGATCTTTTTCAACGGACAAGCCAAGTTTTTCAATTTGTTCCTCAAGGATAACACGGCGTAACTCACGTTCCCAAACCATGTTCATGGCCTGTGTGGAACTTGCATTTGGGCCTAGGTTTCCTTTTATAAGCTCCACTTCTTCCATAAAATCCTGTCGTGGAAGATCGGTGCCGTTAATTGTTGCTATGGTATCGCCTCCTTTTGGGCCATTGCCCCCGGGAGTCAATATGCCACTTAAAACGAAAGCAAAAAGTGCCAAGGCTATGATAATGATGAGGAAAATCCCCTGTTTTCTGATACTGCTTAATATTGCCATTTTTGGTTCAAATTTATAGGGGGCGAAAATACCAATTTCCCGCCATTAATGAAAGGTTAGTTTAAAAAAATAAAGAAATTCGTAAAAATCAATTTTATCGGTTGGAAAATTATTTATTTCCGGTCCCGCTCTTCGATTTTTTTTCTGAAATTCCTTTTGAAGAAAAACATGAAAACCGCAACAAAGGTGAAGAAGATGAACACATAAGCGCGGCTTCGGTTTTCCGGCCAGTTGATTACGGCGAGATAGGCGGAAAACAATGCCATAACTATATAGGCGTATTCGAATAGGCGGTAAATTTTATTCCTCATTTTGGGTTGCTTTTTTATCAATTAGTTGTACTCCTTGATTTTTTCTGGAAAGAAAAGTAGTAAAATCTTGGTTACTGTCAAACCTTGCCCCATCATTATAGGAGCCATCTTTAAATTTTATCTGGTACGGCCAATCGGTGAATATCCATTGTGCTTTTTGGTCCCAGTATAATTGTTCGGCCTTTAGCACTACGCTATCGGCAGTAACGAGGTTCACGTTTTTCCTTAAATCCACGATACCTGTCCCTTCATATTGAATAGCATAATCCGCCGTTATGGTACTTTTTTTGTTTTCTTCGTCCCAAAATAGGACTTCGATGCCTTTAGGAAATTCTTTATAGGGGAAGGCATAATTTGAATAATCTTTAAGTAACGGCGACAAGAGATTGGTAACCACTTTGCCGGAATCGGTATATTTAAAATTGATATTCTTGCCCTCAGCCAATGGCGCGCCATCGGTAAGGTTAAGTTTTTGGATGTTATCATAATTGCCCTCACAAGCAAAAAGCGTGATGGCACCAAGAAGTGCCATCACGCTTTTAAAACAATTTTTGTGAGTTTGCATTCTTATAAATTTGGCACCCTTACGCTACCACCAATCCAGCAATTAAAGGAGACTGTTTTTCCAGCCATCCCGTCACTGAAAATATCGCTTTTCTGCGGGGCGCGTTGCCTGTATGCGGCTGCTGCCGACCTTGCGGAAGAAGCAAGAGAAGCATCAACACGGGCGGCCTTATCTGCCATATCTGCTGCCAACCAGTTTATTGCACGTTTTTCAAAAACTGTATTTCCACAACTGTTTGAACTATCGGAGTACATTTGAGCAATCCTCAAATATGCAATACCAGCGGAAGGTTTTACCTCAAGCATTTTGTTATAATAAGTCCTTGCAGTACCTAAACTTCCGTTTTTTCGTGCGTTCTCAGCAATACTATAATAGATATTTGCTTTATCTGCATTACTGGTAACGAGATCTGCAGCTTGGTTGAAATATTCCAAAGCTTTGCTACTTTTTCCTTCTTTCTCGGCCAATTTACCTAGGTAATATGCAGATTTAGCAGATGGCTCTAAAATGTGCAATTGCTGCCCCAATTTTGTGAACAACGGATCTTCACAATCTTTGGCGCTCAACCTTTCGGAAGCACGTTTAACCCATGCAACATCATTTTTATTAGCTTCATAGTCTTTTGCATATAACTGAACCAGGTTAGGACAATCTGCCAATATTCCCAGTTTTCCATTTACACTGCCTTTTACGGTTCCATAAACACCGATATTGTTTTCGGCAACTTCCATAAAACGAGTGTCGGTAGGGGAAAGTTTTTCACCGGCTTCTTGTTTGGCCATAAGTGGAGTCATTTTAGATGCCAAATCGTTTTCTTGCATTTCTATTTTTTCGATCACGATATCATAAAGGTCAAAAATTTCCTGAATATCTTTCTCGCCGGTACTTTGAAGGTCTACGGCCAATGAAAAATAAGTATAAAGGCTTTTTGCGCTGGTAAAACTTTCGGGGTCTTTTTTAAATGCTTCATCAAAAGCCGCAAACTCCTCAGTTTTGGTACCGATATTATGATCAAATTTCAACTGTGCTATATCCATCAATACTTCCCCTTCCTTAGTATCTTTAGGAAAATACTTCAATCTGTATTTATATGATTGTATTAAATCATCCACTTTAGTGGAATCCCCTTTCGCAATAAAATCCTTGAACATATAAGCTGCATATTGGTATATAGCCAAGTTTTCCCCTGGGCATTCCTTAATAAGTTTTTCATAAAACGGCAGGGCAGCTACATAATTTTTTGCCTTAGCTGGCTCGGTGAAATAAGAAAGTGTAATCACACAATCATCGGGGGCCTGAGCTATGGATTTTACTCCAAACGCGAAGGTTAATAGGGTAACTAGTAAAATTGTTTTTCTTTTCATGGTAATAATTTTATTGGTATTAATCATATAATCTTTTTTCGAACCAGCGGTCATTGAAAGAGAAACTTAAAAACGTATTAATGAAGTTTTCCTGTACCAATCCGAAATCGGTGGTTCCGCGCCTTCCGAGTTCTACTCCAATATTAAGATTGGAGAACAATCGTCCGACAGGTAACCCAACTCCAAAAGATATGCCAAACTCGTTTATGTCCTGTCCGGCCACGGCAATCCCAGTTTCTTCAAAACGCATACCTGCCCTGTAAACCACCCGGTTAAAGTAGTTTCCGAAGGAATTATAATTGGGGATATAATATCCGCCTAGTTTAAATTTTGAAGCATTATTATATGCGACGTTCTCAAAACTAAAAGTTTGGTTGGAAAAATTACTGGTTTGCTGATTGGTATATTCCGCACCCAATGCCCAAGCTTTTGGTTTTCCAATTCCAATGCCCAGCGTAAATTGAGAAGGAAAAGTAAATTGGGTGTCCGGCATAATAATTTCCCTTTCATCAACCACGGGTTGCGAGCCTGTTGGCGAAATCAAAACCGTACCAATGGTGCGGAAGTTGGAAGCATTCAAATTGGTTTCCGGGGTATAGGTAAGCGAAGTGGAAAGTTGAAGGGTTTCAGTAACCATTGTTTTGTATGCCGCGCCAAAATTGAAACTAAAGCCTCTTAAATCGGATTTATTATATACCCGTGTGGCATATTGCAAATCATCTTTTTGGGTTAATGCATCGTTTTCTATATTTCCGAAATTATAATTGGCATCAACGCCAAAACTGAACTGGGGAGTAATTTTGTAAGCCAAAGTTATAAAAGCTTTGTTTATCCCGCCTGAGCCCGTATACTCTGAAATACCATCGGGCACATCCGATAAAAAGTGGTAGCCCACCGAAGTATAAGGAATAAGTCCAAAACCCATCCCGAATTTTCCCATCGGAATTCCAATAGCCAAATAATCAAGTGAGGTGGTGGAAGTTTTCTGACTTTCGGTACTTGTTTTTTGAGTAGTAGCCCTATTGCTTCCGCCAAGTGATAAATTTATAAGCCTAAGCTCCGCAAATCCCGCAGGGTTTTGAAGATTAAGGTGGATACTATCCGAGAAAACCCCAATCCCGCCCATAGAGCGGTTCTCGACCGTACCATTAAATTTTAAAGTTCCAAGGCCGTAAAAGGAGTATGGGGAGGTGGTACCTTCTTGCGCAAGCGAAACACTTGCAATGAGCAGAAATGCTCCAATTATAATACGTTTAAACATCAATGTTTGTTATATTCTAAAATGAAATTTAACCCCTCCAATAAAAAATTTGAGTTGGCAAAGATGTTACTTTTTAAGCTATCTCGCAAAAAATGTAAGTCACCACCTGTTAAAATAATTGTTAAATCGTTGTATTCAGCTTGATAGGTACTGCAAAATCCATCTATTTCATAAACCATCCCGTTTACGATTCCCGAATGAATGGAAAGCGCGGTTGAATTGCCCGTGATTTCTTTCGGAACACTTGCATCCAATAACGGCAGTTTATCCGTAAACGTATGTAGCGATTTATAGCGCATTTCAAGACCCGGCGAAATGGCACCACCTAAATAATGATTTTTAGAATTCAAGAAATCATAAGTAATGCAAGTTCCGGCATCAATGACCAAAACATTTTTATCCGGATATTGTGATGCAGCGGCGCTCACCAACGCTATACGATCCATGCCCAAAGTTTTGGGCGTGGCATAGCTGTTTTGGAAAGGCACTTTAGTTTCGTGGTTCAAAACTGAAACTGGATATTTTTCCTGCAGTTTGGAAAGTTGATGCTCGGATAAATTTGCTACTGCTGAAACAATGCATTGTTTAATTGAGGGGTAAGCTTCTGAGATTTCAGAAAGTGAAAACAGGAAATCTTTTTTAATGGATGTTTTTTTGGTTTGGAGTTTTCCTTCGTGAAAAACCCCAAGTTTTACCAAACTGTTCCCAACATCGATGATAAGGTTCATTTTTATTTTTAAGCGTTCAAAAGTACAAACTGAACCCCGGAATAATTATTAAAACCGTATTTAATTGAAGCCCAAGGGCATATTTTTTTTAAATTAAAGTTTCGGAAAAGGTAAAATAAAATTATATTTGCACCCGCTTGCCTTCAAAGGCAACGGCATTAAAAGGTACCTTAGCTCAGATGGTAGAGCAACGGACTGAAAATCCGTGTGTCCCTGGTTCGATCCCTGGAGGTACCACAAAAATCCCTGAGCTTTAAGCTTGGGGTTTTTTGTTTTTAAAATTAATCTAAACTGTTTTTTTTATCATCCCTTCAAAAGGAACAACCGTTTTAAACCCTTTTTGCTTAAAATATTCGTGGTTATTTTTACCACCCGTTGCCAAAATAAAATCGCCGCCCCAAGCTCCCAAACTTTTGATTGTGTTGGGATAATCACTGAAAAGTTGTTTTTTTATAGTGGGAAGATTTATTATTTCTGAAATAATTTCCTCGTGTGCTTCCATCAATTTTTCAAAGTCGGAAAGCGAATAGCACATTAAAAGTTTGTTGGTGATGTCTGAAATTCTTTGAAGTGATTTTTCATCAACAGCGGCCTTTCTGTATTTTGCAATCCCTTCTTTGCTTTCCTGTTTTTTATTTAAGTGCACAAAAAACAAGGATTCTGTAAATTCCCAAGGAAGATGGACCTTTCTGAACTTAGGAGTTCCGTTTTTCAATTCATAGAGAATGGGAGAATCACTTTGGGCAGCAGCAATATCATAGCCACTGCCCCCAAGACTTGTTCTCAAAAGTTTAAAAGCATCAACATTTGCCCATTGTGCAATGTTGTTTATTAATGTTGATGATGTTCCCAATCCCCAATCGCGAGGAAAATCCAATTTTGTTGAAATAGTAAATCCTTTGGAATCGGTAAGAAAAGAAGGATTTAGTCTTTTTGCTTGCCTAAGTATTTCTGAAAGCGTTTTTGAAAAAGTATTCTGCGGATTTGAGGTTTCTAAATTATTGAGATTGAAAATTTCTTCAAACCAAATGCTGTTGTTTTCATCAAAACTTTTCCAATTAATTCCCTCTCTTTCTGAAACTTCAATCCCCAAAGACTGTCCATATTTCGTGGGAATTGCGAGTGCAGTGGAACCATCCAGCACAACATATTCACCCGTGAGTAATAATTTTCCGTTGCTATAAAATTCTCTATCAAATTTTTCCAAACTCATTAACTTCTCAACTTTTCCAAAAAAGAAAACACTGAACTATGCGAAACTACATTTGTTTTAAAATATTCCACAGCTAGTTCCTTTTCTACTTTTGAAGCCTTCAATTGGTTCAAAATATTCATCAAATGCATTTTCATATGCCCTATTTGAATACCGGTGGTAATCAGGGATTTCAAAGCGGCAAAATTTTGCGCCAGTCCGGCCACGGCTATAATTTCCATTAGCTGTTTGGCGTCAGGTTTTTGAAGCAGTGAAAAAGAAAATTTCACCATGGGGTGCAAAGCGGTAAGCCCACCAACTGTACCGATTGCCAACGGAATTTCAATCCAAAATGTAAAAATTCCATTTTCTAGTTTTGCGCCGGTCAAGCTTTTATATTCCCCACTTTTTGAAGCGTGGGCATGAATTCCTGCTTCCACCGCCCGAAAATCGTTGCCCGTAGCGATGATGACCGCATCAATTCCATTCATAATTCCTTTATTATGCGTAACAGCACGCCGTTTTTCAACATTTGCAATGTCGATAGCGCGAATGAATTTATCCGCAAATTCATTTCCATCTAAATGTTTTGTTGAAAGTTGGTCCACCGGACAATTCACTTGGGCCCGCACCAAACATTCCGGAACGTAATTAGACAAAATGCTCATCACCGTTTCGGGAAAGATGTTTTCTGAAATAAAAGGTTGATGCTTTTTTGCTTCCGAAGTAAAGGTTTCCGCGATTTTTTCAAGGCAGCTATTAATAAAATTGGCCCCCATCGCATCACGGGTTTCAAAGGTGCAATGCAATTGATAATATCCTTTCAGCTTTTTGGTGGAATTCACAAGCATAATATCCTGCAAGCCGCCGCCACGTTTTTTCATGTTTTCTTCAATTGAAAAAATCCCATTAAAAAGCTTTGGTTTTATTTCGGAAAAAAAGCGGATCAGGGTATCTTCTTTCCCATAAAAATCAAAATGAACCTGCCCGTTTTTTTGGGTGGAAATCACGTGGGCCGAAAAACCGCCGCGCGTCAACCAAAATTTAGCTGCATTCCCGGCAGCCGCAACCACCGAGCTTTCCTCCGTTACCATTGGCAAGGCGAAAAGTTTTTCATTTATCAAAAAATTGGGCGCAACGCCAAAGGGCAGATAATAATTGGTGATGGTATTTTCAATAAAATCATCATGCAACTGTTGCAAACTTGCATCGTCATTCCAATATTTTTTCAAGGTTTGCAAAGCATCTTGTTGGTTGGCGAGATAATTTTCGGCAAGCCAACTTATTTTTTCTTGTTTGGTTTTTTTTGAAAATCCTGAAACGGGTTGGATCATGTTAAGTATTTGAAGCACAAATATACTATTTATAGGTTTCGATTTTAAGAACATATTAATTGGAGAAGAAAGGTATTTAACACAAAAAGGTTCGCTACTTAACAAAATTTTTAGTAAACTTGGCCTATTAAAATTTTAACATTTTGAAAAGAAATTTCCCCATTGTTTTATTGATGCTGTTTATATCAGCATTTACTACTATTACTGCACAACAAAAGGAAATTACCCTAGAAGAAATATGGGGCGGGGCATTCCGAACTGAAGGTTTGGATGCGCTGCGATCGCTTAACAACGGAAAGGAATATTCTGTTTTAAACACAAACCGGCAAGAACAATCTTCAACCGTTGATGTTTATGATTACAAAAGTGGCCAAAAAACCCGGACGGTTTTGAATTCAAATGACTTAAAAGGCATTCAAAACATTCTTTCTTACGTGTTTAATAAAGACGAAACCAAGCTTTTATTTTCAACCGAAAGCGAGCCGATATATCGGCATTCTTCGTTGGGGACTTTTTACGTGTATGATATAAAAACCAAAAGTTTCTCTTTGGTTGCCACCCATAAAATACAAGAGCCCACCTTTAGCCCCGATGGTTCCAAAATAGCATATGGTTTTGAAAACAACCTTTTTGTGAAAGATTTAAAATCCGGGGAAACATCCCAAATCACGAATGATGGTACCAAGAACAGCATCATAAACGGGATAACGGATTGGGTTTATGAAGAAGAATTTGCCTTTGTCCGCGCTTTTGATTGGAACACTTCCGGAAACAAAATAGCATACATCAAATTTGACGAAACGAAAGTTCCAGAATTTTCAATGGATGTTTATGGCAGTGGTCTTTATCAATACCCGCAAGTTTTTAAATACCCAAAGGCAGGGGAGGAAAACGCAAAAGTTTCACTGCATTTATATGATTTGAACACAAAAAATACATCAACGGTTGACCTTTCAAAATTCAACAGTTATTATATTCCTCGTTTGAAATGGACAAAAGATGCTGATGTTTTGAGCGTACAACTTACAAATAGGCATCAAAATAAATTGGATTTGGTATTCGTAAATGCCACTACAAATGCCACAACTTTAATTTTGCAGGATACTGATAGTGCTTATGTGGATGTAACGGATAACCTAACTTTTCTGAACAATAACAGTTTTTTCTGGACCAGCGAAAAAGACGGATGGAACCATATTTACCAATATGATGCTTCTGGCAAACTGATGAGCCAAATTACCAAAGGGTCGTGGGAAGTCACCAATTTTTACGGTTTTGATGAAAATACGGGAAGGGTTTATTACCAAAGCACAGAAAACGGAAGTATCAATCGTGATGTGTATTCCATTTTGCCCTCGGGTAAAAACAAGGTTCGGTTGACCGAAAAAACCGGAACCAATAATGCCTCTTTTAGTGCGGATTATTCCAATTTCATCAACACTTTTTCTGATGCAAATACCCCTTATGTTTTTACGCTTCACGAGGCTAAAACAGGGAAATTACTCCGCGAGATAAAAAATAACAGTGCCCTAAAAAATAAATTAAGCAGTTATAAAATTTCCCCAAAGGAATTTTCCACCATTTCCATTAATGGGAAAGACCTTAATATGTACCTCATAAAACCTTTGGATTTTGACCCCTTAAAGGAATACCCACTTTTTATGTATCAATATTCGGGACCGGGTTCACAAACCGTAGCCAACAGTTGGATGGCCGCAAATGATTATTGGCATCAAATGTTGGCGCAGCAAGGCTATATTATTGCCGCTGTTGATGGCAGGGGAACGGGTTTGAAAGGCCGGGATTTTAAAAAGATGACCCAAAAAGAATTGGGAAAATTTGAAGTGGAAGACCAAATTGCCGCCGCAATAAAATTGGGTTCCGAACCTTTTATTGACGCATCTCGAATTGGGATTTGGGGCTGGAGCTATGGCGGATTTATGTCCGCCAATAGTTTGTTTCAATCTCCCGATACTTTTTCGATGGCAATTGCGGTAGCACCCGTAAGCAGTTGGCGTTTTTATGACACCATATATACCGAGAGATTTATGCAGACCCCACAGGAAAATCCTTCAGGCTATGACGAAAATTCGCCCCTTTCGCATGTGGACAAACTTAAAGGGGAATTTCTTTTAGTGCACGGAAGTGCTGATGACAATGTACATGTACAGAACACGACCCGTTTGGTGGAAGCTTTGGTGCAAGCCAACAAACAATTTGATTGGGCTATTTACCCGGACAAAAATCACGGCATTTATGGTGGCAACACCCGTTTGCACCTTTATACCAAAATGACCGATTTTATAAAGGAAAATCTTTAATTAATAAGCTAACTAAAACTAAATTATATGGAATTTAAATTTGGAGGTTCGGAAATAAACCAGAGAACGGTATTGGGGCATCCTTCGGGGTTATTTGTGCTCTTTTTTACAGAAATGTGGGAACGTTTTTCCTACTATGGCATGCGCGCTTTGTTGGTGCTTTTCTTGGTTGCATCCATTCTTGATGAAGGTTGGGGCTGGGACAGAGCCGATGCGTTGGTATTGTATGCATGGTATACCGGTTTGGTTTACATTACCCCCATTTTAGGAGGAATTATAGCCGATAAAATATTGGGGTACCGGAAAGCTGTTGTCATTGGTGCATTGTTGATGACCTTGGGTCATGCCTCCATGGCTTTTGAGGTTATTGCAGAACCGTTTTTCTTTATGGGACTTGGACTGTTAATAATTGGGAATGGGCTTTTTAAACCGAATATCTCTTCCATGGTTGGTCAATTGTACAAAAATCAGGGCAAAGAAAAAGATGCTGGGTATACTATTTTTTACATGGGGATAAATGCCGGAGCCTTTTTGGGAATTCTTTTATGTGGTTATATTGGCGAAAAGGTTGGATGGCATTATGGCTTTGGATTGGCCGGGATTTTTATGTTTTTCGGGATGTTACAATTTTATTTTGCACAAACCATTTTTGGGAAGATAGGACTTTCCCCAAAAAATTCGGCAGAATATAAAGAAGCTTTGGGAGAATCGATGGAGGAAACTAAAGAAGCTATAACGGACGTGAAAGAAGAAGCTCATAACAAAAAAGTTACCCGAGATAGGCTTATCGTTATCGGGGTCTTGGCGTTTTTTACCATATTCTTTTGGTGGGCCTTTGAACAGGCCGGAGGTTCGATGACCATTTTTGCAGCAGACTACACAGACCGTGTATTGGTGGATAATGGGGCTTTGACATTTAAGATTTTTAATACATTACTCACCGTTATACCGATGTTAATAGTTACTTGGGTATTGGCGATGCTCTTTAAACAAACGTTTTCGAAATATTCCCTTTCAAATATTTTATTAGGAACCAGTTTCGTCATTATCTGGGGTATTGTTATTTGGATGCTTCAAAGGGAATTCATGGCAGAATCCACTGAAGTTCCCGCTTCATGGTTTGGAATTTTAAACTCCTTCTTTATTATTGCACTTGCCCCCTTATTTTCCAAATTGTGGGAAAGCCGATTCAATCCTACCGGCCCTGTAAAATTTGCCATTGGCCTTATTTTGTTGGGACTTGGTTTCGCAATTTTAGCCTACGGTTCCATGGGGATTCCGTTGGGCGCTAAAACAGCTGCGGTAAGTATGATATTTTTGATCTTGGCATATTTGTTCCATACGCTTGGGGAACTTTGTGTTTCGCCGGTTGGGTTGTCTTACGTAAGTAAATTGGCCCCCGCCAAATTGGTTGGACTCATGTTCGGGGTTTGGTTTGTGGCCAACTTTTTCGCGAACACACTTGCGGGTTTAACTGGAAGTTTTATTGATCCAATTGTTGAGCAACACGGTATGGCAACCTTCTTTATGATTTTTACCATAATTCCGATTGGCGCGGGGATAGTAATGCTGGCATTGAGCAAAACGTTGGTGAGGATGATGCACGGAATCCGATAAAAGCTAAGTTTAAAAAAAGCGTCCATTTTTGGGCGCTTTTTTTTTTGACCATTCATAGGGTACTATAATTTGTAGATTGAAAACCCCTAAGCGGTAGTTTATTCCTAACATTCCCAATTTTTTGCACGTCACCCTTTTTTAAAAAGGCAATACCCCTTTCAAAAAAGCGTTCCCCATTTGCGGAACGTTTTTTGTTTCCCTTTGTTTTTTTAGATTACTTTTTATAGTATTGCTGAACCAAACCCGGATCCCGATGAAAAAATTGATATTGTCCCTACTTTTTTTGATGTTTACCATTTTAGTCAACGCACAGGAAATTAAATGGATGTCCATGAACGAAGCCCTGGCTGCCCAAAAGAAAGCCCCAAAAAAAATATTCATGGATGTGTACACAACTTGGTGCGGGCCCTGTAAAATGCTGGACAAGAATACCTTTAGCGATAAAAACGTGATTGAGTTCATTAACGAAAACTACTACGCCGTAAAGTTTAATGCCGAGGGTACGGAAGAAATTCTTTATAGAGATACCCCATACACCAATACATCCTATGACCCTGCCCGAAAGGGAAGAAATGCCACCCACTCCTTTTCGCGCGCGATGCAGATAACGGGCTATCCGAGCCTAGTTTTTTTTAAGGAAGATGGGACGTTGATACAGGCCGTGCCCGGGTACCGCACCCCGCAACAATTAGAGATTTATTTGAAAATGATAGCCAATGATGATTATTTGGCGCTAACCACTACCGAAGCGTGGACGGATTACCAAAAAAATTTCAAGCCAACTTTTTAAATTTACTATTTTTCATAATCCCTCATTCCTCATACCTCAATACAAACGCCCCCTTTTCCCCCGTATAATGGAAAGGGATTTTTTTCCGTTCGCAGGTTTTTTTCCAATATTGAATATATGATTTGTAATTGTTGCCGTCCGCCACAATTTGGTTTGGCTTTATGCTATCGATAAAACGTTCTAAGTTTACTTTTGGGCTGTGGGTAAGCAGCGCGATTTCGATTTTGGCAGTTTTCGGGTAAATGCATAGGCTGTCCAAAACCACTATCGTTTTGTTATTGTATTCAAAAAAATCCGGAAGTTTTTTTTCAGAATAATTTTCAATGTTCTGTGCCACGCTATAGCTTTTCAAAGGGAAAGAATTTCTCCCAATAAATGCAGTATCATTTTTATAAACTTCAAGCCCACCGAGATGTTTGTTCGCAATTAAGGTTTGCCTTGAGCGGTGAAAAACAATAAGTTCATTGGTAGAAACTCTGTATTTATCGTAAACGAAAATGAGCAACAAAGCCCCGAAAATAACAGACGTGATGAGCAGTTTTTTATATGTATATTTCATAAGGAGCAGGATCAAGGCAGTCATTAAAATATAACTGCCCACCATCTTCAATTCGGAAAAATGGATACCTTCAAAAAGGAATTGATCCTGACGCGAAACCCAAGCTATAAAGCCATTCAGCACGGAAAGACAATTATTGTAGAAAATAGCCACGGCATCAGGTAGTATACCGAAAATTGCCAATAAAACCACCAAGATCCCACCGCACATTAAAAAGGTAACGTAAGGGATCACTAGCAAGTTGGAAACCAAAAACAGTCCGGGAAATTGGTGAAAATAGTACAAACTGAGCGGCAGCACTCCAATTTGGGCGGTAAGTGTAAGGCTTACTGTTCCCCAAATGTTTCTCAGGATTTTATTTTCAGGGGTGTAAAGTGAGCTCAATATGGGCTGCAACCACAAAATGAAAAATAGCGCGAGATAGCTCAGTTGAAAACCGATGTTCAGCAACCACAAGGGGTTGATGAGCAAGAGAAACAAGAAAGACAAAAACAGCGTGTTGATGCTGTTGGTGGGCCGGTTAATAAGGGTGGCGAAGGCAAAAAAAGCAAACATAACTGCCGACCGCGCCGTGGGGGGCGACCAACCCGCAACTAGCGCAAACCCAAAAAGGCAAAGGATGATGGCCACCGTTTTAATTTTTTTTCCATGAGGCAAACGCTCAATCGGCGAAAAAAGAAAGGAAAGGATCAGATATAAAATTCCAACGTGAAGCCCCGAAACGGAAAGGATGTGGATTACCCCCGCAGCCGCATATTGGCTGTAGATTTCCTTGCTTATGTCGCGTTGTTTTCCCAAAATCAAAGCTTCCAAAACCGTACGCTCGTCTTTTCCAAAAGGGGCATCTTTTAATTTTTTGAGGAAAAATTCTCGCAGGCGTTCTGCTTGTCCGGGAAGGGTGGGCGAGCCTTGTTTTTCCATCAAAATATTTTCTTTTGAAATGCGAATTTGATGGTGCAACCGCAACGAATTTAAATATTTAGAATAGTCGAGTTGGTGCGGGTTCAAAGAGGACGGAAGGCCCAAAAGGGAAGTGGAAACCAACAATACATCATCAGTGATATAGGGTTCTTCGAGGGAATCCTTCACCTTGTAAATCAAAATCCTGCCGTTTGTTTTGGTGCGGTTTGCAGCAAAAACTTCCGCGATGTATTTTTCCGAAAAGTTGTCTGGTTTCAGGATTTCCTTTATTTTCAGTTGAAGGGTTGTAGTTTCATTTTCTTTTACAAAATGAGAGTAATGTTGGGCTTGAAACCGTGGCAATTGCATTTGGTAATTTGCGAAACCCAAAGAAAAGAAAAACATGTAAACCGAAATTCCCACCAATGGATTTTGGAACAATTGGTTTCGGGCAAAAAACAGCGAAACTGCCAAAAGCACAATAGTTGCGGGAAGGATAATTAAAATAAAATTGAGGGAAAAGGAAGAAAAATGCGCCGCCAAAATCCCCAATGCGAGGCAAATTGAAAACTTTACAACTGTGAAATTGATGAATTTCATTACCTTGATTTTAAGCAGTGCCTAAAATCAATTGGGAAGTTTGTTGAAATTGTTGATCGGGGAGATTTTCTTAAAAATTCAAACCTGAATTTTCTTACTACTTACTACTTACTACTTTTTAAATAAGCCGTTTAACAACCACAAAAGCCTTTTTCCAATATGGCTCTTCCATTGAGGAAATAATAACCCCAAGTTGGGTGGTGGAATGGATGAATTTAATTTCACCTGATTTGTTTTCGACCACGAGGCCCACGTGGCTTATGGCATTGCTTTTTCCGTTGGTACGGAAAAAAACTAGATCGCCCTTGGTAACATCATCCAATGGAATCTCGATGCCTTTTAAGGCCATATCCCTTGATCGACGGGGCAAGGCAACGTCCTCTGTTTTAAAACTAGTAAAAACCAGACCCGAGCAATCCATCCCGGCATTGGTGGTGCCACCGAATTTGTAACGGGTGCCTTCAAAGGTTTTGGCGTGGTCAATAATGTTTTCAACTTTGCTTCTATTGGAGTTTTTGGTAATTTCTTCTACTTCGTAAACGGTCGTTACAATTTTTTCTTCTTTCGTAACCTTCACCTTGGTTGTGGTTGCTACATTTTTTTCCTTTCCTTCCGAAACTTTAATAACCTTGGAAACAGTTTTCGTGCTTCCGCAAGAAATTAAAATAAATGAAAGAAAGGTAATGGCAAAAAGGTTTTTCATTATGTGGATTCTTGTTTTGTTAACTTAAAATTAATAAAAATATTTTATTGATTTCAAATTTCTACATTCATTAAACATTTAAATTTATGAATGAGCTATTAAACTTTCATAAATGAGATTTGCCGTTTTTTTGCTCGCCCCACTGCCGCCCAGTTTTTTTTCGAGGTCGTAATAGTCCAAAAACATTACCGCCCGTTCGTATGGATTAAGGATTTTGGTGAGGGATTTTTTTAGTTGCTTGGGCGTGAATTCCGTTTGGATAAGTTCGGTTACTGCCTCTTTTTCCAATATTAAATTGACCAAAGAAATGTAATCGAGTTTTATCACCCGTTTCGCGATTTCGTAGGAAATACGGCTGCCTTTATAACACACCACCTGCGGAACTTTATAGAGAGCCGTTTCCAAAGTGGCAGTGCCAGAAGTAACCAACGCGGCGTGGGAAACGCTGAGCAAAGCGTAGGTTTTGTCCAACAACAAATGGATGTTGCTGTTTTTTATAAACGGCTGGTAAAATGCTGCTTCTTGACTGGGCGCCCCTGCTATCACAAATTGATATTTTTTAAAATCTTCAACTATCGAAAGCATCACTTCCAACATTTTTGAAATTTCCTGCTTCCGGCTGCCGGGCAACAGCGCGATTATTGGACGTGAATCCAAATTGTTTTGCTTCTTAAAATCTTCAGGGCTTATGGTTTTTTGATTGGCAATGGCATCAATCAAGGGATGTCCCACAAAATGGACGGGGAATTTATGTTTTTCCTCATAAAAAAATTTTTCAAAAGGGAGGATAACATACATTTCATCAACATCGCGCTTTATGGAATGGATTCGGTTTTCCTTCCAAGCCCAAATTTGGGGTGAAATGTAATAATGTGTTTTAAATCCTTTATGTTTTGCCCATTTCGCTATGCGCAAATTAAACCCCGGATAATCGATAAAAATAATGGCATCAGGATTGAAACTTTCAATATCCTTTTTACAAAATGCGATGTTTTTAAAAATGGTGCGAAGGTTTAGCAGAACTTCAGTAAAGCCCATAAAAGCAAGCTCGCGGTAATGTTTTATGGGGGTGCCGCCAGTTTGCTCCATCAAATCGCCTCCCCAAAAACGGAACTCGGCTTTGGAGTCCACCATTTTCAAGGCCTTCATCAAATTTGCCCCGTGCAGGTCGCCCGAAGCTTCGCCAGCGATAAGATAATACTTCATTTAAAAAAACTTTGAAATTAAAATAACGAGTGCCGCCACCACCGTTGCCAAGACTACGCCCCGTGCCCTGTAATATTGTTTTTTTTTAAGGAAAATGAAAAATACACCTAAGTTCAAAATGGCTCCCAAAGCAATTAAACTTCCAAGAATATCCCTATCAACTGCTGCTTTTAAAGTGGATTCCAACGAAAGGTTCGAGAAAAAGAAAATGTAAAGATAGGTTCCGGCCATATTGGCAACTAGGCCAATCAAAAACCCAATCACTATTTCCTTATGTTCTTTTTTCATTATTCCTATTTCAAATCCCAAGTATTAATCTCCTTTATAGCGTGATGGGCGGTAAGATCATACTGCACCGGCACCACGGAAACATACCCGTTCTCCAAAGCCCATTCATCGGTATCTTCACCTTTATCTTCGTTCACGAACTCCCCGGTCAGCCAGTAATAATCACGTCCCAGAGGGTTGGTGCGCTTATCGAATTTTTCTTCCCAATGTGCATTTGCCTGTCTGCAAACTTTTATTCCCTTAATCTGCTTTTCAGAAAGTTTTGGGATGTTTACGTTTAGAACAACGCCTTTGCTGATACCGTTTTTAAGGATTTGCGCCGTAATTTTTTTAATGTATTTTTTGGCTGGTTCAAAATCCGCCTCCATCGAATAATCCAAAAGCGAGAACCCCACAGCGGGAATCCCTAAAGTTCCGGCCTCAACCGCCGCGCTCATGGTGCCGCTATAAATTACGTTGATGGATGAATTGCTGCCGTGATTCACGCCGCTTACGCAAAGGTCCGGCTTGCGCTTCAGGATTTCATTTACGGCCAGTTTCACGCAGTCAACAGGGGTGCCGCTGCAACTGTATTCTTTGTGGAGGTCGCCGTTGGTAATCTTTACAATATCGCAGTACAGGGTGTCGTTAATGGTTATGGCGTGGCCGGTAGCGCTTTGGGGGGAATCCGGAGCTACCACGCATACATCACCAAGGCTTTTCATTACTTGAATAAGGGCGCGAATGCCCGGGGCCGTGATGCCATCATCGTTGGTAACAAGGATCAGTGGTTTTTTTTTTGGCATTTTTGGTTTTTATAAAAAGCTAAAATACATAATTTACGCTCCATTGCCGATTAGTTTGTTTAACAAAAAATTAGTACCATTACACCCTCGTGGCACGGTTTTTTATATATTTTAGAGCCACAATAAAAGTTAAGAAAATATGCGTTTGATGAAAAACAATTTCAAAGTTTTGCTTTTGGCCGTTTTTGTAGCGGTCGCTTCCTGCAGTTTTACCACAAAACAATTTGACGATCCCGACAAGGATAAACTTTTGTTGGACCTCATTGCTTATGTGATAGAAAAAGGGCATTACGATGCAAAGGAAATCAATGATGAATTTTCCGCAGAAATATATAAGGATTTCATAGACGGCCTCGACCCTTTGAAACGTTATTTCTTGGCTTCCGATATTGAGGAATTCAGTGCATATAAAACCGAAATCGACGATCAAATAAAAAATAAAGACCTTTCTTTTTTCAATTTGGTCCACGGCCGTTTCGAAGAGCGGATGGCCGATGTGAAAAAATTATATCCCGAAGTTCTGAACAGCCCTTTTGATTTTACCACACAAGAAAGCTTGAACGTGGATTATGACAATATGGTTTACACCAATTCAAAAGAAGAACTCAAAAATCGCTGGAGGCAACAAATGAAATATACTACCCTCACCAATTATTACGATTTGGTAGAGGAAGAAAAAATGTTGAGCGACAAATCAAAAGGAATTGTTTCAAAGGATGATGAAAATGATGAGGAAGATGAAAATAAGCCTGAAATAAAATCAAACGAGCCTTATGTGCCAAGATCCCTTAAAGAGTTGGAGGAAAAAGCTCGTGAAACCTCGAAGAATTCATTGGACGAATATTTTGAGTTCACTGAAGACTTGGAACGCGAAGATTATTTCGCCGTTTTTTTAAATATTATTGTTGAAGAGTTTGACCCGCACACAAACTATTTTGCCCCACCCGATAAAGATCGTTTTGACCTTGCAATGTCCGGGAAACTTGAAGGAATTGGTGCAAGGCTTCAGAAAAAGAACGATTATATAACCGTTATTGAAATCATAAGTGGCGGTCCGGCATGGAGAAGTGAGAAAATTGAAGTTGGCGATATAATCATGAAAGTGAAACAAGAAGGTGAAAAAGAGTCTGTTAGCATTGTTGGGATGAGAATCGACGATGCCGTGAAACTTATAAAAGGCCCAAAAGGAACCAATGTTACCCTGACCATAAAAAATGTGGACGGGACTATAACCGACAGGGTCATAACCCGCGATATAGTTGAACTTGAAGAAACCTATGCCAAAACCTCCGTGATTAGCAAAGGCGATAAAAAGTTCGGATTGATAAACCTGCCGCAGTTTTATTTCGATATGGAAGATTATAACAAACGAAATGCAGCAACTGATGTTAAAAAAGAAATTCTTCGATTAAAAGAAGAAGGAATGGAAGGCTTGGTGCTGGACCTTCGCGATAATGGTGGCGGATCGTTACGCACAGCTGTGGACATTGCAGGACTTTTCATAAAAGAAGGCCCCGTGGTGCAAGTGGCTTCCAGCGGAAAAAACAAGGAAGTTCTTAAAGATGAAAATGATGAAATAATTTGGGATGGCCCGTTGGTGATTTTGGTAAATGAACTTTCTGCTTCCGCTTCCGAGATTTTGGCCGCCGCAATGCAGGACTACAAACGCGCCATCATCATCGGCAGCAAGCAAACCTACGGGAAAGGTACTGTTCAAAACGTGATAGACCTTAACCAATGGCTACGTAAAAGCGATATGGGCGATATGGGCGCATTAAAAATAACCACACAAAAGTTTTATCGTGTAAACGGCGGTTCCACACAGTTGGAAGGTGTAAAAAGCGATGTTATAATGCCGGATCGTTACAGCTATATAGATATTGGGGAACGCGATTATGATAACCCTTTGCCCTATGATAAAATTGAGCCTGCCAAATATGATCTTTGGGATGGATATCTGGATTTTGATGAAACCATTAATAAAAGCAAGCAACGAATGGCAATGAATGAAGAATTAAAACTGATTGATGAAAACGCTAAATGGATCAAAAACCTTCAAAATGAAAAATCAGTAAACCTTAATTTTGAGGCTTTCACAGCGGAAATTAATAAACGAAAAGCAGAAACTGAAAAGTTCGATTCTTTGAAAGATTATGACAATGAATTAAGCTATACCTCACTTCCGTATGAAATTGAACTGATGCGGGAGGATACTACTTTATCCGAAAAAAGGAAAAGATGGCATAAAAACCTGACAAGCGATATTTATGTGGAAGAAGCCATTAACGTTTTGGAAGATTTAAAGCTTAGTAATATTAAAGCCGGAAAAGTGGCCAAGCTTAAAAATTAATACCTGTTTATTTTCAAATTTGAAAGGAATTGCTTTTCCCTTTTCCAACAGAATTTTAAGTAACTTTATCGGGTGAAAAATTCCACCTCATTAACCCAAATTGCGCTCCAAAAGTTTAAAAAAAACCTTTGGGGCGTTTTTAGTTTGTGTTTTTTGGCGTTATGTGTTTTGGTTGCAATCTTCGCTTACGCTCTCGCCCCGGACGATTCCCGGAACGCGAACCAAATGCACCTTTCCATACATTCAAAAAACCCCGGATTTTCGGTAAAAATGTTGACCATCCCTTCTGCGGTTGAGGAACAAAACCCATTCTCGGTTTTCTTTTTCGGGAACAAAAATGCCGATACCGAAATCCCCATTTCAAAATATAGTTTGACGCCGGAAAATATTGAAATTACCGAATACACCCCCGATGGCAGCGAAGGTTTGCAGAAGGAATACCCGCTTTCTTTTTTCCCCGAAGTAAAAACCACCCCGGAAATCCCATATAAATATATCTCGGAAAAAACATTTCTTTTGGGCACCGATAAATATGGCCGCGACCTGTTGAGCCGGATGCTTATCGGCATCCGTATATCTTTGGCCATCGGCTTTGTAGCGGTTTTTATTTCCTTGGTAATCGGGATTACCATGGGTGCCATATCGGGATATTTTGGTGGAAAAGTGGACGCCGCCATCATGTGGGTCATTAATGTTACGTGGTCCATTCCCACACTTCTTTTAGTAATTGCAATAACACTGGCTTTAGGAAAAGGGTTTTGGCAAGTTTTTATAGCCGTGGGGCTCACGATGTGGGTGGAAGTGGCGCGGGTGGTGCGCGGGCAAGTGATGGGCGTAAAACGGGCGCAATACGTTACCGCCGCCCGGGCCTTGGGCTATACCGATTTCCGGATAATCACCAAACATATTTTGCCGAACAGCATGGCCCCGGTAATCATTATTTCGGCGGCCAATTTCGCGGGCGCCATCTTGATAGAGAGCGGCCTTAGTTTTTTGGGGATAGGCGCGCAACCGCCCTTGCCCAGTTGGGGCGGTATCATCAAGGATCATTATGCCTATATTATTTTGGGAAAACCCTATTTGGCCATTATCCCGGGCTTGGCTATTATGAGCTTGGTCACCGCTTTTATGATGATGGGCAATGCGTTACGGGACGCGCTGGATGTGAGGGTTTGAAAAAGTGGGAAGACGGGAGCTGGAAGATTTAAGAACCAAGAACAATTCCTTATCCTAACCACTACCCACTACCCACTACCCATTAAAGACTAAAGACTATTTCAATTCTTTTTCAAAACACAAACTGTTTTCCATTCCTTTATACTGTCCGTAATTGGGGATGGGTTGGTACCCATGTTTTTGGTATAAAGCCACAGCTTCCACTTGCCTTTTGCCGGTTTCCAAAATGCATTTTTTATACCCAAGTTCTTCTGCCCAAAGTTCCAGTGTCCTTAAAATGGTAGTGGCAATTCCTTTTCCTCGGGTTTCAGGAAGGGTGAACATCCGCTTTATTTCCATAAGCCCGGGGGCGTATTCCTTCATTGCCCCACAGCCTATCGGGATATCATTTTCATGGGCAAGCACCACATGTTTTATGTGGTCCGGCTTGTTGTACTGGTCATAGAAGGCATGCTCTTCGCCATCCATTTCCGCAAGATAGACATCCAATGATTTCACCAATTGCAGGAAGTGGGGGTGGGTGGAGGTGGTGCGGGTGGTTATGGGCATTTTTAGAATAATTTATATTGAAAGACCCAAAAGTATACTATGCCTTTTGCTATCACAAGTAGTACGCCATAAAAGTTTAATAGGCTTAATAAGGAACGGGTTTCGTGGATGTTACAAATTACTCAACTTTTTCTTTAAAGGGAAAGTAGTATTCAAAAAGGGGAAAACATTACCCAAAAAGGGGAAAGTAATATAAAAGCTGAGCAATTATGAAAAAACAGGACGAGTGGATGGGGGAGTTTGTGAGTTTTTTAGTTTGTGTGGGCACGAGCGGGACGCTCGCGCAAGCGGGGGTTGAAACCTTTTGATGCATATTAAGCCTAAATTTTTCTTCCCTCAATGCCAGGCCAGGGGTTTCTTCTAAAAAAACCCAAAACCGCCATTTCATTTTTTGAGCCTTTGGTTATTTTTCCTTTCTTGGAGGCAAGGAGTTATAGCCCAAAATAGTGGCTATACCATCTACTAGGTTCCATGAATTTACAGTTTGTTTTTTATCACCATTATAGTAAGGAATTGCTCCAAGGTTTGTCAGGGTTACGATGGTTAGCTTGTCATCTAATAATTTCAAGATTTCGGTACCAGATACCCCGCTGTGGCGTATTATTCTCTTATTGTCTACTAGCATCAGCCCCCAACCATATCCATAGTACAATGGGGTTCCGTCCTTGAACTGATTAGGGCTCCACATTAGTTTCTTGCTTTCATTTGTGAACAGCACATTGGAATCTAATGCCAGGCCCCACTTTAGCATATCTTCACCCGTTGAATAAATACCGTAGGATGCGGGTATCTCTATATCCCAAAACATTCTATTGTTTACCAATTCGTCATCGAGAAGTCCGTAATTTCTGGCTTCAAACTCCTTTACAGCAAATGGGTCTATAATATAGGTAGATTTCATGTCTAGGACATCAAATATTCTTTCTTTTAGAAAGTTATCATAGCTTCCGGTTAGCTGATCGATTATTACCCCCAATAAAAAATAACCTGTATTGCTATAGTCAAAATTACTTCCAGGCTCAAAACTCAAGGTGTCCGACTTAATCATATTTAAACGAAAGTTTTTAGTGATATCACCCGTAAGGCCGGTCATTAAAATATCCTTTTTGTCACCTATGGGTTTTTGATATTCATTATTGCTATTTTGACCCGGTAGCCCAGAGGTATGGGTAAGTAAGTGGTGAATGGTAATTGCATCCCAAGCAGGAATGGACTCTGGAAGGTACTTATTGATAGGATCGCTGAAATTCAGTTTTCCATCTTGTTGCAAAAGCACTATGGCCGCAGCAGTAAACTGTTTTGTTACCGAGGCCAATAAAAAACGAGTTTCTTTTTGGACGATACCTTTATTCTGGATGTCTGCATATCCAAATTTGCCTATGTGCATTTTATCGCCATAACTTATCGCATATACCATACCTGGTATTTTTTTTGCCTCCATTTGCGTTGTTACAAAACTGTCTATGGATGTGATCTGTTCCTTGGTTAATTCTTGAATTTCCTGTGCCAATACAATAGGTGAGGCAAGAAGAAAGATGTAGAGCGTAATTAGATTGTGAAATGTTTTCATGATTTTTATTATTTGTTATCGGTTTGTCATAATGAAGCATAACTTTAGTGTATAGAGCGTGGTGGCGTCTAGCCACTATGATTTTATACACTTCTTAAGTTTGATTTTAATAAATCAGTTAACTTTAAGTATTAATCAGAAAGAACAAAAGAGCGGAGTAAGGTTACTATTTATGGTGAAGCTTTAAACTTCGGCAATCCCGAAGCATCGGGAATAATCCCCGCTCTTTTATTACTTATATCACGTTCAGTTCTGTGAGGCCTAGACCTCGTTTTCAAGTTGTTGTGACCCAACTAGCTGGTTCTTTCATAAATTCAGTTCCTATGAATAAATATAAGGAAACTTTTGGAGTTGACATCAGCAAGGATGTCTTTTTAGCCAGTGTTGCCAGCAGTACTTTATTTATAATAGTGGATTTTTAAAAAATTAAAAACAAGAAAAGCACATCCAAGCCAGGCTAAACAAATGAATAGTATTATCATCCAATTTAATTTCCATTTTCCAGGCTGTTGGTTTTTAATCATTTCCACCGCGTCTGACCAAACAGCTTTTGGGATTAATTTTATAGCAAAGGCAATTAACATTGGGACAATATAATATCGTCAATCAATCCCAGAACGGGAATGAAGTCAGGTATCAAATCTATTGGGCTAAATAAGTATCCTAAAGTCAACCAAATAAGCAGCTTTGCTTTCATTGGTGTGCGTTGATCCTTATAAACAATCTGCAATACGCGAGCTTGTTGTTTTAATTTGGAAGCCCAAGATTTTATTTTGTTTAGCATCTTAATGATATTGTTCATGGATTAGGTTGCGCAATATTTGCGCATTGCTGGCAACTCCCCCACAAAACTTTCCCTACCTATTCCTCCAAAAGAAAGGGGTCAACAAGATAAAAACCAAAGCAATTTACAAGGTGTTTTGAGTAGCGAATAAAATTTGTTTCATCTTGTCAACATGAAATTGTATATCTTCTCCTTTTTCCCGATAGCTTGCCGCCATTCTAGATAAACCTTTCTTATTGTTATCATCTTCCATTTTCTTTAAAAGATTACCGCGCTCCTCCATAATCCGCAAGGCTATCCATAAGGTAGATTCCAATATTTCACCCTGTTTCACTACCAAATCTTTTTCAGAATACGAATGCCCAATATGGCAACGGTAACGGTCGGATTTTCCATTTTGTTTGGGGATGTCCCACAATCCGCCCCCACAATCGGGGCAGGCATAAATACTTTTCTCGCCGAGTTGTTTTACATGCTCATAATCCACTACTACTCGTTCAGCAATTTCAGATTCTAGAATAACATCTTGTGGAGCAGCGATTTCCTCGGGGTTGGTTTGAGTTATTTCAAAAATTGTCTCCCCCATTTGATGGAGCAAAATGCAATGATCAACTTCCATGTTATTGAGAACCGATAGGGGCATGTCCGGATATTCCGCTTCGTTAGGGTCTTGCACCATGCAGATTCCGCCACTTCTTTTAATGGCTAACATGCCAGAAGTGCCGTCATCAAGCGAGCCTGTTAACACTACCCCAACAACCCTAGTGCTGTAAGCGGCAGCGGCGGAACGAAACAATACATCAATGGAAGGCCGCCAACGATTTTCTTCGGGGCCGCGGCCCAGAATAATTTTATTTTTTTTAACCAGTAAATGTTGATTGGGCGCGGCAACGTAAATATGCCCTTTTTTAATTTTAGCATCTTCAGTTGCTACTTCACATTTTAAAGAGGTATGTGGCTGAAGCCGATGCACCAAAAAATCGCTGATACTTGTACGGGATAAGTGCATCACGATAAAAAAAGCGGCATCCATATTGTCTTTCAACTGCGAAACCAATTCAATAAGCGCATTCATACCGCCTGCGGAGGTGCCAACTACAATAATAAATTTTGGTGCTTTCATTTTTTAAATATTTTAATGTGAAGATACTAAACGCGGCCCAGACGGTTTCACATTAGCGGTGATCCGTCAAATGGAATACTACTCCCAAATATACGTAACTCCCCCCTAAAACTTCCTTACCTATTCCTCCAAAAGAACGGGGTCAGCAAGATTAAAACGGTAAAGAGTTCCAGCCTACCAATGAGCATCAAAAAAGCAGCCCACCATTTGGCGGCGCCGGGCAGGTGGCCAAAGTTATCCACCGGGCCTAAGCCCCCCAAGCCGGGGCCAATGTTCCCAAGGGCGGAAGCCGCCCCGCCAAGCGCGGTGCTAAAGTCTAGTCCCAGCCATGAGAAAACCAAAACCCCAAGAATAAAGGACAGCATATACAGAATGAAAAATCCCAAAATATTCAATATAATTGGCGGCTGTACCGCTTTATCATTGTAGCGAACGGGCAGGATGGCGTGTGGGTGCAGCGCGCGCTTGAATTCCATCACCCCGTTTTTGATCATAATAAGGTGGCGCATTATTTTAACCCCCCCTGCAGTAGAACCCGCGCAAGCCCCAAGGAACATCATTCCAAAAAAGAAAATAGTTAAGAAGGGTGTCCATGTGGTATAGTCCGCAGTAATAAAGCCGGTGGTGGTAACGATGGTCACCACCTGAAAGAGCCCATGCCTGAAGGCACTCTCGAAATGCCCCCAAACCATGGGTTGAGGTATGGTGGAATTTGTAAAATCTGCCTGAAAATAAATGATCAAGGTGACGATAATACTCAATCCTACAATTAATGAAGTGTACATTCGGAACTCCTCGTCCCGCCATATTTTCCTGAAGTTTAGTTTAAAGGCGAAATAGCTAAGCACAAAATTGGCCCCTGCTATAAACATAAAAATGATAACGATATATTGGATAATAGGTTGCCCGTTCCAATAAGCCAAGCTTGCATTTTTGGTGGAAAATCCACCTGTACTCATCGTGGCCATGGAATGATTAATGGCATCGTAAAAACCCATTCCGGCCATTTTAAGCAAAACTGTTTGAAGCAAGGTATAGCCCACATAAATGAGCCATAAACGTTTGGCAGTATCGGTGATCCTTGGGTGAAGCTTATCGGTGCTTGGCCCCGGGGCTTCCGCTGAAAATAACTGCATCCCCCCAATACCAAGTAGCGGCAAGATAGCTATCGCTAAAACGATAATCCCCATCCCCCCAATCCAGTGGGTCATGCTACGCCAAAAAAGGATACCCCGTGGCAGGCTTTCAATGTCTGTTAAAATGCTGGCCCCGGTGGTGGTGTAACCGCTCATGGTTTCAAAAAAGGCATCGGTAAAAGAAGGGATGGCGCCCGTAAAAAGATAGGGCATAGTACCAGCGAGCGACATAAAGATCCACCCAAAAGTAACTATAAGGTAACCTTCTTTCTTCTGGACTTCTTTGCGATGGTTTTTGGTTAGGAACATCGCAATGCCCCCCAAAGCAGCTACGGATAATCCTGCGGAAACTATTTCCACGAAAACCCCATCGGCATAGAACAAACTAACAAGGGACGAAAGCAGGATAAAACCTCCATTAACTGCCAGAAGCAGTCCCATGATGTGGAAAATAATTTTAAAATTGAGTTTGGAAAACGAACTCATTACACAAAGAGTTTTTCAACCTTTTCGATGGCTTGTGGCAGACAACAGACTACTACGCGGTCGCCACTTTTTATTTCAAAATCGCCCAAAGCAATAATGCCCTCGCCATTCCTGATAACGCCGCCAATAATTGCAGAAACCGGGAAATCTAGGTTTTTTATTGCCTTTTTGGTTATTTTGGAATCGGGCGTTACATTGAATTCCAACAGTTCCGCGTTCATGTTGTCCAACTTCGTCATAGCCACCACTTCACCCTTTCGGATGTAGCGGAAAATGTTATTAGCCGCAAGAAGTTTTTTGTTGATCAAGGTATCGATTCCGATGGAATGCGAGAGTTGAAAATAATCCATGTTTTCCACCAAAGCGATTGTTTTCTTTACCCCTTTCGATTTTGCAACGAGGCAAGACATAATGTTGGTTTCGCTATTGCCTGTAACCGAAATGAAAGCATCCATATCTTGGATATTTTCTTCCTGTAGCAGTTCCACATTCCTGCCATCCCCATTTATCACAAGGCAGTCTGGTATTTCATCGGCTATTTCAAAAGCTTTTTCCTTGTCCTTCTCTATAAGTTTTACACGGAAACTTTCCTTGCATAGGTCTTTTGCGGTTTTATGACCAATCTTGCCTCCTCCCAAGATCATTACGTGTTTAATGTCCTGATGGATTTTTCCCGAAAGTTTATAAATCTGCTCCACCCCGATTTTTGTGGTAATAAAATATACTTGATCGCCTTCTTTAAATTGGGTATTCCCGCGTGGAATAATGGTGTATTGGGTGCCGTAACGCTGAATGGCAATGGGAACAAATTTTAAGGTAGGATAAAATTTTCCAACTTCTTTCACGGTTTTGCCCACAAAGGGCGTGGTGCGCGGCAGGACCAAGCCAATCATCGTTAATGCCCCATTATCAAATTCATAGGTATCATTAAAGGCGCTTTGGTCGAGGAGCAATTCAATCTCATCGGCCGCCAAGGATTCTGGCGAAATCAGTTCATCAATACCGAATTTGGAAAAGCCCACAATGTCTTTTTGATCAATAAATTCGGTATTTGAAATTCGTGCGATGGTTCGTTTTGCACCCATTTGTTTGGCCAATACACAAACGGTAATGTTGGTGGTTTCGCTGGAAGTAACCGCAATCACTAAATCGGTCCTATCAATTTTTGAATCTTTTAAAACAGAAATTGAAGTGGCATCTCCCCGCACCACACGGATGTCCAAATGAGTATCCGCATACGCCAGGGAATCCCGGTTTGTATCTATAAGTGTAATATCCTGAGACTCGAAAGAGAGAAGTTTTGCTAAATGAAACCCTACTTCGCCGGCACCGGCAATAATAATTTTCATAAAATTTTTACCTAAGAAAAGTAGCGCAAAGATATAGAATTTTAAACCAATAAAATTTGTATCAAAGGCGCATCAATTTTGAAAGTCGCCACTTAAAAAACAAAAAATATGTAGCTTTGCCCACTTAAATTTTTTATGGAAAAGCAAACCACACCCTACAAAGATTCTTCCCTGAGCAAAAAAGAACAGGTAGAATCTATGTTCGATGCCATTTCTGGGAACTATGACGGCCTTAACCGGATCATTTCCTTGGGTCGGGATGTAGCTTGGCGCAAAAAGGCCATAAAACTGGTTTCCGAAAAATATCCCGATAGCATCCTCGACATTGCAACGGGGACGGGAGATTTGGCAATACAATTCGCTGAAAAAACTAATGCCTCAAAAATAGTGGGGCTGGACCTTTCCGAAGGAATGCTTTCGGTGGCGCGGAAAAAGATTTTAGGAAGCCCACTTTCGGGTAAAATTGAATTTATAAAAGCAGATTCTGAAGCTTTGCCTTTTGCCGATAATTCTTTTGATGCCATCACCGTTTCTTTCGGCATCCGTAATTTTGAAAACCTGGAAAAAGGGCTTTCCGAAATACTTCGGGTTTTAAAAACAAACGGTATTTTCGTTATCCTTGAGACTTCGGTGCCGGAAAAATTCCCTTTTAAACAGGGTTATTTTGTTTATTCAAAATATATTTTGCCCACAATTGGGAAATTATTCTCAAAAGACAAAACGGCTTACGCTTATTTAAGTGAAAGTGCTTCCCTTTTCCCGTATGGAGAAAACCTCAACAATATTTTACTAAAAACAGGGTTTAAACAAGTGAAAAATTTGCCGCAGACTTTCGGCGTTGCAACCCTTTATACCGCTACAAAATAGCTATGAAAAAAATATTTTTTGTATTGGCAGTTTTATTCCTTTCACAAAGCATGCAGGCTCAATGGTTCAGTAAGGAACGATTGACCAACCTTGAAACTTTTGATAATCGCTTTCTCACTTGGGGCTATTTTCTGGGCTTCAACAGTTATGATTATAAATTTGAGTACGAAGAACAGTACGAGGATGACAATACCGATATATTGGTGGAACGCCAAGCCGGCTTTAACGTGGGGCTCATTGGCGATATGCGTGTTAACAAATATGTAAACCTTCGGTTGGAACCGGGTTTGTATTTTACCCAACGCAATTTGATTTTCCCGAATTTTGTTGAAGAAAGGGATTTTCTTAGGGAAGTTAAATCCACTTATATCCACGTACCGCTTTTGGTAAAGGTTTCAACCAAACGGTTGAACAATATAAAACCCTTCATAATCGGCGGGGTTTCCTCCTCTTTCAACCTTTCCAGCGCACAAGAAAACCCAGAGGACAATGAACAAGGGCAGTTCCGGCAAACTAAAAGGGTCAGTAATTATGAGCTGGGTTTCGGGATTGATTTTTATTTATATTATTTCAAATTTACGCCTTCTATCCGTGGGGTTTTTGCGATGAGCGATGAACTGGTCCGCGACGATGACCCCAACAGCCCGTGGACGGGTAATATCGAAAAAATGTCTTCGCGTGGGGTGTTTATTAACTTTACCTTTCAGTAGGCCTTTTAAATTCGCTCAACAAAATTGCAGTAGCGGTGGCCACGTTCAAGCTTTCCGTTTTTTGGAGTGCCCCAAAACGCGGAATGGTAATTCGGTGTGTGAGCAATTGTAGAACTTCTTCGGAAATTCCGTTGGCTTCATTGCCCAAAACCAAAATGGCGCTTTCGGGCAGTTTTTCCCAATAAACGTTTTCTCCATCCAAACATGCCCCAAAAATTGGAAGTTTACTTTTTTTGAAAAAATCCAAGAGCGGGCCGTAATGTATGTTAACACGTGCCAACGAACCCATGCTTGCCTGTACCACTTTTGGGTTGTAGCAATCTGCCGTGTCCTGAGAACAAAGGAGTTGGGAAACCCCAAACCAGTCGCAAAGGCGGATGATAGTCCCTAAATTTCCCGGATCGCGGATAGCGTCCAACGCAACAATCAATCTTTCGAAGTGGAAAGCGGGTCTAACCGGAATTTCAAAAACAGCCAATGAAGTGTTGGGCGATTTTAACGAACTCAATTTCTTCAGTTCGGCTTCAGTTACCTGAAAATGATTTTCATCTCGGTTTTCAATTTTTTCGGAAGTAAAAAATAAATGAAGTTTTAACCCTGCTTCAATGAATTCTGAAATAACTTTGCCACCTTCGGCCACAAAAAGCCCGGAGCTTTCCCGGTACTTTTTTTGCTGCAAGCCCGTTATTAATTTTGATTGACTTTTGCTGACCAAAATATAGTATTTTTGAAATTGAATAAACCACGCCCATTGATCCGAAACTTCACAAAAATATCAATAATTTCAACAGTACTGGTTTTATTTATTTCCTGCAACGCCGTTAAGCGTGTTGATGAAAATGAATTCCTGCTTACCGAAAACACTATAATAGTGGACGGTGAAGAAATAAATGATACGCGGGTTTACAGCCAGCTTGCCCAAAAACCAAACTTAAAAATTCCCGTTCTTGGGGTTCCATTCGGACTTCATATTTACAATCTCGCCGATCCGCATCCCGATTCCACGTTCAACGAATGGCTTTATAGAAAACCCAATCGGGAGCGGAACCTTACTAGAGTTTTATCAAAAAAGCAGGTGGATGAAATTGGCAATAGTTACGTGGGTTTAAATGAATGGATAATGGAATCCGGCGATGCCCCGGTGGTTATCGAAGAGAAAAAAACCGAAAATTCCGTGGATCGTTTAAAACGCTGGTATGCCAGTTATGGATATTTTAATACGAAAGCCAAGAGTGCAATCCAAATAGACAGCAGTAAAGAAAAAAGGGCTTCCATTAAATATACCGTGGAAAGGCACGACCCTTATTTTGTGGATTCCATTTCAGAGAGAATAAGCTCGCCGGTTGTGGATTCATTGTTCCAACTTACAAAAGGTAGCTCGTTCATACAAACCGGGAAGCAATACACGGCCAATGATTTTGTAAATGAGCGCGACAGGTTGACCATTCAGTTTCGTAATTCAGGGCTCTATCATTTTGAACAGGAATATATAACCTTTGAAGGCGATACGGTAAATACTGACCACAAGGCCAATATGACCTATATTATCCCCGACAGGGAAATAACCATTGGGGATACCACTTTTACCGAACCATTTAGGGTACACACCATAAAGGAAGTGCGTATAGTCACCGATTTTTCATTTGAGAACAGGAACAAGCAATTTCAGGATTCCGCGGTTTACAAAGGCTATAAACTATTCAGTTACGGTAAAATGCGATTTAGGCCCAAGGCCATTGCCGATGCCATTGCCATAGTACCCAATACCATTTATAAAGATGTGGACCGTAGGCTTACCTACAATCATATCAGTGATCTTCGAATATTTAATTATCCAAATATTACTTACAACAATGATCCCGCCGATACTACAGGCACTGTTTTGATAACTACAGTGCTTTTAACCCCCCGTAAAAAATTTACTTTGGGTGCGGATTTTGACGTTTATACTTCTACAATTCAACAATTTGGGATCGGGTTTAGTGGCAATGTTATTTTTCGGAACATATTCCGGGGGGCGGAGATTTTGGAAGTATCGGGCCGGGGAAGTCTGGGATCTTCAAAAGATGCAGCGGACAGTGAAAGCAGTTTTTTTAATATATCGGAAGTTGGGGGCGATGTGAAACTCATTTTTCCAAGGATACTTTTCCCATTGAACACCGAAAGGCTGATCCCAAAATATATGTCGCCCACCACAAGTATTGGGCTTGGTGCCAGCGTCCAAAATAATATTGGTCTAGACAGGCAAACGGTAAATGCCACATTCAGCTACGGGTGGAAACCTTCTAAAATATTGACTTACCAATTAGATCTTTTCAATGTTCAGTACGTTCGAAACCTGAACACGGATAATTATTTCAATGTTTACCGCAATTCTTTTGACCAGTTGAATGATATTGCCCAACAGACTGAAGCTGCAAATCCCGGAAGCATAAATCCGGATTATTATACTTTTTTCGATAATGAACTTCAACTCATCGTGCCAGATGGAGCCAATAATTTTATTGATGAGGTTCAAGCCGGAACGATTTCACCGTTTGCAGAAGAAGACAATCCTGTTACTCTAGTAAACAATATTGAAGAAAGAAGAGAAAGGCTTACGGAGGACAATTTGATTTTTGCAACTAACATTACCCGCACCCGCGATACGCGCGAAAATATACAGGATAACAATTTTTCAAGGCTTCGTTGGAAACTGGAAGCAGCGGGCAATTTACTTTCGGCCATTTCTGGCCTTTCTGGTTTGGAAAAAAACAGCGATGGCAACTATTCCACTTTAGGTGTGGTTTATTCGCAATATGCAAAAGTAGAGGCCGAATACATTAAACATTTGGAAGTAAATCAAAACAATGTGCTAGCGTTCCGTGCTTTTGGCGGTATCGCAGTTCCTTACGGCAACAGCAATAGCATTCCTTTCACCCGAAGTTATTTTGCAGGTGGTGCAAATGATAATAGGGGTTGGCGCGCGTATGATCTTGGACCCGGAAGCAGTGGTAGTAGGAATGAATTTAATGATGCCAATTTAAAAATAGCATTGAATGCCGAATATCGGTTTACAATTTTAGGGGCTTTTAAAGGTGCATTTTTTGTTGATGCCGGGAACATTTGGAATGTTTTTGATAATATTAAAGATGAGCCTTCAAAGTTCAGCGGTATTGAGGATATTCAGGAACTTGGGGTAGCTTCCGGTTTTGGACTTCGGTACGATTTTGGTTTTTTTGTGTTCCGACTCGATGTTGGCTTCAAAACTTATAATCCCGCCCTCGCAAGTGGACAACGCTGGTTTAAAGAATACAATTTCAACAATGCAGTGTACAACATCGGGATAAACTATCCTTTTTAACCATTAAAAAATGTTATTTTTGTAATTAAAGAAATTGGTTATGGCACATAACATTCTGCCCGGTGTTGCAACCGGAAATGACGTTCAAAAAATCCACAAATTTGCAAAGGAAAAAGGTTTTGCGATGCCCGCCGTAAATGTGGTGGGGTCCAATACTGTTAATACTGTCCTTGAAACAGCAGCAGCTTTAAATTCGCCGGTGATTATCCAATTTTCAAATGGCGGGGCGCATTTCAACGCAGGCAAAGGACTTTCAAATGAAAACGAAAAGGCAGCAATAGCAGGTGGGATAGCCGGAGCAAAACATATTCACGAACTCGCTAAAGCTTATGGTGCCACCGTTATCCTTCACACGGATCATTGCGCACATAAATTGTTGCCCTGGATAGATGGCTTGCTTGATGCCGGGGAAGTTTTTTTCAAACAAACAGGAAAGCCGCTTTACAGCTCGCACATGCTGGACCTTTCCGAAGAACCCATCAAAGAAAATGTTGAAACTTGCAAACGCTATTTGGAACGCATGAGCAAGCTTGGGATGACTCTGGAAATTGAACTTGGAATAACCGGCGGCGAGGAAGATGGCGTGGACAATAGTAATGTGGATTCTTCTCGACTTTATACCCAACCCGACGAAGTGGCTTATGCTTACGAAGAATTGAAAAACGTAAGCGATCAATTTACCATTGCTGCAGCCTTTGGCAATGTTCACGGGGTTTACAAACCGGGGAATGTAAAACTGCAGCCCGTGATTTTGAAGAATTCCCAAGATTATGTTCAAAAAAAATTTAATACCGGCCCAAACCCAATCGATTTTGTTTTTCACGGCGGAAGCGGTTCTTCCTTGGAAGAAATACGTGAAGCCATTGGCTATGGCGTGGTTAAGATGAACATCGATACCGATCTTCAATTCGCCTTTACCGAAGGGATTCGAGATTATATGGTGAATAATCATAATTACCTAAAAACCCAAATTGGGAATCCGGACGGGGCAGACATCCCCAATAAAAAACATTACGATCCAAGAAAATGGCTTCGTGAAGGGGAGGTTACATTCAAAAAAAGATTGGAACAGGCCTTTAAAGATTTAAATAACATAAACACTTTAAACAGCTAAACCACAAACAATAAACAACTAACAAATGCCTTGGTTTAAAAGAACAAAAAAAGGGATTTCCACCCCCACCGAAGAAAAAAAGGATGTACCGAAAGGATTATGGTACAAATCGCCAACGGGAAAAATAGTTGATTCCGAACAATTGGAAAAAAACTATTACGTAAGCCCCGAAGATGATTACCACGTCCGTATTGGCAGCAAGGAATATTTTGAGATTCTTTTCGATAAAAACACCTTCAAAGAACTTGATAAGAATCTTACCTCAAAGGATTCCCTAAATTTTGAGGATAAGAAAAAATATGTGGATCGCCTGAAAGATGCCCAAGATAAAACCGGTCTCAAAGACGCAGTGCGAACAGCAATAGGGAAATCTATGGGGAAAGACATTATAGTAGCCTGTATGGATTTTAGTTTTATCGGTGGCTCGATGGGTAGCGTAGTTGGCGAAAAAATTGCCCGTGCAGCAGATATGGCCCTTAAAAAGAGAATCCCTTTTTTAATAATTTCCAAAAGCGGCGGTGCCCGAATGATGGAAGCTGCCCTGTCCTTGATGCAGCTTGCCAAGACAAGCGCAAAACTTGCGCAACTTAGCGATGCGGGCGTGCCCTATATTTCCCTATGCACAGATCCAACCACGGGCGGAACAACTGCATCTTTTGCCATGCTGGGCGATATCAACATCAGCGAACCCGGCGCATTGATTGGTTTTGCAGGTCCCCGTGTTGTGCGCGACACTACTGGGAAAGAATTGCCCGAAGGTTTTCAAACTGCTGAATTTGTTTTGGAACATGGCTTTTTGGACTTTATCAGTCATAGAAAAGATATTAAAACCAAAATCAACCTTTATTTGGATTTGATTTTAAATAGGCCTTTGCGTGGAAAGGTTGCTTAATAAATGGTCTAAAATTTTAAAATTTAAATAAGTATAAAAAAATGCCCCTCTTTTAAGGGGCATTTTTTACTTTTTAAACATTCGGTTATTGCATGATAATGGTATACTCTTGCCCATTCACGATCAAAATGGCCGTATTGTCGCATTCCCCTTCACCAAAATCAATGATGCCCGTATTGCCTTCCTGGGTAATTTCCAAACGACCTGCCACCAAAAAGGGGCAGGAAAGTTCCAATACCAAAGTTTCGGTAACCTCTCCGGTACGCTCATAACCGTTGGTGAATATAGTTTCCCAATTCCCAGTAATGTGGTACACATTATCCATCCATGTGCCACCACCAACGCCTTCTACCCATTCGGATATCCGAAGGCCGGTGCGGGTTGCCGTAACGGAAGTGTTTGGAAAACTAACAGTTATGCTTTCGTTTACTGTAGATTGCGGATTGCCATTATCGTTCGCTATTTCTCGGAAAATCTGGCCTCCACCGCTTACACCGTTCAGGTTGTAAAAGTAATCTTCAAATGAATAATCGATGGTACGCGTGCCGCCAATAACTGGACCGTATTCCAACCGGATGATCCCGGAAACCACGCTACCGTTGTTCAACTGGCACGATTGGCCGAAGTCGAGGATGATGGTACCGCTATCGCCATTTATAATAATAGTAATAATGGTACATTCCGGAAACAGAGAAAATTGATTAACACGGGCTGGATCGCCGTTTTCATCGAAGACATTTTCCATAATATTGAAAGTTCCCTCAACAATATTATCGGTTTGCGCTGCCCTTGAAGTATCTTCTTCAGAATATTCAAACTCATTTGGGTCTGGAGCATCGTCCTTTTCACAACTTGCAAAAAAGAAAGTGGTCAATAGTAATAAAGAGAAAATTTTAAATTTAAAAATAGGCTTCATAAGTTTTTTAAAATTAAGGGGTTAATTAGAAAGAATAACGTTAAAAATTTAATTAACATATTTCAGCTATTAAAATAATTTTTATCGGGGTAAGCATTTTTAAAATTGAAAAGAGTACTTTTGCCGCTGGTTTATCAAAGAGGTATTCCTGTACATAAAAATCATTTTAATAATATTGGCATGTATTTAACCCACGAAGTAAAAGAAGGCATTTTCGAAAAGCACGGCAAATCCAAAACGGATACCGGTTCTGCTGAAGGCCAAATTGCGCTGTTTACCCACCGCATCGAACATTTAACAAAACACCTTAAAGCAAACCACAAAGACTATAACACAGAGCGGTCTTTGGTTATGCTGGTAGGGAAAAGACGGGCACTATTGGATTATCTAATGAAAAAAGATGTTTTAAGGTACCGTGCCATTGTTAAAGAATTAGGATTACGTAAATAAAAGAAAAAGGGGCCGCAACACCCCTTTTTTTATTTTTTTATAAAGCATTTCAAAAGCAAGTCTTTTGAAGAAAACAGAAAAGCTTCCCAAGGTTTTTCATTGGTCAAAATAACTACACACAACAACACAACCGCGTTCGGCCAGAATGACCGCACGATGACCATTGTATAACCGTCCCTCCATTGGTGGGGCAAAATCTTATTTATTATGATTCCAAAAGTTTTTAGAGAGGTCATTGACCTTGGCGACGGTAGGGAGATTTCCATCGAAACCGGCAAATTGGCAAAACAGGCTCACGGGTCAGTTGTGGTACAATCCGGAAAGTGTATGCTTTTATGCACCGTGGTTTCCAATTATGAACAAAGCCCCGTGGATTTTCTGCCATTAACGGTAGATTACCGCGAAAAATTTGCAGCTTCCGGGCGTTATCCCGGAGGATTTTTTAAGCGTGAAGCTAGGCCAAGTGATGGCGAAGTTTTGACGATGCGTTTGGTGGATCGTGTACTACGCCCATTGTTCCCAAAAGATTATCATGCCGAAACCCAAGTGATGATCCAATTAATGTCTCATGACGAAGACGTTATGCCCGATGCCATGGCAGGATTGGCGGCTTCCGCGGCCATTCAGCTTTCAGATTTTCCATTTGAATGCCCTATTTCTGAATGTAGGGTGGGACGTATTGATGGTAAATTCATCATTAACCCTACACGGGCGCAACTTCTTGAAAGCGATATCGATATGGTGATTGGCGCTTCCGCCGATTCCGTAATGATGGTTGAAGGCGAAATGAAGGAAATCAGCGAAGAAGAAATGGTTGATGCAATAAAATTTGCGCATGACCATATCAAAATTCAATGTGCCGCACAAGTTAGGCTTGCCGAAGCAGTTGGCAAAAAAGAAATCCGTACATACGACACCGAAGCCGAAGATGAATCTTTGGAATCAAAAATCCGGGAGATGGTTTACGACCGTGTTTATGAGGTTGCAAGAAAAGGGTCGTTGAAACACGAGCGTGGTTCTGCATTTGCAATTATTAAAGATGAAGTGAAAGCAACTTTCAGCGAAGAAGAGCAGAAAGAACAAAGTTTGCTTATTTCAAAATATATTTCCAAGGCTGAAAAAGCCGCCGTTCGCGACCTTACCTTAAACGAAGGTTTACGTTTGGACGGAAGAAAAACTACCGACATTCGTGACATTTGGTGCGAGGTTGATTATTTACCCTCCACCCACGGTTCCGCAATATTTACACGTGGCGAAACACAAGCGTTGGCCACGGTTACCTTGGGTACTTCCAGGGAAGCAAACCAAATAGACATGCCATCATTTGAAGGCGAGGAAACATTTTACCTTCACTACAACTTCCCTCCATTTTCAACAGGAGAGGCAAGGCCAATCCGCGGTACATCCCGAAGGGAAGTGGGTCACGGGAACTTGGCACAACGTGCGCTTAAAGGAATGATTCCAGCCGATTGTCCTTACACGGTACGTGTTGTTTCGGAAGTTTTGGAATCTAACGGTTCTTCTTCCATGGCCACGGTATGTTCTGGAACAATGGCACTTATGGATGCAGGCGTACAACTGAAAAAACCCGTTTCCGGGATTGCAATGGGCTTGATTTCCGACAGCAAAACAGGAAAATATGCCGTGTTGAGTGATATCTTGGGCGACGAAGACCATTTGGGCGATATGGATTTTAAAGTTACCGGAACCGCAGATGGAATTACCGCTTGCCAAATGGATATTAAAGTAAAAGGCCTATCGTACGAAATTTTGGTAAACGCCTTGAAACAAGCTTCTGCAGGAAGGTTGCACATCCTCGATAAACTTATCGAAACCATTGCAAAACCAAATGCCGACGTGAAACCTCACGCTCCAAAAATGGTAACAGTTACCATCCCGAACGAATTTATTGGTGCCTTGATTGGGCCGGGCGGAAAAGTGATACAAGAACTTCAAAAAACCACTAAGACCACTATCGTGATCAACGAAGACCCCATTACCGAAGAAGGTATTGTTGAAATCCTTGGTACAAACCAAGAAGGGATTGATAAGGTTTTGGCGAAAATCGATTCGCTTACGTTTAAACCGGAAATTGGCGGTTCATACCAAGTGAAAGTAATTAAAATGCTTGATTTTGGTGCCGTGGTTGAATATACCGATGCACCCGGAAACGAAACCTTGTTGCACGTTTCGGAACTTGCTTGGGAGCGTACCGAAAATGTTACCGACGTGGTTAACATGGGCGACGTGTTCGATGTGAAATACATTGGTATCGACCCCAAAACCCGTAAACAAAAGGTATCACGTAAAGCGTTGTTGCCCAAACCGGAAGGTTTTGTGGAACGTCCACCCCGCGAAAGGAACGACCGGGACCGTAACGACCGTGGACGCGACAATCGTGGCCGTGATAGCCGCGACAGGGACAGACCCCGTAGGGATTAATAAGTTCCCACGAAAGTGAGGATCTATTCAAAGTAAATTCTTAGAAACTTTAAAAAAACGCCCTCAGAAATGGGGGCGTTTTTATTATAAGGCTTTTACAATTTAGGAGCGCGGGTCCATTGCAGGACAATGCCCATTTCAAAAATTGTTTCCACCGAATTTATATTCGTTTGAAAGTGAAGGCCAATCGAAAAAATACGGGGTAAATTAAATCGCAACTTTAACCCAACAGGAAATCCAATCGTATTTCTAATGATCCTTTCCCTTTTTTCTTCAATAGAATACATGAATATTCCCGCACCTCCGAATCCATGGATAAAGATTTTTTCACTTAAACCAAATTCCCTTCCGTAAAGAAGCGAAGATTTATAATAACTATCGTTGGGAATAAAGATTTCGGTTTCGCCCCCAAAACCGCCTGCCAATGAAAAAATATTCTTTCCATAATTAAAACTCACATCCGCCCCAATAGCTAAACCCGTATTTCCATTTCCGGCATATAAGCCAGTTGGGCTGAGGGAAACAGAATGAAAAGAAAGCCTATGAGAACTGTATCTTCTTGCGCCAGGGAACTAAATGCAGTCAGCAAAATTAACAACCCATAAAATTTTGATTTAAAATATATTGATTTCATAAGGTTTCTTTTTTGGGTCAAATGGCATTCCAAGATACAATAATTTATTTTTTAGGTTTTTTATGATGCAGCGCAACCTTTTAAAAAATCACAGACTATAAGGGTAACAACCCAATATAACTGTTATGAAAAAACTGTATCTTTTATTTCCCATCTTGTTGCCTTCCTTTTTCAATTCCTGCCAAGATGAACCTATAGAAAAAGCAGACCCATCCAAGGTAATTGCCGTAGATTCGGAACTCTACAATCTTATTGAAAAAGCCGCAGGTAACGATTTTGAAAATGATGTCCGCCTTTTTATTGAATGGACCGTAGGCAAACTTAACTATAGTGTGAGCACCCATAGACAGATGGTTAGTGGCCTAAAGCACTTCGCATATTTTTATCCTGCTTGTGCCATTAATGTGGACAAAATATATATGCCTAAAAAGGACAGGAAATTACCCGTGGTATTGAACATTGAAGAAGTTTTGCGACTTATCCAAACCACAAAAAACCTGAAACACAGGGTAGTGATAGCCATGCTTTACGGCTCCGGTCTGCGGATAGGTGAATTACTTAATTTGGAGCTTTCCGATTTTGATTTTCCCAGAAAACAATTACATATTAGAAATGGAAAAGGAAAAAAAGAAGATAACCCTCTTTAGAACCTAATTGGTTAGCCAAAAACTAACCAGAGTTAGTTAAAACCTAACCACGGTTAGCCAAAAGGTAACCAGAGTTAGTTAAAACCTAACCACGGTTAGCTAAAAAGTAACTGCGGTTAGCTAAAAAGTAACTGCGGTTAGCTAAAAAATAACTGCGGTTAGCTAAAAAATAACTGCGGTTAGTCAAAAGCTAACGCAGGTTAGCTAAAAACTAACTTATAATGATATTTGAACCTAAAAGAATACAAAATTTGGGACATCTCCGTGGCGCTACAGCACAACTTTTTTGCAGACCTTGCCGCCCAACTTCCGAAAACTTACACCACCCACCTGCCCGAAGACACCACCCAAGCCCAGCACATTGCCACGCTGGAGGAGGAGAACAAAACCCTAACGGGACAGTTGGAGCTGTTGAAGGGGGTGATGCAGAAGTAATAAAAATCTTTAATGGGGTAAAAGTGCTTATATATAGCTACCAAGTTGGATATTTGAAAATACGACAAAAAGCGCCTATAACCGTACGGATTGAGTTGTATACACGTAGTTTTTATTGCGTATATACAATAGTTATGCGTAATTTTAATAGAGACATCATCAAATGAGAAAGATATTAGCAAATACTTTAGTTGGCTTGACATTAATACTTCAGGCTTACGGACAGACAAACTCAAAAGCACAATCTGAGCCCATAGTTGGAAATACTTATGCAAACGAAGTGTATCGATTCAATGCAACCATTCCTGACAGTTGGAAATTGTATGGGCAAATCAAAAACGACACATTAAAACATATGGCAATTGCAGACTGGGGTCTGCCAAAACTTTATAGTGAATTAGAAAAAACTGAAATTGAAAATTCCATTTCAATAACAGCTTATCATAAACCAGACATAAGTTCAGTTGACAAATTGATACTTGCGGAGTATTTAAGAATCAACCCGACTCAGACAGCGCTCGAAGTTGACAAATCAAATCCGAATGCAAGATTGATTTACACAACAATACCTAATGGACTTAAATTTCAAGGGAAATCTTATTTTGTTTTCAAAAACGGAATTGGGTATATTATTACTTTTATGGCAACCCCTGGGACATACAACAAGAATATTAAAGTGTTTGAAGAGTTTTATAATAATGTAAAATTTCTTTGACATAGAAAAAAACTACTCATAACAGCAAATTTGTACAAAAATGGCTGACGGTGGTTTACGTAAAGTCATTCGTTATTTACTTAATTTGGTGCGGTACGACAATGGTTCTGCAAGCAATGCCATTTCTGCACAAATTTCCAAAACGTTATAGCCAATTTTAAGCACGACAAGACAGACATTAAATTATGACAAAATTATTTCTACATCGACAATTTATTTTTACGGTTTTGTTTGCCCAACTTTTACTGTCGTGTGGACAAAATCAACAAAGCAATAAAACGACTTCGACTGAAAATATTTCATCGAAAGACGACCGAATTTCAATTGACACATTCTCGACTTTTCCACCAGAAATAGATGGTTGTGCTTGTTACTTCTCAAATGACGAAACAGAATTTAAAAACAGGAAATACATTTATGCTGACGACTATGGAAATAATGCTTTTGTTTCTATTAATGGAGTAATGACAAAATTTGTATTGAGTAAGTCTGACACTTTAGCAGGTGACCGTTCCGTTGAAACCTTCGTTAATGATAAGTATGAAATAACCATTGACGTAAAACAAGTCGGACAAATCGATGAAACGTGGCAAAAAACAGGGACAATTAAAATCAAACCTAAGGACGGAAAAGAAACTATAAAAAATATTTACGGAGAATGCGGATGTTGATGAGAAAAACTGGCTATAACAGGCGTTTGGCAAAAAAGCGGGTTCATTGCTTAGATGAAGCTTTGTGCTTCGTATCAAGATTTGTGGTGGCAGATAGTTTCGTGCTTCGAAATTGCCAACTTCTTGTAGCTGCAAAACGTTGTGCGTCAGCTTAAAAATCGAAAGGTTAAACTAAATAAAACTTGCAATGGCAAATACAAAAGAAAACGTTGTTTGGATAACAGGTGCTTCGTCTGGTATTGGCAAAGCTATGGCCTTTGAGTGGGCAAGATTAGGGTATAAAGTGGTGCTTTCCGCCAGGCGTAAAGAATTATTAGAAGAGATTGCGCTTGAGATCAAGAATTCGGGTGGAGAAACATTGGTAGTTCCAGTTGATATTATGGAAGAAAAATCAATAGAAAATGCTGTGCAAAGTATCATAACCACTTGGGGCCGTTTAGATATTGCTGTGGCCAACGCTGGGTTTGGTGTTTTTGGAAG